>AP028876.1:1586496-1903796 GCA_036323355.1 Gottschalkiaceae bacterium SANA | reverse complement strand
TCGACAACCGATCACTCGGGCTGAAATTGAAGCAATTCGTGGAGTGCGGGCGGAGAGTAGTTTGCATACACTTTTGGAACGCGGAGTGATTTGTATTCGCGGAAGAAAGAATGCGCCGGGAAAACCGATGATTTATGGAACAACCGATGAGTTTTTAATTCACTTTGGTTTGAATCAAATCGAAGAATTGCCGAATTATCAATCTGCCAGAAAAGGGAAAAAATGATGAGATTGCAAAAATATATCGCTTCAGCGGGAGTTACTTCTCGTAGAAAAGCCGAACAATGGATTGCTGATGGTCGTGTAATCGTCAATGGTGAGATTGTAACGGAGATGGGAATCCAAGTGACTCCTGGGTCGGACCACGTGGTTGTCGACGGACGAGTGGTTATTTATAAAGAAGACTATGTCTATTATCTATTTTACAAACCCATTCATGTCATCTCTTCGGTTAGCGACCCCCATGGTCGCCGGGTAGTTACGGATTACTTGCCAAAGGAACCACGGGTTTATCCAGTAGGACGATTGGACTTTATGACTTCAGGTTTGCTTCTATTGACAAATGATGGAGAGTTTACCAATTATATGATTCATCCCCGCCACGAGGTAGACAAGACCTATCAGGTGTTGGTGGAAGGAAGAGCTTCTTCTGAAGAATTTGATCGCTTGAGAAAAGGGATTGAGTTAGAAGGTCAGAAGACCAAAGCGGCACTTGTTGACAACATTGTTCCAAAGGGGAACAACACACTTTTTGAAATAACGATCCAAGAAGGGCGCAATCGCCAAGTGCGCAGAATGTGCGACATGATTGATCATCCCGTGGTTGATTTGAAACGAATTCGAATGGGATCCCTTGTATTGGGAGCCCTAAAACCCGGAGAGTATCGCATGCTATCAAAACAAGAAATTGAATCCTTACGTGCAGGGAGGTAACGATGTTTTCAGTCGAGCAAGTGCGAAATCATATGAATATTCAAGAAATTGTCACTAAGAAATGGACGGATTGTAAGAAGTTTCAACCCAATTGGATGTGTTTTGCCATGTATAATGGAAATAAGGAAGTCCTTGGCATTGCCGCAGTTGAAAGTGTAGATTTAACCATTACGCTTCACCACTTTGACTTAGAACCACTGACGAATCAACCGGTGATGCGCGATTTTTTCTTTAAAGGCATACTAGGTGCCATGGCTGCTCGTGGTATGTTTTTTATGCAAGCAGCGGATTCTTGTGCCTTTTTAAGGAAAGAATTCCAATTTGAGTCAACTGTTCAGATTGAGAGTCTCTTGAAAGGATCTTGCCACCATGAAGCATGAGTTTAATTCCGCTATGGCATTTTCAAAATTCTATCTGCAACAAAATTATGATTTTGATGGAGAAATTGCGATAGATGCTACCGTTGGGAATGGATATGACACAGAATGGCTACTGCAAGCTGTTGGGGAGACAGGCCATGTACATGGGTTTGATATCCAACAGGAGGCTTTAAGAGCTACAAAGAAAAGGCTGGAAAGTTCAAAAAAAATGACCCTTCATCTAGATGGTCATGAGAATTTGTTGAAGTATGGATTTCAGGAGATCGCCTGTGTTTTATATAACCTTGGCTATTTACCTCGTGGTGACAAATCCATTTCGACACAAGGAAAAACCACCATTCAAAGCATTCATGCGGCCAGTGAGATTTTAAAGGTCGGTGGTGTGATTATGATTCTCGCTTATCCCGGTCATGAATCGGGATGCTTAGAATGCCAATGTGTTGAAACTCATTTAGGAACCTATGACCAGCGAAAATTTCAGACGTGGAAATTTACATTTTTAAATCAAAAAAATGATCCACCTGTCTTGTATGGCTTGGAAAAGAGGAGAACTTTATGATTCAAATAACAGAAACAATATTTCGGGACGCACATCAGTCATTAATTGCAACAAGAATGAGAACCAGTGAAATGGTTCCCATTGCAGCGGCCTTAGATCAGATTGGCTATCACGCCATGGAGGTATGGGGAGGAGCTACATTTGACGCAAGTCTGCGGTTCTTGAACGAAGATCCGTGGGAACGGTTGAGAATTTTAAGGGCTGCCATGCCCAATACAAAGTTGCAGATGCTCCTTAGGGGACAGAATCTATTGGGATATCGTCATTACCCTGACGATGTGGTCAGTGCATTTATTCATGCCTCTGTACGAAATGGAATTGATATTATTCGAATTTTTGACGCCTTAAATGATGCACGCAATATTCGATTGGCCATCCATGAAACTAAGGAAGCAGGCGCTCATGCGCAGGCGGCTATTTCTTATACAAAAAGTCCCGTCCATAATATTGGTTATTATGTAGAAAAATCAATAGAATATGTCAACCTAGGTGCCGATTCCATTTGTATCAAGGACATGTCGGGAATTCTATTGCCTTATGAAGCCTATGAGTTGGTTTCACGAATTAAGGAAGCTGTGGATGTACCCTTGGAGATGCATTCCCATTGCTCTACAGGAATGGCGAATCAAACGTACATGAAAGCTGCGGAAGCGGGTGTGGATATTCTAGATACGGCCTTATCGCCCTTTGCTAATGGGACCAGTCAGCCACCTACAGAGGTTGTGATTGCACAGTTTGCCAATACACCCTATGACTCTGGACTTGATATCAAACCACTCACTGAAATTGCGGAGTATTTTGAAGATTTGCGTGGCAAGTACGTCAGCGAGGGACTTTTGAATCCAAAGGTAATGCGGACCCATGTATCCACTTTGATCAATCAGGTACCAGGAGGGATGTATTCGAATCTTCTTTCACAATTGGGACAACAACATGCGCAGGATCGTTTGGAAGAGGTACTTAATGAAGTGCCCCATGTTCGAAAGGATCTTGGATATCCGCCTTTGGTGACACCCATGAGTCAAATGGTGACAACCCAAGCTGTCTTTAATGTATTGACGGGAGAACGCTACAAAATTGTACCCAAGGAAATTAAGAATTATGTTCGTGGTATGTATGGTCGTCCACCAGCTGAAATTTCAAAAGAAATTGTTCAGAAAATCATTGGAGATGAGGCTCAAATTTTGGTACGTCCAGCAGATTTGTTGAAACCGATGATGAAGCAGATCCCAAGTGAGATAAAAAAATATATGGAACAGGATGAGGATGAATTGACCTATCTACTTTTCCCTCAGGTCGCTTTGGAGTTTTTCCAAAAGCGGGAGACTGGGCTTTATAAAATTGATACGGATTTATGGCAAATGGATAATGAGGATGAAACCTATCCTGTTTAGGAAAAAAATAGTCCGAAAGGATTATTTTTTTTCATATTTATGATATATTATACAAAGGAAACAAAGGAGGCGATCGTATGCTATCAAATCGAATTCAAAAAATTCAACCATCTATGACCCTTGCGATTACTGCGAAGGCAAAGGCGATGAAGCAAGCTGGCGTCGATGTGATCAGTTTTGGCGCAGGAGAACCCGACTTTGCCACTCCAAGGTATATTCGTGATGTGGCCATTGAAAAAGTCGAGGAAGGCCACATTGGATACACTGCGGCTAGCGGTATTGTGGAACTAAAAACTGCAATTTGCAATAAACTGAAAGAAGACCAAGGCATTTCTTACCAAGAGAACCAAATTGTGGTCTCTACGGGAGCGAAACAAGCACTTTTTAACACTTTTCAAGCGATCTGCAATCCTGGCGATGAGGTTTTAGTCGGGGTGCCGTATTGGGTGAGCTATCCAGAACTGATCAAACTTTCTGATGGGGTTCCTATCTTTGTGAAAACAAAGAAAGAAAATCAGTACAAAATGACGGTTGCCGACTTGGAGGCAGCAAGAACGGATAAAACAAAGGCCCTACTTGTTAATTCGCCAAACAACCCAACCGGTGTTGTCTATGATCAGGAAGAATTACTGGCGATCGGAAGTTGGGCAGTGAAACATGATATCTGGGTGATTTCTGATGAAATCTATGAAAAATTGGTATATGGAGGCGTAGACCATATCAGTATTGCCAGCTTATCCAAGGAAATACAAGAAAAAACGATTATTATCAATGGCTTTTCAAAGGCATATGCAATGACTGGGTGGAGAATTGGGTATTCAGCGGCTCCGCTAGATTTAACAAAAGGAATGACGAGCCTACAGAGTCATGTCTCTTCAAATCCCAATACGATTTCTCAATACGCGGCATTGGCGGCTTTAGAGAAGGAGTCTGGCCAAGTGGAAGCTATGCGTGCTGTTTTTGAAAAGCGAAAAGAGTTGATGGTTAAAATTGTAAGTGAGATCCCTAATGTTCAATTTATCAAGCCCAAGGGTGCATTCTATGTCATGGTAGACTGTGCGTTTTATATAAGAAAATTCAACTTTGAATCAGCTTCTGAATTGGCGCAGACCATGCTTGAAGAAGCTTCTGTTGCGGTAATTCCTGGAGATGCATTCGGTATGAACACTTATATTCGATTGTCCTATGCAACGTCGGAAGCTTTAATCATAGAGGGGCTTGAGCGAATTCGCGCATATTTAACGAGATAGATTTTGAGGAGGAATAGAATGAGAGAGTACCAAAATCCACTGATCACCCGTTATGCCAGTAAAGAGATGTCATACATTTTCTCACCAGATTATAAATTTACAACCTGGAGAAAATTATGGGTCGCCTTGGCTGAATCGCAAAAAGAATTGGGATTGCCGATTACGGATGCGCAATTGGAAGAAATGAAGTCACAGGTCGAAAACATTGATTACGAGTTGGCGAAGATTAAAGAAAAAGAATTCCGCCATGATGTTATGGCGCATATTCATACATATGGGGAAGTTTGTCCCAGTGCCAAAGGGATTATTCATTGGGGTGCAACCAGTGCTTATGTAGGCGATAATACAGATGTGATTCAAATTCGTGCGGCATCTGATGAGATTGAGCGAAAACTCGTCAATTTAATCGAACGGGTTTCAAAGTTTGCCATGGCACATCGTTCACAACCGACCTTGGGATTCACGCATTTTCAACCAGCACAATTAACAACTGTGGGGAAGAGAGCAGGACTGTGGCTTCAGGATCTAGTCCTTGATTATGAAATGTTGATTGATTTGAAAAAAATGTACAGATTCCGCGGTGTAAAGGGGACAACAGGTACTCAGGCAAGCTATATGAAGCTTTTTGACAACGATGATGCGCAGGTTAAGGCATTGGAGGCAAAAGTAGCAGCTAAAATGGGCTTTGAGCAAACCTTTGGATTGACAGGGCAAACCTATACACGAAAACTGGATAGTTTTGCATTGAATGTTCTCGGTGGTATCGCACAATCTTTGCATAAAATGACCAATGATATTCGTTTGCTGCAGCATTTGAAGGAAGTGGAAGAACCATTTGGGAAAAATCAAATCGGTTCATCGGCAATGGCATACAAAAGAAACCCCATGCGATCGGAACGGATTGCGGCCTTAGCAAAATTTGTGATTTCAAATACCATGAATCCAGCTTTGGTGGAAGCGACCCAATGGTTTGAACGAACATTAGATGACTCAGCGAACAAACGTTTGGCTGTTGCGCAGGGATATTTGGCAACAGATTCGATTTTAGCGATCGGGATCAATATTTTTGACGGTTTGGTTGTTTATCCGCAGGTCATTCATAAACACATTATGGAGGAACTACCATTTATTGCAACGGAAAATATTTTAATGGAAGCTGTAAAAAAAGGCGGCGACCGTCAAGTGCTTCATGAAGAGATTCGAGTCTTGTCCATGGAAGCCGGCGCTGAAGTAAAAGTAAAAGGAAAGTCTAATGATTTGATGGAACGTATTATTGCAAACGATCATTTTGATCTGACAGCATCGGAACTGAATGATCTATTGGATCCGAAGAAATATACAGGTCGATCAGCGCAACAAGTTGAAGAATATGTGGAAACCGTTGTTCAACCGATTTTGGACGCTTACCAGGATCAATTAAATGTTCATGTGGAGCTTTCTATCTAAAAATTCCTAAAATTCATATAAATAACGCTAAAAACGGCAAATATCTTCGGATATTTGCTTTTTTTGTGTATTTTTGGTATAATAAAGTCGCAAAATAAGTATTTTGCGACTAACCATAAAAAACGAGCAAAATGCATGAAAAATGGAGGCACATATGGATCCTTATCTAATTACAGACTTTTTGGATTACTTGTCAACGATTCGCGGTAAGTCGCCAAATACCGTTCGTGAGTATCGTTATGATCTTAGACGCTTTGTTAAATATATGATTCTCCGCAAAGAACATTTACAATCCTTGGACGATGTCAGCGAAAAACGCTATTTAGCATACGACGCCAAGGATCTAAAACAAGTTACCCTCCAAGACCTCTTCTCCTATATTGGATTTTTGGAGCGTGAATGCGGCAATGGCAGCAGAACCCGTTCCAGAAAAGTAGCCAGTATCCGCGCTCTTTTTAAGTACTATCATCAAATTGTGAATGTACTTACTGAAAATCCAGCAGAACGCTTAGAGTCTCCAAAGAACAGTATGCGCCATCCACAGTTTTTAACCCTTGATGAATCCATCGGGCTACTTGAACATATTCAGGGTGAAAATGCAAAACGGGATTATGCGATCATTATGTTGTTTTTAAATTGTGGTATGCGGATCTCAGAATTGGTAGGCATTGATATAGACAGGATTAAAGAAGATACCCTCACCGTAATTGGCAAGGGCAATAAAGAAAGAACGATCTATTTAAATGAGGCGTGTATAGCGGCAATTGGTGCTTATTTAGCGGTGCGTCCCCCATCTCAAAAGGATAAAAACGCACTATTCTTAAGCAAGCGAAAAGAGCGAATTAGTGTCCGTGCCGTTCAACATCTTTTGAAGCGGCATCTTTTGGCTGCGGGATTAGATCCCAAAAAATACTCTCCCCATAAGCTTCGCCATACAGCTGCCACCTTGATGTATCAACATGGTCATGTTGATATTCGTGCGCTTCAGCAAATTTTGGGACATGAAAGTGTTGCCACAACACAGATCTATACTCATATCGATGACGATCGATTGCGTCAAGCCCTGAATACACATCCCCTTAGTCAACTAAAGAAAGGCATCCCGGAAGATAAATAACCTGATGAATTTGTAATTTTGAGGCATCTCTTAACTCGTTGTACGCCATGATTTGAAGAATGAGATCTTGTCGGCCGAGGCTTCCTGAATAATTTGCTGTCAATTTCCATAGGCTATCGCCGGACTGAATCTTGTACGGCACCTTACTTTCGTAAAGTTCAGAAGGATCCGAATTGACTTTGGGATCTTCCATTTCCGTCATGGCATTGTTTTCTTGGAAATTTGTTTCATTTCCTAAAGCGAATACCAGGGTTAGGCCTGATAAAACGATTGCTACTGCAAGTAGTACGATCATCCAATTCATCCATTTTTTCATCTTTAAGCACCTCCGAACGCTTGTTCTAGATTCATTATAAAAGAACGCGCGTTCGATGTCAAGGTCTTTTCGAACAAATGTTTGTAAAATGGCTGTAGTTCTGATATAATCAGGCTATAAGAAATGAGAAAGGAGATGAATAAGGTGTATGAAGATCTAAGTAACAAGCAATTAAACATTTTAAATTATATCAAACAGAGCTTAATGGATCGTGGTTATCCCCCGGCGGTGCGCGAAATTTGTACGGCTGTTGGACTAAAATCCCCCTCTACTGTACATGCTCATCTTTCTTCCCTGGAAAAAAAGGGATATATTCGTAAAGACCCGACGAAACCAAGAGCGATTGAAATTCTTGATCGAGATGATTTTTCTTTTGCAACCAAACGGGAGGTTATTAATGTTCCGGTCGTTGGAAAAGTAACAGCAGGCGCTCCAATTCTAGCCATTGAAAACGTGGAAGACAGCTTCCCTGTTCCCGCAGATTTTATTGGTAACAAGCAGTGTTTTATGCTGACGGTTCGTGGCGACAGCATGATTGATGCGGGAATTCACGACGGTGATTATATATTGGTTAGTCAACAAAAAACAGCCAATGACGGTGAGATCATTGTTGCTCTTTTAGATGATGAAGCGACAGTGAAACGTTTCTTTAAGGAAAAAGACCGGATTCGTCTTCAACCGGAAAACGACCTATATCAACCCATTTACAGCAGCGATGCTCTTGTGATCGGAAAGGTTGTTGGGGTATTTCGTCAGCTTCATTAAGACGAATTGTCCATGTGGAGAAACAACGGTGACAAAATGGAATAAAATAAAAAAGAAGTTCCTATATGGAACTTCTTTTTTCATGCTTGTTTTTATTATTTTGAGGCTTCCCCCATCTTGTCGGACGCAGCCTTATTGTCGATAATAAGCAATCATCTCTGCGACAGCATAGAGGGTTTGGGTGAAAATCAAGCCGCCCTGTACATAAACCGCAAAAGGCTCACGCATGGGCGCGTCGGCGCTGAGTTCGATTGAAGCACCCTGCACAAAAGTTCCTGCAGCCATAATAACGGGGTCTGCATAGCCCGGCATTTCCCAAGGAATCGGACGCACAAAAGAATCGACTGGTGAACATTTTTGGATGGTTTGGCAGAAAACCTCCACATTCTTTTGATTGTTTAAAAGGATGGTTTGCACGATGTCGCCGCGATTCATTTTCGTATTCGGATAGGTTTCATAACCCAAATCTTCAAAGACAGATGCAAAAAGAAGAGCGCTTTTCAAAGCGTTACAAACGACTTGAGGCGCAAAAAATAAACCTTGAAGAATGGAACGAGATTGACCAAAGGTTAAACCGCACTCCTTCCCCACCCCAGGAGCCGTTAAAAAATTGGCGATGCGATTAATCAAGACTTCGCTTCCTGCTACATAACCGCCTGACAGGGCGAGTCCACCTCCGGGATTCTTAATTAAAGATCCAACAGCGAGATCGGCGCCAATTTCAATCGGTTCTATCGTTTCAACAAATTCACCGTAACAGTTGTCGACCATGACAATCAAATCGGATCGGATCTCTTTAACGGCTGCAATTGCGGCCGACATTTCCTCCATGCGGATAGCTGGTCGAACAGAATAGCCGGTGGAACGTTGAATCATAACGACCTTGGTCGTATCAGATATAAAGTTTGCCAGTTTGGAAATTTGGATTTGTCCTTGCTGAGAAAGCGGCAGTTCACGAAATCCAATGCCAAATTCAGAAAGATTCCCTGGCTCATCTCCACTGATTCCCAATACCTTTAAAAGGGTGTCATAAGGAGTTCCTGTAATGGAGACAACCTCGTCCCCGGGCAGTAGCAATCCTCTAAGGGTTAATGCCAAGGCGTGGGTGCCTGAAGCGATGGTTGGACGTACCAAGGCTGCTTGAGCACGAAAGAGCTTGGCATAAATTTCTTCTACCTTTTCGCGACCGATGTCATCATAGCCATAACCGGTATTCCATTGAAAATGAGCACTCTCTAATCGAGATTCACGAAAGATATCTAGAATTTTTTTTTCGTTTTGGATTTGAATGGATTCCAGTTCAGAAAATTGTGGCAAGATCCTGCGATAGGAGTGATCCAAAAATTGTTTGTCCTCTGATGAGCAAGAGAATGATGAAAATAGTGAATCGGACTGTTGAGTATCTGTCATGCTACGCCTCCTCGGTGTCTTCTGTTTCGCAATTGATCACGGTTTGATAAGCCTCATGAACGGCTTTGAATAGCTTTTTGGGGTCGCAATCATAGTCCTCCCAATAAAACCATTGGATATTGGCTTCCTTTCGAAACCATGTCAATTGACGCTTCGCATATCGCCTTGATTTTTGCTTAATCACTTCAATTGCTTCATCTAATGGCATTTCTCCCTCAATCACCTTCAGGAGTTCTGGATATCCAATGGCTTGAAAGGCTTGGGCGGATTTTGGAACGCCCTGATCAATCAAACTTTGGATTTCTTCGATCCATCCAGCTTTAATCATGAGATCAACGCGATCATTGATTCGCTTGTAGAGGGATGATCGATCACGAAAGTTGATGCCAATCAAAATCGAGGAAAACTCTTCCCTTGGTTTTCTAAAGGAATTTGTCTTTCGCTTTTCTTGGTCGTTTAAAATTTCTAACGCACGAATGACCCGCTTTCGATTATGGGGGTGAATTTGATCTTTAGCCTCTGGATCCTGAGCAAGTAACTGGTCATATAAGACTTTTGTTTCTTTGCTTTCGAGCTCTTGTCTCAGGGCATCATTCTTATTCGTCTGTGAAAAATCAAGCTGATAAAGAAGGGATTGCATATAGAGGCCGGTTCCCCCAACGACAATGGGGGTTTTGCCTCGTCCCTGAATGTCTTCGATCAAGCCTAGCGCATCGTCTTGATATTCTGCAACGGAATAAGTGCCGGTGGCTTCTATCATATCCAAGAGATGGTGCGGGATTTCGGCTTGTTCTTCCTTGCTTGCCTTGGCGGTTCCAATGGTGAAGCCTTGATAAATCTGCATGGAGTCAGAGGACAAAATCTCGCCCTGATATCGACGTGCCAATTCAATGGAGAGGCTCGTTTTCCCAGCTGCTGTGGGTCCCACAACAAAGAGTACCTTTGAATTAAGTATAGTTTGCATTATGTTCTTCTCCCAAATTTCTTTTCAAGTTCAGCTTGTGTCAGGCGGATCATGGTTGGTCGTCCATGGGGACAATGAAAGGGATCTTCGCATTTTTGAAGGTCCTTGAATAAAGCATCGATCTCTTCTTTAGTTAGGGGATCACCCGCTTTTACCGCAGCCTTACAGGCGGATTGCGCGATGGCATCCTCTTCTTGGGATGATAAAACCCGTTCGCTCAAGCGACTAATTTCATCTAAAAGGCGAATGAAAAAACGTTCAGGATCCGTTTGTGATAGCTCTAGGGGAACGCTTCTCAAAACCATGGTTGCATCCCCTAGACTTTCGATTTCTATGCCGTATTGGGCAAAGCGGGCTTTGTATCGTTCCGCCAGTTCCCGTTCGGTTTGATTTAAAGAGATAGCACGCGGCTGTAAAAGTAGTTGTTGACTCTTTTGGCTATGATCCCATGCATGGGAACGAAGTTTTTCGTATAGGATTCGTTCGTGGGCCGCATGCTGATCGATTAGATATAAAGCCTCTGGAAAGGCTGATTTAGCTAGCAAATAGGTTCCAAAAATTTCTGAGACATATAGACTTGGATAAGCAAAGGGAGCTAGGAATTTTGCTGGTAAAGGTGGCTGAAAAGCATATTCGTTCCGATAAGGAACGTTATCTTTCGTAAGTTCCAAATCAGCACTAGGAGTAAGTGGTTCATCTGATTCAGAAAGATTGAGTTGAGTTGATTCTGCTTCATCCAGCGCATATCGATGGATCCATTGTGATAGCACTTCGGTAGAATCCTCTGAATTTTTTAGTTGAACGGGTTCTTTTTTTTCTGCCGATTTCTCATTTTCTTTAAATGCCCAGGTCTTTGGTTGCAGATGCGCATAAAGAGCGGACTTGAGCAGGCTTGTCATTTGCTCCTGTACCTCTTTCTCCCCTTGAAATCGAACTTCCAGTTTGGTGGGATGCACATTTACGTCAATTCGACTCGGATCCATTTCAACGGAAAGAATGGCAATGGGGAACCTTCCCTTCATCAAATAGGGTTTAAAGGCTTCCTCCAGGGCGAAACGGAATATACGGCTCGCTACAAATCGATGATTCAAAAAAAAGTATTGATGATTTCTACTGCCTCTTGAAGCGTTGGGATCCGATAGAAATCCTGACACTCTTATACCGGAATTTTCTGCATCGATGGGAAATAATTGCTCAAAATAGTGGACACCTTGCAGATCCAAGAGAATATCTTCGACCTTGCCGTTTCCAGAGCTATAGAAAATTTGTTGCCCCTCCCGGATACATTCAAAGGAAATAAATGGGAAACTGAGGGCAGTACGTTTGACGATATCATAGATGCGTGCAGACTCTACTTGAGTTGATTTCAAAAATTTGCTTCGCACAGGCGTGTTAAAGAAGAGATCTTCAACAACGATTTGCGTGCCTTGATTGCTTCCCGTCGGATGGAAATCCAATTGTTTGCCTCCACGAAAGTGAATATAATGCCCCTCTTCTTCCTCTTCCCCCTTGGAGAAAAGTTGAACCGAAGCGACAGCAGCAATACTGGCCAAGGCTTCTCCGCGAAAGCCCAAGGAAGTGATGGCGTAAAGGTCCTTGGCCTGCGAAATTTTGCTGGTGGTATGTCGCAAAAAGATCTTCGAAAAATCTTCCTTATAAATCCCCTTTCCATTGTCGGAAACGCGGATTCTTTTTTTACCGCCTTCTTGAAAATCTACAACAATTTGTGTGGAACCCGCATCAATGGCATTTTCCACGAGCTCTTTTACGATGGAAGCGGGGCGTTCAATGACTTCTCCCGCGGCAATTTGGTTAATCGTATTGGCATCTAACAGATTTATTACACTACGATTTGCATTCATATTGCACCTCATATCTCTATATATTACATTTCGCAATTAATTCATCGAGTAAAACCAAAGCTTCGATGGGTCGAATCTGATTGGTGTCCAGATTTTTTAAGGCCTCAATGATCTCTAGATGGTGGGGATTTGTTTGTATCTCCGCACTAGGACTGGGTAACTTCATTTCCATTTGGAGGGCACGATCCTGTCGAGTCAAATCACTTTCCTCCAGCGCCTGAAGAATAGACTTGGCGCGTTGGATGATTGGATTGGGAACCCCAGCCAGTTTGGCTACTTCGATGCCATAGCTTTTGTCTGCACTACCACGGGAAATTTTACGCGTAAAATAGATCTGATCCCCCTCTTCTTTTACGGAGATCTTATAGTTTTTTACACCATCCACCTTTTCTTCCAACTCGCTGAGTTCGTGGTAATGGGTGGCGAAGAGGGTTTTCGCTCCGCAGCGATTTTTATTGGAAAGATATTCTACCACTGCCCAGGCGATGCTCAATCCATCGTAGGTGCTTGTGCCTCGGCCAATTTCATCAAGAATCACAAGACTTTGATCAGTTGCATGGCTGAGGATATTGGCAACTTCATTCATTTCAACCATAAAGGTACTTTGACCTTGTGCCAGATCATCGGAGGCACCAATCCTTGTAAAGATCTGATCCACAAGGGGAATTTCAGCTTTGTCCGCTGGGACATAGGAGCCCATTTGGGCCATTAGCGTAATGAGAGCCACCTGTCTCATATAGGTGGATTTTCCAGCCATATTGGGGCCTGTAAGGATCAACATGCGATGATCGTCTTGGTTGAGCAAGGTGTGATTGGCGATAAAATCCGTTTTACCGATCATCTTTTCGATCACAGGATGGCGTCCGTTTTGGATGGTAAGGTCACCGGACTCCTTAATTTTCGGTTGCACATATTGTCCCTCTCGAGCTACGGTAGCCAAGGAAATAACGGTATCGAGTTGTGCAACTTGAGATGCGGTGTCTTGAATGCGTGGAATGGCCTTTGATAATTCCTCTTGTAGGGTTTTGATTAAGACTTGTTCCAAGCGCAGGGCGCGTTCTTCCGCCCCTAGGATTTGATCCTCCATCTGTTTTAATTCTGGCGTAATATATCGTTCTGCATTAACAAGGGTTTGCTTTCGATGATAATCCAAAGGGACGTTGACGATTTGAGATTTACTTACCTCAATATAGTAACCGAACACTTTATTGAACTTTACTTTTAATGTTTTAATGCCGGTTCGTTCCCGTTCCTGGCTCTCAAATTGAATGAGCCAAGCCTGGCTGTTGTTAACGAGACCACGAATTTCATCCAGTTCAGGAGAATATCCCTGGCGGATGACTCCGCCTTCTTTTACAAGGAAGGGTGGATCGTCAGAGATTGCAGATTCAATTAGGGTCCAGAGATCCGAAAGATCGTCTAGATTCGCCCCTAGGGCCAATAGATGCTTTTCAGGGTGTCTGAGCAAGAGCTCTTTGATCTGCGGCAAGGGTGCAAAGGATCGCCTGAGAGATGCGAAATCCTTAGGACTAAAGCTCCCATATCCGAGCTTGCCCAGCAGCCGTTCATAATCATAGACATCTTTGAGGGAATCCTTAAGTTGAAGCATGTGGCTATAATTGGAAAGCAATCCATGAATCATTGTTTGCCGTATCTTGATTTTCTCTACGTCAAGAAGAGGCTGTTCGATCCATTGCTTCAGCAATCGAGCGCCCATGGCGGTTTTGGTTCGATTCAAGACCCAGAACAGGCTGCCCTTTGTGGACCCGTCTCGTAGGGTTTCTGTCAATTCTAGATTTCTTCGGGTTGTCGCATCTAAGCGCAACAAGTGCTGAAGACGATAGAATGAGACCGGTTTAAGATGGGAGAGATTGACCTTTTGCGTTTCGTAAAGATAATCCAAGAGCATGGCTGAAGATTTGATGGCCAAAGGTTCCTGAACCTCTTCTTTTCCACGCGTCAAAAGCTCGGGTTTTTTTTCGAATATTTTTAAGGCTTCTGTTTCAACCAGTTCAACCCACGGTGTCAAACGCAGTGTGGGCATGTATTGAGTTAGTTTTTCTGTAATGGGACCAGCAGCCTTATTTTCATTGGAAATCAAAAGTTCAACAGGACGATACTTATAGATCTCCGCTAACAAGGCGTGGTGATCCGCATCGTCGATAAAAGAGGTGCGTGTCGCATACCATTCACCGGTCGTAATGTCTACAGCGGAGAGTCCAACACCTTCCAAGCCAATGTGCATGGCACAGAGAAATTGATTGGATTCGCTGACCCAAAGTTTCTCATCGTTGAGGGTTCCAGGGGTGATGATTCTAACCACTTCCCGATTAACAAGGGTTTTTCCCTTTTGTGGCAATTCGGTTTGCTCACAGATGGCAACCCGATAGCCCTTTTTAATCAATCGTACAACGTAGCCTTGGGCGGAATGGAAGGGTACGCCACACATGGGTGCTTTTTCCTTGTTGCCGCAGGACCTTGCAGTTAAGGCTATTTCGAGCTCCTTTGAAGCGAGTATGGCGTCCTCGTAAAACATCTCATAAAAATCACCCATACGGAAAAACAAAATCTCATTCGGGTGTTTTTCCTTAATTGAAAAATATTGTTCCATCATTGGTGTCAGTTTTTTCATCCAATCACTCCACTTCTCCGAATAAAATAAAGGTTTGTGCTCGCTTAACCTTGACCCTTACTATGCTGCCGATCAGGTCGGGGTCTCCTGGAAAATGAATCAGTTTGCTGCCCTCTGTTCTTCCGTTGAGAATTGAGGCATCGTTTTTACTGACGCCTTCAACTAAGACGGTCAGGCTTGAACCAACCAAGGCTTCATTTTTTCGTAAAAAGATGGGATTCACGGTTTCCATTAATCGGTCAAAACGATGGTGTTTAACATCATCCGGAACCTGATTGGGATCCATCGCAGCAGGGGTGCCCTCTCTGGGAGAATAGAGATAGGAAAAGGCAAAATCATATTCAGCTTCTTCGACCATGGCCAAGGTATCTTGGAAATCCTCTTCGGTCTCTCCTGGGAATCCGACAATCAAGTCAGTTGAGATGGTCAGGTCAGGAATCGTTGCCTTTGCGTAGTTCAGCATTTTCAAATACGACTCTTTGGTGTATTTTCGATTCATTTTTTCTAAGACACGATTGCTACCTGCCTGTATGGGCAGATGCAATTGATTACAGATTGTGGGATGTTTTGCCATCACATCGATTAGATGGGTTGAAATATCCTTGGGATGGCTAGTCATAAAGCGAATGCGCTTTATGCCATCAACGGCTACAATCTCTTCCAAAAGATCAGAAAAAACAATGCTTGAATCTAAATCGTTTCCGTAGGAATTGACGTTTTGACCCAGCAGGGTAATTTCTTGATAGCCTGCGTGAGCCATTGCCTCTACTTCTGCAAGGATTTCATCCTTGGATCGGCTTTGTTCTCGTCCCCTTGTATAAGGGACGACGCAATAGGAACAGAAATTGTTGCATCCGTACATAATATTGACAAATCCTTTAAAATCAAAGAGTCGTCTTGAGGGAAGATTTTGATAGGTTTTGACTCCGTCCTCCAATACATGGATTTGTCGCTTATTGCGGCGATAGCTTTCCAGTAATAGCATCGGCAGTTCATGAATATTGTGGGTGCCAAATACTAAATCGACATGGGGATAGCTCTTTTTTAATTTTGCTACGATGTGTTCTTTTTGAGCCATGCAACCACACAAAGCGATTCGCATTTTGGGATTTTTCTTTTTTAAGGCCTTCAGTTGACCTAGATTTCCAAAAACTTTCATTTCTGCATTTTCCCGAATCAAACAAGTGTTATATACGATTAAATCGGCTTCCTCTTCTTGAGTAACGCGCCTGTATCCGCATTCTTCAACGACGCCAGCCATAATTTCTGAATCACGTTCATTCATCTGGCAACCCCAGGTTTTGATGATATATGTTAAACCCTGTTCCCGATAGTTTTCTCGGATCCATTGATTTAATACTGTGATGCCAAGTTCACCCGTCTGAGTGCTTGATTCTTTTGACAGTTCTATAATTTCTTCCATTTTGCCCTCCGTTTATAAATCACTTCATTATATCAAATCCCTCCTGCCACTTCCAGAGAATCCAGAGGCGGTTTGCCTGGATATTGATAAGAATTAACAAATTGTTGTCAATTCCTTAATATCTTATTTCAAATTGTTAAGTTCTTTCGGTATAATAAAGGTAGAGAGGTGACGGCCATGTTTAGTGAACGATTAAAGTCTTTACGTAGAGCATCAAAAATGAAGCAATCTGAATTGGCGCAAAAATTATCTTTATCCCAACAAACCATTAGTCTGTACGAAGCAAACAAACGCCATCCTGATTTGGAGACCCTGGTCCGCTTGGCTGATGAATTTCGTGTGTCAACAGATTATCTATTGGGACGTACCGAGCATCGCAATATTTTAAGCAAAGAGTTTATCCACTCTTCCAATCTAGAGGAACTTTTTCAAGTATTGATGGAGATTCCAGGCATGCAATTGGACGGTCACGAAATTGCTCCGATTGATCGCTTGTTGATCAATGAATCTCTTCGCTCCTCCCTTAGGCTTTCTCGATCCATTAGGAAGGAGCACTAAGATGCCAGAAGCAATACAATTTCCCCAAAGACTTCGTCTGTTAAGAGTAGAAAAGCATTGGACACCAGAAGAATTTGCTAGAATGCTTGACAGTCACAGGAGTACAATAGTAAGGTATGAAAAAGGAGACCGATTTCCAAATTTTCAAACCCTGATTCAAATGGCTTCTCTATTTTCTATATCCACCGATTATCTATTGGGGATTACGGATCGAAGACGAACGGAAGAAGTTGATGCACGGCTACCTAGCGAAGTGCAAATGCGCCTGCGGGAAGGCAAGCTAGAAGATGATGGGCACTTCCCTCTTTTTGAGTTGGATCGGAAGGGCGATTTGCTTTTCATCAGGCTTGAAAGTCGCGAGTATATGCCCAATTACGCTTCTGGGGACATCTGGGTGATCAAAATGGATGCTCAACCAGAAAATGGAGATCAAGTATTAGTGAGAAGAAACGAGAAAATGGAAATGAGGACCTTTTATCAACGCTCCAATGGGATCATTCTTTTGGGCCTTGCATCCTATGCGCCGCCAGAATGGGTGTCGCAATGGGATACAAAGTCTGTTGTTGGGGTGCTAACCCATGTTATTCATTCTATGAAACACATCTAAGGAGGCGAAATGGACGTATCAAAGCGCATTAAAAAAATGTCGGAATCACCAATTCGTAAATTGATTCCAGTTAGCGATCAAGTAAAAAAAGAAGGCGTACATGTATATCATCTCAATATTGGGCAACCGGATATTGAAACCCCGAAAGCCTTTTATCAGGCTATCGCCAACTATAAGCAGCCGGTGCTAAAATATGCGGATTCTCGAGGGATTCTTCCCTTGCGTCAAGCCTATCAGGCCTATTATGACCGGGCTGGGTTTGCCTTTTCAACGGATGAGATTTTGGTGACAAATGGTGGCAGTGAAGCCTTGTTGTTTGCATTGATGACTCTTTGCGATCCTGGTGATCAAGTATTGGTTCCAGAGCCATTTTACACAAATTATAACGCTTTTGCCCTTGCGGGAGATATTGAGATCATTCCGATTCCCACAAACTGGGACACAGGCTTTTCTCTGCCGGATAAGGCGACCATTGAGGCTTTGATTACTCCAAAAACCCGGGCGATTCTAGTTTCCAATCCTGGAAATCCGACGGGAAAAGTTTTACATGATGAAGAAATGAGACTTTTGGTGGATCTGCTTGTGGAACATGAAATCTTTTTGATTGCAGATGAGGTTTATCGTGAGTTTGTTTATGGTGGATCGTGGAGATCATTTGCTGAGTTTGATGAACTCAAGGAAAATTTGATCGTGGTTGACAGCGTATCGAAGCGCTACAGCGCGTGTGGCGCCCGCATTGGCGTTTTGGCATCAAAGAACGCATTGTTCATCAAAGAAACCTTGAAGCTCTGCCAGGGGCGACTATGCGTTCCCACCTTAGAACAGATTGGTGCTGTAGAGTTGCTTGCACGCACAGATAATACCCTCCCCGCTATGGTTGAAGAGTATCAAGTAAGGCGCGATGTGATGACAGAAAGCCTGAAGAAAATTCCTGGTGTGAAATTTCATTGCCCGGAAGGTGCTTTTTACATGATTATCGAATTACCGGTTTCTGATGCAGAGGATTTTGTGCGTTGGATGTTAGGTGAATTTCAGGATCAGGGTGAAACTTTGATGGTGTCGCCGGCAAAGGATTTTTACAAGACACCAGGCCGAGGCTTGTCTGAAGTGCGAATTTCCTATGTACTTAAGAAAGAAGACTTGATTCGGTCCATGGAAATTTTACAGTTGGCTTTGAAAGCCTATCAAGAAAAATAGAGAAAACAAAATAGAGCCAATAAAAAAAGATCATCCAATAGGATGATCTTTTTTTATTGTGTTTTTTAGTTGTCTAGATCCAAATCTTTGAACAAGTCGCCGATTGTGATTTCAGAATCATCGCCTGAGGTGTAAGACTCAAACTTTTCTTCTTTTCTCTTAGGCGCGCGCTTGCGCTTTGGCTTGGAGTCTTGAGCTGGACGCTCAGGACGCTCTGGGCGTTCTGGCTTTTCCAAAGTTTCTTTGATGCTCAAGCTAATTCTGTGGTTTTCAGAATCGACGCTCAATACCTTCACATTCACCATTTGTGCAATTTCCAAAACATCGGAAACCTTGTTGATTCGTTCGTAGGCGATTTGAGAGATATGAACCAATCCATCAACACCTTGAGTCAACTCGATAAATGCGCCGAAGTCAGTGAATCGGGCAACTTTACCTTCATACACTTGGCCAACCACGTATTTTTCTTCGATGTTGTCCCATGGATGAGGGATCAATTGCTTGTAGCCCAAAGAAATACGGTTTGTTTCACGGTTGAAATCAAGAACGATTGTTTCCACGTCGTCGCCAACAGTGAGAACTTCTTTCGGATGCTTGATTTTGCCCCATGACAAGTCAGAAATATGGATCAGGCCGTCAACGCCGCCCAATTCAACGAAAACACCAAATGGCATAATCTTCTTAACTTTACCGACAATCTTTTGCTCTTTTTCAAGGGTTGCCCAGAATGCGTCAGCTTTCGCTTTCATAATAACCTCTTCGATTACTTTGTGCGAAAGGATGATGCGGTTTTTGCGAGGGTTCAACTCAATGATTTTTGCTTCGATTTCTTGGTTCAGGTATTGCGCTAAATCTTTGACGTAGCTTACAGAAAGTTGAGAAGCTGGCATATATGCACGCAAGCCTTCAATGTACGCTACCAGTCCGCCTTTATTTACTTCGTCGATGGTTACCATAACTGATTGATCAGCGTCTTGGAATTCTTTTACCTTTTTCCAAGCTGCTTTTTGTGCGAGACGTCGAGTTGATAGGACAACATTGCCCTCTCCGTCGTTCATGTTAACAACAACGGCTTCAATCTCATCACCCACATTAAACTGCTCTGCTAAGAGAACATCTTTTTTGAAAGAAAGTTCGTTTTTCGGAATAAGTGCGTCTGATTTGTACCCGATATTAACGAGAACACCCTCTTCTGATACAGAAAGGATTGATCCGGTTACGATTGCACGGGTATAAATTTTTTGCATTTCCTTTTCCATTTCTTCCATCATTTCTTGCATTGTTTGTTCATTTCCTTGTTGATTCAAAGTCTTAAGAACCTCCTTAGTTATCCAGTCAGGAGTCGAAGCCCCTGCTGTTATACCTATTGTATGATATTTCGATAAATCTTGAAAGGGAATTTCTTGTGCTGTTTCGATATGAAACACCACAGGACAGTATAACCCCCCAATTTCTACCAACTTTTTCGTATTCGAACTGTTTTTGCCACCGATGACAAGTAGTGCATCAACGGTTTTGGCTAGTTCGATACAAGCATTTTGTCTCTTCTCAGTCGCTGCGCAAATGGTACGATGAATCTGTAGCGGATCAAATCGACTCTTTAACTTTTTTAGAATCGAATTGAATCGAGTGAGTGAGAATGTGGTCTGCGCAACAACACATGGGTGATCAAGATCAGGCAATTCATCGATCTGTTCTTCCTGATCGATAATAAATCCTTGATTTTCGCACCAGCCATTGATACCAATGACCTCTTTGTGTTGGGCGTCTCCTATAATAATCACGGGTTGACCCTGCTTGTGACAGGTCTGCACGTGCTGGTGAATCTTTTTTACAAATGGACAGGTCGCATCAATTACGTCCAAACCGGAATCTATGAACTGTTGATACTCGGCATGTGAAATGCCATGGGAACGAATGATCACGCGCTCATAAGAGTCGAGTATTTCGTTTAAGGATTCGATCCTTTCAATTCCTTTTGATTGAAGGTCTTTAATGACCTGTTCATTGTGAATCAGGGGACCATAGGTGCAAACGGACTTCCCTGCTCCGGTTTCAGCATCAGCCAATTCCATGGAGCGTTTTACACCAAAACAAAATCCATAAGTGGTTGCGAATTTTATCTTCAATGGTTTATGCCCTTTCCTTGTTTGGCCGTAACCAGAAACAGGATGTGTTCTACAACTTCTTCGATCTTCATGCTCGACGTGTCAACCTCAATAGCATCATCTGCTTTTTTGAGGGGAGCCATTTCGCGCTGGCTGTCAATTCGATCCCGCGTTTCAATATTAGAGACAATCTCTTCAAAAGAAACAGCATTTCCCTTTTCTTGCATTTCCAAAAATCGTCTTTTTGCACGTACCTCTACATCGGCTGTTAAAAAGATTTTTAGTTCTGCATTCGGAAAAACATAAGTGCCGATATCTCGTCCATCAACCAAGATGTTTTGATTGATTGCCATGGCACGTTGTAGATCAACCAAAAAAAGTCGAACTTCAGGAATAGCAGAATAAGCGGAAACCGATTGACTGACTTCGATGCTTCGGATTTCTTGGGACACGTCTTCCCCATCCAAAAAGATTTTTTCACCATCCAGTTGAATTTCGGTTTTTAAATCGATAAGCTTTTGAGAAACCTGGTCAGGTTGTAAACCTAAGCGCAAGCACTTGAGGGTTACACCACGATACATGGCACCCGTGTCGATGTATTGAAAATTAAGTTGGCGAGCGACTCGCTTTGAAATTGTGCTCTTTCCGGCGCCAGCCGGACCGTCTATAGCAATAATCATGATGTCCACCAAATCCTTCTATTTCACATTCCCATCAATTATATACTACTTTCGAACTGGGGACAACCATGAAACAAAAAAAATAAAGCCTTTTGGCTTTATTTTATTTGTTGCCTTGGCTATAGGTGTGGATGGAATCCCACATTTCTTCCAATTCTGTAAAACGTTCCGTTAATTCATCTCTTCTTTCGTTACCGATGGCAACGATTAAAGCATTGATCAAACTCATAGGTGCAACCAAGGAGTCGACAATGGAAAACATATTCCCTTGGGCAATCAATGGATAATGGGCAACCGAACAAATCGGTGACTCTGCACTATCAGTGATTCCAACAATTTTAATTCCCTTCTTTCGAATAAATTCCAGGGTTTCAATCGTTTTATAAGAATACCTTGGATAAGAGATGGTGATGACCAAATCATCTTCCGAAATATGCAAAAGGCTCTCAATGGGTTCATTGTATTCGGTATCGACAATATAGACACCAGGTCGAACGAGTTTTAAATAAAAAACAAAATATTCCGCTAGAAGCTTGGAGCTTCGCATGCCCATAATAAATACATGCTTGGCTTTGTGAATTTCTTGAACCACTTGCTGAAAAATTTCTGGATTCAGTTCGGTCAAACTGTTTCGAATGTTTTGAATATCGGATTCCAAAACTTTCTTCAAGATTTTACTTTGGCTTTCGTGATCCGTCATCTTCATTCTTTGTACGGTTGTTAATTTATTCTTAATCAATTGCTGCAAAGCTTTTTGTAGCTTGGGATAGCCGGAAAAATTCAAGGCTTTTGCAAATCGAACGACAGTAGACTCACTGGTGCCAACTTCTTTGCCAAGATCGGCAGCAGTCATAAATGCAACCCTTTCGCTATTGTTGGTAATATAGTCTGCAATTTTTCGATGGCCCTTGCTTAAAGAGTCATAGCTTAGGTTGATTTGTCGTATTAGGTCGATTCGATCCTTCATGGTTTCACCCCGCGAATTTTAATGCCAATTCCTTACCTGCATCAAAGGCTGCTTCATTGAGAGCAAGTGCCTCTTTGGGAACACGATTTTGAATGGCTTGTTTGAGTGCTTCGTCGCTAACGTAATGGCAGATGGCGTTCATGGCTGTAATGGACACAATATTGGCGACGATGATTCGTCCCACTTGTTCTTTTGCCGTAACCAATAGAGGAAGGCGCACAATGTGGATGTCGGATCTGTCAATTTCTTTTACCGTCTCATCTACAATCAGTATACCATTTGTTTTGATAGAATGTAAATATTTGTCACATGCGGTTTGACTCAAGGAAAGAAGACAATCGCATTTGTGAAATTTTGGAAAATCAATTTCATCGTCCGAGATGATCACTTCCGCCTTACTGGCACCGCCTCTCGCTTCTGGCCCATAAGACTGAGACTGAGTGACTTCTTTTCCGTCTAGCATGGCTGCTTCAGCAAGAATAATTCCGCCTAAGATCAATCCTTGTCCTCCGGTTCCGCTTAATCGAATCTCCTGTTCTTTCATTTTGATTCCTCCCTTCCTTGTACCAAGTCAATAATCTTTTGATACGATTCTGTATATTCTGGAGCTGTACGATTCATAAATTCTCCGGTTACAACATGTTCTGCCTGTTCCTCAGGAGACAAGGCATCAAATTTTGATTGAGATACAGCACGATATTTTAAGAAATTCATCATATCGACGGCCGTGCCTTTCTTGTTCTTGCGTCCATAATAAGTTGGGCAAGAAGAAATGGCTTCTACCAGGGAAAATCCTTTTTTTTGTAAGGCTTTTTCAACCATTTGCGACAATTGTTTGGGATGGAAGACGGTAGAACGAGCCACGTAGGTAGCGCCTGCCGCTTGGGCAAGGTTGCAAATGTCGAAAGGCTGATCGATATTGCCGTATGGCGCCGTTGTTCCTTTGTCATGGAATGGCGTTGTTGGCGAGTATTGTCCCCCGGTCATCCCATAAGTATTGTTATTGAAAACAACGGTTGTGATGTCGATATTTCTTCTGGCCGCATGAATCAAGTGATTGCCGCCGATGGCACTGGTGTCACCATCTCCTGTGAGAACGATCACATGAAGATGAGGCTTTGCTAACTTGATGCCTGTCGCAAAGGCCAAGGCACGGCCATGGGTGGTGTGCAGGGTGTTAAAGTCTAAATAACCCGGTGCTCTGGAGGAACATCCAATTCCTGAAACGATACAGGTATTATTTTTGTCCCAGCCCAGTCTATCGATCGCTTCCATTACTGCTCGGGTTGCAATGCCGTGGCCGCAGCCTGGACACCAAATATGCGGCAGGCGATCTTCTCGGAAGTATTTTGTTACGAGTTCGCTTGACATGTCAGCACCTCCAGAATCTTTTCATAGACTTCTTCAGGATTGATCAATTCACCTGCTCCATTGCCTAAAAAGTGAATCTCAGATTTGCTTTTGACGATCCGTTCCACTTCTTGCACGTATTGTCCTTCGTTCATTTCTACCACCAAAACTGCTTTCGCTTTTTTAGCGGCTTCTCGAATGGCTAGCTCTGGAGATGGCCACAAGCTGATGACACGAAATTCTCCAACGGACTTGCCTTCTTTTCGGGCTTTTCTAGCGGCTTTTCTAGCGGAACGATAGGTGGATCCATAGGAAAGAATCATCAAATCGACTTCTTTTTCCATCTCAACCTCTTCATACATGGCCAGGTTGTCCCCTAGTTCCAATTTTTGATGAAGTCGTTTTAATTGTGCCCTTGCATTATCCGTTGAATTGGTTGGAAAACCAGTTTCATCATGATAGAGGCCGGTTATATGATAGCGGTATCCTTCCCCAAAAGGCATCAATGCCGGCGTTAGGCTTTGATCGGGACGATACGCATAGTAGTCATCCGCTTGTCCTTCAAACCGTCTACGATTGATTTGGGGCAATTGACTTAGCTCCTTGATATTCACTTTTTCTCGCATATGTCCAACAACCTCGTCCATCAATAAAATTACCGGTGTCATATATTGTTCGGCAAGATTAAAGGCTTGAACCGTTAGTGAAAAGGTTTCAGAAACGGATGAGGGTGTCAGTACGATCATGGGATGATCGCCGTGGGTTCCCCAGCGAGCTTGCATGACATCGCCTTGAGCTGGAGAGGTGGGCAAGCCCGTACTGGGTCCACACCGCTGTACATTGACAATAACGCAGGGGATCTCTGCCATGGCTGCATATCCCAAATTTTCTTGTTTTAAAGAAAAGCCTGGTCCGCTGGTAGCAGTCATCGTTTTTTCTCCTGCGATGGAGGCACCGATGGCAGCAGCCATACTGGCTAGTTCATCTTCCATTTGTATAAACTTACCACCGAATTTGGGAAGGTGAAGTGCTGACAACTCAGCGATCTCCGTTGAAGGTGTAATCGGGTAGCCTGCAAAAAAACGCATCCCTGCATGCAAGGCACCGGCTACACAAGCTTCATTGCCCTGCATTAATTTTGTTTCTGTCTCCATCTAGTCCTCCTCCAAATAGATCGCATAGTCAGGGCATCGTTGTTCACATAGCCCGCAGCGAATGCAAAGTTCTTCGTCTGTAATGGAAACCTTTTCCTCTACTATGGATAAAACGTCCTTCGGGCAAAATGCGACACAAATGCCACAGCCCTTACACCATGACGGATTGATTCTTAAATGAACATTCTTGCTGGCCATGTGTACCCTCCTCTGTTTTGTCGCCTTTATAATACCATTTCCATTCAAAATATGCAATTTAAATTTCATAATAAACCGTAACATTTATAAAAATGAAAGTTTAATTGCAGAAACTTGCAAAAAAAAAGATAAGTCCGAAGACTTATCCTTATTTTGCATATTCAATTGCCCGTGTTTCACGGATAACATTCACTTTGATTTGTCCAGGATATTCCAATTCATCTTCGATGCGTTTGACAATATCGCGAGACATATGAATGATCTGATCGTCATTGACTAAATCAGAGTTCACAATGATGCGAATTTCACGACCCGCTTGAATGGCAAAAGACTTATCCACTCCCTCAAAGGAGTTAGAGATCTCTTCTAATTTTTCGAGTCGCTTGATATAGGTTTCCATGGTTTCTCTTCTGGCACCCGGTCGAGCGGCAGAAATTGCATCAGCGGCCTGAACCAAAATCGCTTCAATTGTTTGGGGTTCAATATCGCCATGATGGGCTGCAATTGCATGAAGAACCTTTGCATTTTCCTTGTATTTCTTGCAAAGATCGATACCGATTTCAATATGAGTGCCCTCAATTTCGTGATCGACGGCCTTGCCAATATCGTGTAAGAGTCCAGCTCGTTTTGCTATGCGGACATCGGCGCCAAGTTCAGCCGCCATGGTTCCAGCCAAATACGAGACCTCGATGGCATGCTTCAATACATTTTGTCCATAGCTTGTTCGGAAGTTCAGTCGGCCCAATAGCTTGATTAGTTCCGGATGAACACCGTGAATGTTTGCGTCGAAAGTTGCTTGTTCACCAAATTCTAATAATTGTGCTTCCAACTCTTTTTTTGCCTTGTTGACCATTTCCTCGATGCGAGCCGGATGAATGCGACCGTCTGCAATGAGTTTTTCCAAAGCGGATCTTGCAATTTCACGACGAACTGGATCAAAACTTGATAAGATCACTGCCTCTGGCGTGTCGTCGATGATCAAATCGACTCCGGTTAAGGTTTCAAGGGTTCGGATATTTCGGCCCTCTCGACCAATGATTCGTCCCTTCATTTCATCAGAAGGAAGAGCGACAACGGATACTGTAGTTTCCGCCACATGATCAGTTGAACATTTTTGAATGGCGTAGGTGATAATATTTCGTGCCTTTTTTTCCGATTCCATTTTTGTTTTTGCTTCGTTCTCTTTAATGATCTTTGCGGATTCATGGACAATCTCTTTTTCCAAATCATCCAATAGAATTTGTTTTGCCTGATCTCCGGTTAAGCCGGCAACACGTTCCAATTCTTCTTTTTGCTCTTGGTAAAGTTTTTCAATTTCATTCTCTCGGGTATCGATTTTTCTAACTTTTTTTGATAAGCCTTCTTCTTTTCGTTCAAGACTTTCTGATTTTCTGTCGAGCATTGATTCCTTATGAATGAGACGCTTTTCTTGAGATTGAAGTTCGGTTTTTCGTTCTTTGTTTTCGGCCTCCGCTGAAGAGCGCATCTTTTGTATCTCTTCTTTACCTTCTATGAGGACTTCCTTTTTCAAGGTTTCCCCAGTTCGCTTGCTTTCATCTATAATTCTTTTCGCCTCATCTTCAGCTGAAGTGATTTTCGATTCTGCTATTTTCTTTCGAATCATATATCCAACTAGAAATGATGCGGCGCCTGTTCCTGCTGCAATAAAAATTGAATTATCGATTGTCTTCACCTCCATGTCGTTATCAAATTGTTGTATCTTATACATTTTATTACTAATCAATTTGAGTGTCAAGATTGACAAGGCGATGAAAAAAAAAAGAGCAGGAAATTCCCTACTCTTTTTTCGTATCTGTCGATTCAAGTAAATCATATTTGGTTCGAATTTTTTGATCCAGTTCTTCCATCAAGGCGGGATGCGATTCTAGATATTCTTTGGAGTTGTTGCGTCCTTGCCCCAATTTTTCGTCGCCGTAGCTAAACCAGGATCCTGATTTGCGAACATAGCCCTCAACCACGGAGAGATCCAGAATATCACCGGATTTTGAGATACCTCTTCCGTAAATAATATCGAATTCAACTTTTTTGAAGGGTGGCGCGACCTTGTTTTTTACAACCTTGACGCGGGTGCGATTCCCAATGAATTCATCGCCATTTTTTATGGCTTCAATGCGACGAATATCGAGACGTACCGAGGCATAAAATTTTAGTGCACGACCGCCAGTCGTTGTTTCAGGATTTCCGAACATTACACCAATCTTTTCACGTAATTGATTGATAAAGATAACAATGGTATTGGATTTTTTTATGGAACCCGCCAATTTTCTTAAGGCTTGAGACATCAAACGAGCCTGTAGACCCATATGGCTGTCTCCCATCTCTCCATCGATTTCCGCCTTTGGAACCAAGGCGGCTACTGAATCGACGACTACAATATCGACTGCGCCGCTTCGAACAAGGGCTTCGGCGATTTCAAGGGCTTGTTCGCCTGTATCGGGTTGAGAGACGATTAGATTTTCAATGTCGACGCCTAGTTTTTCAGCATAGGTTGGGTCCAAGGCATGTTCTGCATCAATAAAGGCTGCATTCCCACCTGTTTTCTGTGCTTCAGCGATGCAATGAAGGGCTACGGTTGTTTTGCCTGAGGACTCGGGTCCGTAAACTTCGATAATACGTCCCTTTGGCAGTCCACCGATTCCTAGTGCCAAATCTAATTGTAGGGATCCCGTCGAGACGGATTCTATTTTGATATGTGCACTTTCTCCCAAGCGCATAATTGCGCCTTTCCCATATTGCTTTTCAATTTGACTCATTGCCATTTCTAATGCTTTTTCTTTGCTCATGAAAGTCACCATCCTTATTCGAACAATTGTTCTGTTTTCATTTTAGTACAAACGTTCCCTTTCGTCAAGATTAATTGACATTTTTAAAAAGTTTTGTGTTTTTCATGATATAGTCGGCACCAGAAATGATGGTAAGTCCCAGTGCAAGATAGAGCAAAATTTGACCCAATGGAAAGTTCAGAGATAAATTGTTGAACAAGACCACCACGATTGCCGCCATCTGACTGATTGTTTTTAGCTTTCCCCATTTGCTAGCGGCGATTACAACACCTTCATTGGCTGCTAATGTACGAATGCCTGTGATTGCGAATTCTCGAGTTAAAATGATCATGACGAACCAGGCAGGTAGGATGCCCATTTCCATAAAGCAAAGAAATGCCGAGGTTACCAGCAACTTATCAGCGAGAGGATCCATGAATTTTCCGAAATTTGTGACCAAATTGTACTTTCTTGCAATATACCCGTCTGCCGTATCTGTTAGACTGGCGATGATAAAGACGATAGCAGCCAATGTTTGATAGGCATGATCGTTCACCAGCAACAAAAACATAAAAATGGGGATCATCAAAATTCTGACAATGGTAAGTTTATTTGGTAGATTCATAGTACTTCTCCTCTCAAATCATATTCACTTGTATCAACAATACGAATTTGTAGCAAATCACCCAGGGAAACCTGCGAATCTATGGGAAGAACGACAATTCCATCAATCTCCGGCGCATCGATCCAGGTACGACCGATCATGATTTCCTCTTCTACATCAATTTCTTCGATTAGGGCCGTCATCTCTTTTCCCACCCATCGGGTCAATGTATTGGCTGAAATCTGCATCTGTTTTTGCATGAGTCGTTCTTTTCTATTTAATTTAATTGCTTGAGGGATTTGATCGGTTCGAATTGCCGCTGTTGTTCCCTCTTCTGCGGAGTAAGGAAAAACACCGACCTTATCGATGGGAACCTGTTCAACAAAATCAAGCAATTCTTGAAACTCTGATTCTGATTCACCGGGAAATCCAACAATAAAAGTCGTACGAATGATGGCATCCGGAATCATGGTGCGAATTTTATTTACCAAGATTTCCATGCTTTCACGATTTGAAGCACGATTCATTTCCTTAAGAACTTTGTTGTTGGCGTGTTGAAGAGGCAAATCAAAATACGGCAAGATGTGCTTTGCATCTTGAAAAACGGACAATACCTTGTCGGTTAGTCCTTCGGGATACATATAAAAAATACGGATCCAAAAGTCACCGTCGATTTCATCTAGATTTTTTAGCAATTGATCCAGTTGTGGTCTTCCTGCCCAATCGGCACCAAAACGCGTGGTATCCTGAGCGATCAGTATAATTTCTTTGGCGCCGTCAGAAACCAAGGCTTCCACTTCGGCTTGAACCGACTCGATCGTACGGCTTCGCAAATTACCACGAATTGAGGGAATGATGCAATAGCTACAGTTTTTGTTGCATCCTTCTGCAATTTTGACATAGCGAGTTGGTCGTTTTTCCGGTAAAACACGAAGAACGGTTTCGCAGTAAGGGCTGTTAAGTTGGCCCAGGTCAATAAAGTCTTCTGTGGCTTCGATGGCCTCAATAATTTTTTCCAAGTTTCCTGTGCCGATTAGTCCGTCGATTTCAGGCAATTCATTTAAAAGTTCTTGGCCGTATCGCTGGCTTAAACAGCCGGCTACAATCAGACGCTTGGCTTGTCCCTGCATTTTTAAATCAGCCAGATTTAAAATAGCGGCGATGGAATCTTCTTTGGCGTCTAGAATAAAGGTACAGGTATTGACAATAATGAATGTAGCCTGGGCCGGATCCTTTGTTACTTGATATCCCGCTTGGGTAAGATAGCCTGCAATTTGCTGGCTGTCAACTTCGTTCTTTGAACACCCTAGGGTTTCGATATAAAAATATTCGTTCATTTCTTCTCCTTTGGTGTGTTTTTCCATTCTACCAAGAGTGTGGACAGGTCTTCCGGGTTTTCATAGGAAATGGTTGCCGTGTAGGGCCAATCCAAGGTGTGCTCGTACAAAGGGTCATAGTAATGAATTAAGAGCTCTTCAATGGCTAGATCCAAATTGTCGGCTTCGATGGCTTGAAGAATTTTATTGCATCGTTCATGGCCAAGGCGTTTGCGCAATCGATTGGTGGCTGTGTTTAAAACATCCAACCTTCCTCCTGTGGAATAATCGTGGTAAAGATTTTGAATCCGTTGCGCACGACTGGTTTGCAATCGGATATGGATCCCCTTTTCATTGGCTTGATAAAAGACAGGCGGCAGTACCGCTTTTCCAACACGTTTACCTTCGCTTTCGATCCAGGCATAGTTTTTTCCCTGTTTAAGATTTGATTGAATCTGTGCATAAAGCATAGATTCAAAATTCTTTTGGGTAATGGTTTGATCATCGTAAAAAACATTGCCGTAGACGGAACCTGAGTTTTTTGCCAGTCGTTCCAGATGAATGATGGGTTCGTTTTTCTCTTCTAGTTGTTCCAAGGCCAGACTTTTTCCAACGCCTGTATAGCCGTGAAGAACCAGGAGTTGAAAGGGCATGGGTGATTCAAAGAAACGATTCACCTCTTGTCGAAACCCCTTGTATCCACCTTCTAACACGGTTGCCGGAATATTCATCATGGTGACAACATTGGCGATAGAATGACTTCGCATTCCGCCTCGAAAACATTGAAAACAGATTTTCTTTCCGGATTTTACAACTTCTCTTGCATAACGGTAAAAATCTAATAATTTAGGTGCTGCATAAAGCAGGCCTTTTTCCTTTGCGATCTCATGTGAGACTTGTTTAAAGATGGTTCCCACCTCGTGGTGTTCTTCATCGGTTAAGATTGGCATTGAGATGGCACCAGGAATATGGTCTTCTAAAAATTCACGGCTTGTTCGCACATCGACAATGACATAATCATCTTGATTCTGCAACAATTCTGAAATACTAATTTTCTGTATGGCTAGCAACAGAATCCTCCTTTTCATCTTGGCTCGTTAGGTAGTCGGCAGCAACAAGGACGGATCGTGCTTTGCTGCCCTGGTGGCCACTGACCATTCCATTTTCTTCTAATTGATCGATAATACGTCCGGCACGCGCATACCCTACCTTCAATCTTCGTTGAATCAGGGACGTGGAAGCGCGCTGTTCATCGATCACCAATTGTAGGGCTGTTTCATAGAGTGAATCGAGGGCATCCCGAGAGGTATCAATTTTTGGTTTTTCTAATTCCATTACTAGTTCTTCTTGAAATTCAGCTGGCTTTGCCAGGGACTGAACCAATCGATTGACCTCTTCTTCAGAGATAAAGGCACCCTGGGTACGTATCGGTTTCGAAGCGCCAACCGGATAAAATAGCATATCGCCTTTCCCCAAAAGTTTTTCTGCTCCAGCCATATCGAGAATCGTTCGAGAATCGACCTGGGAACTGACAGCAAAGGAAATCCGAGAAGGAATATTGGCCTTGATCAAGCCTGTAATTACATCGACAGATGGTCGTTGGGTCGCAACAATCAAGTGAATGCCTGCCGCTCGTGCCATCTGTGCCAATCGACAGATGCTGTCTTCTACCTCACCGGGTGAAGTCATCATCAGGTCAGCCAATTCATCGATAATGATGACGATTTGTGGCATGGCCTCAGCACCTTCGCGATCGATCATCTTTTCATTGTAGGCGCGATAATTTCGAACCCGTTCTTCAGAGAATAATTTATATCTCTTGGTCATCTCTCCTACAGCCCAATGCAAGGCAGAAGCCGCCTTCTTGGGATCAACAACGACGGGAATTAAAAGATGAGGAATTTGGTTATAGGCGGTGAGTTCTACCATTTTGGGATCAATTAACAACAATTTAACCTCTTCTGGCGAAGCCTTGTAGAGGATGCTGCAGATAATGGTATTGACACAAACACTCTTGCCGGAACCCGTTGCACCCGCAATCAAAAGATGGGGCATTTTTTCAATATCCGCAATCAATGGTTTACCGGCGATTGTTTTACCTAGGCCGATGGTCAGATTGGACTCGGATGCCTGAAATTGTGGGGTTTCAATCACCTCTCGAAAGAGAACCATTTGTTTCTTTTCATTTGGTACCTCAATGCCAATGGCTTTTTTGCCAGGTATGGGCGCTTCGATTCGTACGTCTGCACTGGCCATGCCCAGAGCAATATCATCAGATAGATTTTTAATACGGCTGATTTTTACTCCGGGAGCGGGTTGCAATTCAAATCGAGTGATGGATGGACCATAGCTGATATTGAGAATTTTAGATTCGACACCGAAGCTTTGAAGCAGGGCCACCAACTGTTCACCTTGCTCTTTGGCGTGCATATTACCGCGTTGAGGGTTTTGGTTGCCGCGCTTTAATAGATCAAAGCCCGGTCGCTGATAACCTGAGTGAGCCTGACTTGGAATGACCATCTCTTTGGGCGCTTCCGACTTTTGCTTTTTTACTGCTTTTGCCACCGGAATGGGTTCGTGTTTGCTAGTTTGGTCCAAAGGTTTTGATTGAAGAGGAGCCGTCTCAATAGGTTCGACTTTTCTTTTCGGTTTCTGAACCTTTTTCTTGCGAACTGGTTTCTCAACAGCTTTCATTTTTTTGTTCTTCCGCTCATTTTTGCGGTTGGTTTGAAAAGTGACAAATTGTTTTTTTACTTCATCGTTGATCAATAGATGGATCAAATAAAAGCTAGAGGCCGTTAATAGGATGACAAAACTTGCCATTCGACCGATTGCAGCCACCATGACATAGGCTAAGGAGAGTCCAATGGTACCACCCGCTGAAACCAGGTGAACATGAAGGTCCTCGGTTCGGCTATTCAACAAGACGGAATAGCTGTCTTTTAAGCTTCCGGCAGGACTTGCTAGTAAGTCTACTAGGGTGATAACAAGTAGAAATAAGACGGCAAAATCCAGTACATCGCGTAGCTTTAGCTCTTCCCCTTTAAAAACACGATAAGCAAAAAAGAAGAACAAAGCGGCCAAAATACCGGCTGCTTTTCCAAACAGCCATTGGAATCCCCATAGAAGACGGTCCGTAATAAAGCCGGTGGAAAGGTTTAAAAGGCCTAACAGTAAAACCACACCAATTGAAAATAAGAGCAGCGATCCAGCACGCTGTTTTCGAACATTTGGCTTGGAAGTTGATTTTTTCTTTTTTTGTCTTGGCATGTTTCCCTCCTGATGATCTCTATTATTTCCCTTCTTTATTTAGTTTCTTAACGGAAATTGCGATTTTTTCTGTGCGTTCCATGCTGATTGGACCTAGGGTGACGACACTTATATCTTGTTTGAGCAAGGATATCAAGAAGGCGTTGAGTTCAGCTTCGTCGATTGCTTCCACACCGGCTAAGATCTCCTCAGAATCGTATAGCGGTTCATTGAAGAGGGTTGCACGGCCCAGATAATTCATGCGGCTTGTGGGGCTCTCATCGCTAATTGCGAGGGTGCCTTTGAGATATCGCTGAAAGGTATGAATAGAATCTGAATCAATACCCTTTTCTCGAAGATCCTGAAAAATCTCTGCCAGCAGGGAAATGACTTCTTCCGTACGTTCCGGTTGAAATCCCGCGTAGATATTGAAGGCAGAATGATGTTGAAACAATTGTGAATAGGAATAGATCGAATACACCCATCCCCGCTCCTCACGAAACTCTTGAAAGAGGCGCGAACTCATGCTTGAACCCAGATAGCTGTTGATCATGGATAGATAGATCCGATCCATCAATTGATTCAAGGGTTGAAATTGAAGCCCTAATACGAGGTGCAATTGTTCGGTTTCTTTTGAATGGTGTTGATAGTGTTTCGCCTTTGTTGCACTCGCTACATTTGTTAGAGGGGAACTTACTTGTTTTCTTTCTGATGGAATCTGGGAAAACAGTTCTTCAACAAGGTTCACGTAGGTTTCGAAATCACCATTTCCTACGATGGACAGCACCATTTGATTGGGCTGGTAATAAGTCTGATGGTGGGTTTTCAGCTGTGATGATTCCATGGCTGAAACTGTTTTTTCTTCCCCAAGAATTCCCTTGGCGTAAGGTGTGGGTTCAAACATCAAGGCATCCAACAAATCGTGGATTCTTTCATCAGGTGTATCCAAGTCCATCTTAATTTCTTCCAGAATCACTTGACGTTCTTTTTCGACGTCGGCTTGCCTGATGGCAGGATTTAGAACAATTTCTGAAACGAGTGTCAAGAGGGACGAAAATTCTTCGTCGATGACACGGCCGTAGTAGCAGGTGCTTTCCTTCTCAGTGAAGGCATTTAATTGTGCCCCTAAAAGGTCGACATGGGAGGCAATCTGTTTGGCGCTCCATTTTTCATTCCCTTTAAAAATCATATGTTCAATAAAGTGAGCGATGCCCAGGTTTAATCCATCGTCTATAGATCCGACGCGAACCCATAGCCCAAAGGCTACAGAATGCATGGATTTCTTTTGCTCGAATACGAGTTTCATGCCATTGGATAATTGTGTGGTCTTTGTCATATTTTCCTCCGCAAACTAATTCTATTATACCATTGTTATTGACAAAGAAAAAACATGAACCCGAAGGTTCATGTTCAATTATTGTTCTTTTTTCTCGCTCGGCTTATCTTGTCGAGGAGCAGATGGACGTTTATCATCGCGACGCGGTGGTCGACGTCGATTGCCGTCTCTTGAATGAGAATTGCTTTTGCGGCTATCGTCTCTTTTTCGCTCGACATATGGAATGTCCGTGCGGGCCAAATCATAGCGGCCTTGATCATCGATGGCAACTAGTTTAACTTCTAACTCATCGCCAACCTTCACAACATCTTCCACACTCTTGACACGTTCAACGGCAAGGCGGGAAATATGGATCAAGCCCTCTTTGCCCGGCAAGAATTCCAAGAAAGCGCCGAATGTTAATGTGCGGGTTACCTTTGCCTTGTAGACGGTACCAACAACAGGATCTGTGACGATGGATTCAATAATGGCTTTCGCTCTTTCTCCAGCCTCTCCAGATTCTGCAGCAATTTCGATTAGACCTGAGTCATCAATATCGATTTTTGCACCCGTTTCTTCAATAATGGCATTGATTGTTTTTCCACCAGAACCAATAACGGTACGGATCTTGTCAACTGGAACCATGATAGAGATGATTCTCGGCGCATATGGTGAGGTATCCTCACGCGGTACTTGCATGGTTTCATTCATTTTATCAAGGATGTACAAGCGGCCCAATCTAGCACTTTCCAAGGCTTGCTCTAGAATCTTTCGTTCGATTCCAGCAATTTTGATATCCATTTGGATCGCTGTAATGCCTTCTCGTGTTCCGGCTACCTTAAAATCCATATCGCCAAGATGATCTTCCAAGCCCTGAATATCAGAAAGAATCGCTAAGCGATCGCCCTCTTTGATCAAGCCCATGGCAATCCCTGCAACCGGCGCAGTGATGGGAACCCCTGCATCCATCAAGGACAAGGTGCTGCCACAAATGCTGGCCTGTGAAGAAGAACCATTGGAACTTAGGACCTCAGAAACGACACGAATGGTGTATGGGAACGTTTCATGATCAGGAAGTACGGGAAGCAAGGCACGCTCTGCCAGGGCGCCGTGACCAATTTCACGTCGTTTTGGACCACGCATCATATAGGCTTCGCCTGTACAGTATGGAGGGAAGTTGTAGTGGTGCATATAAGAACGTTTCTCTTCTTTTCCCAATCCGTCAATAATTTGAACATCGCGAGAAGTACCCAAAGTCAAGATAGACATGGCTTGTGTCTGCCCTCTTGTAAAGAGTGCTGAACCATGGGTTCGTGGCAATAGGCCGACCTCGGAGCTGATGGCACGAATTTCTTCATGCTTTCGGCTGTCCGGACGAACGCCTTGCAAGATCAATTCACGAACTTCTTGTTTTAATAATTTGTCGAAGCTTTGCTTGAGTTGTCCTTTTAGGGTTTCTTCCTCATCGAGCAATTCAGCAAATACTTCTTCACGAACAGCGCTAATAGCTTCGTTTCGCGCTTGTTTTTCAAAAACCAAAACGGCTTCTTTTAATTTTGCCAAAGCCAAAGTTTCAACAGACGCGTAAAGTGCTTCATCGATTTCTGGCACTTCAAATTCAAATTTCTCTTTGCCTACTTCTGCGGCAATTTCTGAAATAAACCCACATAGATTTCTGATTTCATCATGAGAAGTTAAAATTCCGTCAAGCATTTGTGCTTCAGAAATAATATTTGATCCCGCTTCCACCATCATAACAGCTTCTGCGGTACCAGCAACGATCAAGTCAAGTTGTGATGCTTCTCGCTCAGCTTCGTTGGGCATCAGAATCACCTTTCCATCAATCATGCCTGCGTGCATGGAAGCAACAGGGCCGCTAAATGGAATGTCAGAAATGCTAATGGCTATTGCCGATGCAAGCATGGCAGGGATATCTGGTTTTACGTCCGGCTCAACAGAAAGGGCGGTTACAACGACTTGAACATCGTTGCGAAAGCCTTTCGGGAAAAGAGGTCGCATTGGACGGTCAATCAAGCGTGATGTCAAAATCGATTGCGTGCTTGGGCGTCCTTCTCGCTTAATAAATCCACCTGGAATTTTACCAGCTGAATAAAACTTTTCTTGATACTCAACGGCTAACGGGAAAAAATCAATACCCGGTCTAGGCGTTTTTGAACTGGTCACATTGGCCATGACAACTGTATCACCAAGGGATACCAGGCATGAGCCGTGTGCCTGCTCAGCGATTTTACCAGTGGTTACTTTCAGGGTTTTTCCTGCTAATGAATATTCAAATTCTCGAACCATCGTCTTCCTCCTTATCGGTCATAAAACAAAAAGCGGGGCTACCCCGCTTCTTATTATTTTCTTAGACCTAGTCTCTTGATTAAAATTCTATAACGATCCACTTCGGATTTTTTCAAGTAGTTTAATAGGCCTCGGCGCTGACCAACCATCTTTAATAGGCCACGTCGTGAATGAAAATCTTTTTTATGCGTTTGTAAATGTTCATTCAACTCATTGATGCGGGCTGTTAAGATTGCGATTTGCACCTCCGGAGAACCAGTGTCCCCTTCGTGTGTTTGGTATTCTGCTACAATTGATGCTTTAATTTCTTTTGCTAACATGTGTATTGCCTCCTCAAAATTATTTATTCTCCCTATCCGAGTGATCGTCGAGGTGTCGAAAAACGCAGATAGGGTAACAACATGTTACGATATCATAAATCTCTTAGTTTGTAAACCATTTCTCGTACTTGTTTAATGTCTTGGTGAATTTGATGAATCAATTCATCAAGCGTTGAAAATTTCTTTTCCACGCGAAGTAGTTGAAATAGGTTTAATCGAACCTGAGTATGATAAATTTCTTTATTGAAATCTAAGATATGGATTTCAATGCTCGGATGGATTCGCTGATCGACAGTCGGGTTCAATCCGATGCTTGTTACGGCATAATAGGCCTGTCCCTCTACCAAGACTTGTGAAAAATAGACGCCAAATTTAGGCACGACGTAGGGCAATCTCATCTCTAGATTTGCTGTCGGTATCCCCATTTTTCTGCCTAACTTTTTACCGTGAATGACATGTCCAGATAATTGATAGGGACGGCCTAGAAGATGTTCCGCCTCTAGTAGGTTTCCCGCTGAAATGGCTTCGCGGATGCGTGTACTGCTGATTCGCTCTTTGCCAAAACTCTTCTTGCCTACCACGATCACTTTTACGCCGGCTTTGCTGCAAATACTTTGCAGCAAGCTAACGTTCCCCTTGGCACCGGACCCAAATCGAAAGTCATGTCCAATGACAATGGTGGCAGCCTTCAGGTGCGTGAGTAAAACCTCTTCAACAAAGCGAGAAGGCGGCATATTTTTTACATTTGAAAATGGAATGGAATACATGGTGTCCACACCCAAGGATTCAAAAATTTCAATTCGCTGTTGGTTGGAAAACAAATAGCGAATTGCTTCTCTTCCCGGCAGATCGTGAGAGGGATGGCTCTGAAAGGTGAAGACCAATACGGCACGATCACTTTGATCCTTTTCATCACGGGCCATCTCCAAAAGGGATTGGTGACCGCGATGGATGCCATCGAAATTCCCAAGAACCACAATGGATTCTTGATCCATTTGATATTTTTCATTCATGATGATTTTCATAATCGAATCGACTCCTAAATGAATTGCCGTTTCATCTTCATCTGCTTGTTTTTGCATGTCGCGATTCCGAGAAATCCAGACGCGCTGTATACACGGAAGAACTCATCGGTTTGATCCGTTTCTTTTTCAATCGTTTGACCAAATAAAAGACGTTTCTCCGCATTCTTATCGACTTGAATTTTAGGATAGTGCGACAGTACTTGATCAATGGACAAAATTGAATTTTCCAATTGGTTCCAATCAAATAGTGCGTTTTCAGCTGTGAAGATCCCTGATTCCAATCGAATTAACATAGACATATGGCCTAGGCTACCCATTTCTTTGGCTAAGTCCCGGCACAAAGACCGGATATAGGTGCCTTTGGAGCAAACAACATCAAAGAGAAAACGGTTTTGGGCCACGGAAATCAAATCAATAGATTCGATTGTAACGTCTCTCAGTTTCATTTCTGGTGTTTTCCCGCTTCTCGCCAAGTCATAGGCGCGTTTCCCGTCGATACGAATGGCTGAGAAGATGGGTGGCCGTTGTTGAATGAGCCCTATAAAGGATTTTGCCGCTTCAAGAAAGGCATCTTTGGACCGGTCGATGTCCTCACTACTTGCAACTTCAGTGCCATATCGGTCACAGGTATCTGTCTCTACACCTAAAGCAAGTTCGGCACGGTAAACCTTTCTTTCTTCCGAAAGATAAGGAATCGCTTTGGTCGCTTTACCGATAGCAATAGGCAATACGCCACTGGCATTGGGATCTAATGTGCCAGTATGGCCCACCTGTCTAATGCCTGTAAGCCTTCTGACTCTTGAAACAATGTCATGGGACGTCATGCCCGTTGGTTTGAATACAACGATAAATCCATTCATATTGCTTCCTCGCAGGCTCGAATCAACTGGTCTTGGAATTGCTTCAAGTTACCTGAAAAGGACAGTCCCGCAGCATAGGCGTGTCCACCCCCACCGAACTGATGAGCAATTTTATCCACACGTGTCGGTGGTTTTGATCGCAAACTGGCTCGAAACTCATTTGTTCCTACCTCTTTGATCAAATAGGAAATCCGAACAGTTTCAATGTTACGTATAAATTCAACAACTCCGTCCAGATCCTCATATGAGGCCTGAAATTGATTTAAATTTTCTTGAGAAACACTGCACCCGCCGACTTGTCCATCGGAAGAGAATATAATGGATTGAACCAGGGTGATAAATAGTTTTGCTTTGTTGAGGGGTTCGCTTTGAAATAAGCGTTCACGAACCAGATCCACTTCAAAGGGATGACTCAACAATTCAGCTGTCGCTAAATGCGTTTTTTGGCTGGTGTTTGAATACTGGAAGCTTCCTGTATCGGTTGCGATGGCAACATAAAGATTACAGGCGATTTCAGAATCGAGTTTCCAGTTCAAATACTTTGCCAATTGATAGATCAATTCCCCTGTTGAAGAGCAATCTCCTTCAACCAAATTAATTTGGCCAAAGCTTTCATTGCTGCGATGGTGATCAATATTGATTAAAGAATCCGCCTGTTCCAGTAAGACCTTGGCGTCATCTAAACGATTTTCATCGCTGCAGTCAACCAAGATGCAAGCATCATAAGTCTTTTCTAGGCAGGTCTCAAAGGGCACAGCTTTGCTGGTATCCATAAAGGCATAACGAGATGGAGTCGAGTCCGATAGGACCCGCTCCACTCGACAATGATAATGATTTTCGATCAAAGCTGCAAGACCCAAAAGGGATCCTAGGCTATCTCCATCAGGATGGGCATGCGATACGATGCATACCGAATCAAGGTGACTCAGTTTTTCATGCAGCCGATTCGCTTCCCGTTTATTCATGATCTTCCCCATCTTTGATATCATTTAGAATTTTAGAAATTTTTAATCCATGTTCGATAGAATGGTCGTGGAAGAAATGTAACTCCGGTGTGAAATGCATCCGGACCTTACTACCAACAAGTTTTCTGAGGGCTCCCGACTTTTTTTGCAAAGCAGCCATCATTCCAGCCTCTTGTTCTTTGGTGCCTAGAATGCTAACAAATACTTTCGCATGTCGTAAATCCTTGGTTACATCGATTTGCGTGATACTCCAAATCGTTGCGGTTTCAGCATCGGTCAACAGATCTCGTATCCCTTTGCTCAATGTTTTTTTCATTTCTTCCGCTATACGGTCTTGTCTTGCGTAGCGCATACTATCCTCCAATTAACGTTTAATTTCTTCCATAATGAAGGCTTCAATTACATCGCCGTCTTTAATATCGTTGTAGTTTTCAATGCCAAGCCCGCCTTCATAGCCGGTCAAGACTTCCTTCACATCATCCTTAAATCGTCTTAGTGAAGTTAATTTACCATCAAAAATTACGATATTGTCGCGAAGCAAACGAATTTCAGAATTTCTAGTAATCTTTCCATCCGTCACATAAATTCCGGCCACAGTACCAGCATTCGGAACCTTGAAAGTAGCACGCACTTCGGCACGACCCTGAACAACTTCTTTGAATTCAGGAGCCAACATGCCGCGAATTGCAGCCTCGACATCCTCGATCGCCTTGTAGATAATTCGATATGTGCGCACATCGACGTGCTCTTGATCTGCCAAGGTAAGGGCAGATGTGGTTGGTCGAACATTAAATCCGATAATAATCGCATTTGATGCAGATGCCAACATGATATCCGTATCGGTGATAGCGCCAACGCCACCATGAATTGGATTAACCGTGACTTCTTCGTTGCTCAGTTTCAGCAAAGACTGCTTGACAGCTTCGATAGAACCTTTTACATCAGCTTTGATAATCAGATTCAGATCTTGCATCTCACCCAATTGTAATTGTTCATACAAATCTTCCAAGGATACACGTTTTGTTGTCTTGTATTTTGCTTGTCGCACTGTTTCTTGATTGGCACTGGCATAAGCCTTTGCCATTCTTTCAGTTTGAACGGCATATAGATTAGCGCCGGCCTCCGGTGTTTCAGAAAGGCCAAGCACTTCAACTGGTGTAGAAGGACCAGCCATTTTCACTCTTCGTCCCTTGTCATTGATCAAGGCGCGAACCTTACCAACTGCTACGCCAGAGAAAATAGGATCGCCCACATGCAGGGTACCTTTATTGACCACAATGGTAGCAACAGGACCTCGTTGACTGTCCAATCGAGACTCTACAACGGTGCCGACCGCAAGACGATCTGGATTGGCTTTCAATTCTTCCATTTCAGCAACCAAAAGAATCATTTCCATCAATTCGTCTAAACCTTCGCGTGTTTGTGCGGATACATTGACTGTGATGATATCTCCACCCCATGCTTCTGGGAATAGTCCGTGCTCGTTCAATTCTTGAAGCACGCGATCCGGATTGGCAGCGGGTTTATCGATCTTATTAATGGCAACAATAATCGGAACACCTGCGGCCTTGGAGTGATTGATGGCTTCAATGGTCTGAGGCATCACTCCATCATCAGCTGCAACAACAAGAATTGCGATATCCGTAACCTGAGCACCACGGGCACGCATGGATGTAAATGCCTCATGGCCGGGTGTATCCAAGAAAACAATCTCTTTATCATTTACCTTAATGCTTGACGCACCAATATGCTGGGTGATTCCGCCAGCTTCTCGTTCGGTAACCGCAGTGTCTCGAAGGGCGTCAAGTAGAGAGGTTTTACCATGGTCGACATGACCCATAACCGTAACAATTGGTGCACGGAACTGCAACAATTCTTCTGGATCTTCTGGGTCTAAATTTAAATCGATCAGGCTTTCTTTTTCCTTTTTAACGATTTCAATACCAAATTCCATGGCCATAAGTTCTGCTGTTTCAAAGGAAATGCTTTCGTTGATAGAAGCCATAGTGCCGGCCATCATCAACTTTCCAATCAAGGCATTGGCAGCGATATCCAGTTTTTCAGCCAAGTCTTTCACGGTAATGGTATCATCTATTTGAATGAGTCCATCATCCTCTGCTGCTTCTACTTGTGTTTCTTCTTGCTTTTGCGCAGGCATGAAGGTTTTCCTATTTTTCTTCTTTCGGTTCTTTTTCTTCTTCGGTGCTTCCTTAGCAGACTCCTCTGGCTTTGCTTGTGTGGGGGGAATCGGTGTTTCTTCCACAGGTGTTTCTTCTGTTTTTTCCGCAGCGAATAAGTCTAAGATGGTTTTTACCTCTTCATCTTCCAAGGTGCTCATGTGGCTTGAAGCTTCGATTCCAAGTTCTTCCAATTTACTGATCATTTCTTTGCTTGATAGGTTTAATTCCTTTGCTATTTGGTACACTCTTTTTTTTGTCATATAGATACCCCCATTAGTTTATATCATCTAATTGTTCCTCAACGATCTTTGCGAATTTTTTGTCCAGTATAGCAATGACTGTTGATTCTTCCCTGCCAATGGCGCGGCCAATTTCATCACGGTTTCCGTGAGTATAGATAGGCGTATTCGTCGATTGGCAAAGATTTGTAATTTTTCTGCGAGAATCGGCCGATAGATCTTCCGACAGCATGACCAGTTTCGCTTTTCTTTTTTTGATATTGATCGTTACGGCAGTAAAGCCGTTGGCTAGGTTTCCAGAGCGTTTTGCAAATCCAATCATGGTAGCCACTCTAGGATTCATTGGACAACCGCTCTAACAAGATCTTAACCTGTTCTTGAGATAATTCTACCTGAAGTGCTCGCTGTACAGCGTTAGTCTTAATGGCTCTCAGCAGGCAGGCTTCCTGCTCGCAGATATAGGCGCCACGTCCCGGTGCTTTCCCTGTACGATCCAAGGAAACTTCGCCTTCTGGATTGCGAACAATTCGAATTAATTCACGCTTTGGTTTTTGCTCACCGCATCCCACACATTTTCGTAGCGGTATCTTGCGTTTCTTCATTATTCCACTCCTTGTTCAGGCAAAGCTTCTTCCACATCCTCTGTAGCAGAATGAGTTTCATGACTATTCTGTAGTTCTTCATACTGTGTTTCGCTTTTTATATCGATCTTCCAACCGGTCAACTTAGCTGCTAGGCGCGCATTTTGACCCTCTTTCCCGATGGCCAGGGAAAGCTGATAGTCAGGCACAACAACTAAAGCTGCTTTATCCGTCTCATTCAAAGTGACTGAAACCACTTTTGAAGGGCTTAAAGCATTGGCTATAAAGGATTCATCTTCATTGGACCATTCGATGATATCTATCTTTTCACCGCTTAATTCTTCTACAATTGCCTTGACTCGTGTTCCTTTTTCACCGACGCATGCACCAACAGGATCGACATTTTCTTCGACATTATAGACAGCTAATTTGGTTCTTGAACCAGCTTCTCGTGCAACGCCAAAGATTTCAACGATTCCTTCCTCGATTTCTGGAACTTCCAATTCAAACAATCGTTTAACAAGACCCGGATGTGTTCGAGATAAAATAATCTGTGGTCCCTTGGATGTGCGTTTAACCTCAAGAATATAACATTTGATGCGATCACCTTGATTGTAAACTTCCATAGGCATTTGTTCGGCAGGAAGCAAGACACCCTCAGTTTTTCCCAGATTGATCAAAACGTTGTTTCGGGTAACTCGTTGTACAACTCCGGTAATCATTTCATTTTCTCGACTTGCATATTCGTTGAAGATTCCATCGCGCTCTGCTTCACGAATGCGTTGCACCACAACTTGTTTGGCATTTTGCGCGGCAATTCGCCCAAAGTCTTTCGGTGTAACTTCAAATCGAAGAAAATCCCCAAGAATCAGTTTTGGATCTTTGGCATGGGCATCTTCTACCGATACTTCTAATAGGTTGTCATATACATCTTCTACCACTTCTTTTAGGGCATAAACCTGCACAAGGCCAGTTTCTGCATCAATGATCACCTCAACATTTTGAGAAGAACCAAAGTTCTTTTTATAGGCAGAGATTAAAGCTGCTTCCAAGGCTTCCAAAAGGATCGCCTTAGATACGCCTTTTTCTTTTTCAATATCCTCCAGAGCTTTGATGAACTCTGTATTCATAAGATTTCCTCCTTAAGGTTTAGAATTCAATACGGTAATGAATTTTAGCAATTAATTTACGTTCAAATGTTTTTGTTTCGTTCTTGTCGTTGCGCAAGACAATAAATTCCGGAGCCAAGGATTCCAGGATTCCCACATGGATTTTCAAGCCATCGACTTTCTTGTAAAAAGTGGCTTCCACCCCTTTTCCGATGGCACGCTCATAGTCTCGTTCCGTCTTAAAGGGACGATCCAATCCGGGGGAAGACACCTCGAAAAAATAGGCTTCTTCCAAGGCTGTGACGGCATCCAATTCGCTATTGATTTTTTTGCTCATTCGCTGACAATCTTCGAGAGAAATATTCCCTTCTTGAGCCAGAAAAATTTTCAGATACCAAGCATCGTATTCATTGATCCATTCCACATCGACCAGTTCCATTTTCGGCTCCAAAAGAGGAGCGACCAATGCGGTCACCTGCTTAATGATGATTTTTTTATCCATTTTTTGGTCCTTTCTACACAAAAAACAATGAGTGGGAAGTCCCACTCATCAAGTCTATCTCTGTAAAACATACCATACTTTACGCAAAAAATCAAATCGAGAAAAGGGACAATTGGTTTGTCTCAGGTAGTCCATCGAGACATCCAGCCGAACGCAATCCTTCAACGGAAGTCTTGTTGACCTTGGCGCGTTGAACGAGATCCTCGATAGAAAGGAAGTCGCCTTTCTCCCTTGCCGCCACAATTCCTTTTGCGGCATTCTCCCCCATGCCCTGCAGGCTTCTTAGAGGTGGTAGAATCTTACCTTCGACAACCATAAACTTTGAATCATCTGAGTGATACAGATCTGGTTTTAAAACATTGATTCCACGAGCACACATTTCAGAAGCAACCTCCAGAACCGTCAATAGATTCTTTTCTTTTGCGCTTTTGTCATTGCCCAGCTCGTCTAGTTCTTTACGTCTCCGATTGACGGTATCTCTTCCCCTAAGAATGGTTTCCAAATCAAAATCTGCTAGTTTGATCGTGAAGTAAGTTGCATAAAAAGCATCTGGATAATAAACCTTATAATAGGCAATCCGATAGGACATCATGCAATATGCAACTGCATGGGCTTTCGGGAACATGTATTTGATCTGCTTGCAAGACCATATATACCAATCTGGAATCTCCATTTCTTTCATATAGCTTTCATCTTCCGGTGTCAGCCCTTTTCCCTTTCGGACCATTTCCATAATGGTAAAGGCACGTTTCTTTTCAAGTCCATGTTGAATCAAATAAATCATAATATCATCACGGGTTGAGATGACGTGCTTTAAGCTGGTTGTTCCTTTTCTGACCAACTCTTGTGCGTTGTTCAGCCAGACATCTGTTCCGTGGGACAAACCACTGATTCGCGCCAATTCGGAAAAGGTTGTCGGTTGGGTGTCAATTAACATCTGACGAACAAATTTTGTGCCGAACTCCGGTATGCCAAAAGAACCAACTGGTGAGTCAATATCCGCCGGTGTGATGCCCATGGCCTCTGTCGAAGTAAAAAGGGACATGGTTTTAGGCTCATCCAATGGAATCAATGATGCGTTTGTACCCGTAAAATCCTCTAGCATTCGAATAATCAAGGGTGTATCATGTCCCAGAATATCCAGCTTCAAAATACGACCGCTGATGGAGTGATAGTCGAAATGGGTAGTCAAAACGCCAGAGTTCACGTCGTTGGCAGGAAATTGAATGGGAGAAAAATCATGGATATCTTTATCCCTCGGAACAACCATGATCCCGCCGGGATGTTGTCCAGAGGTTCGCTTGATTCCCGTACAGCCTTGGATCAAGCGTTCCGATTCCGCACGATTCAATGGCTTTTCCCGCTCTTCATAATACTTTCTTACAAATCCATAAGCGGTTTTGCTGGCGATGGTTCCGATCGTACCGGCCTTAAAAACATTCTTTTCACCAAAAAGTTCACCCGTATATCGATGGGCGATTCCTTGGACCGGACTGCCAAAGTTTAAGTCGATGTCGGGTTCTTTGTCTCCTTCGAATCCCAAGAAAACCTCAAAAGGAATATCAAATCCGTTCTTTTCCATTTGAGTCTGACAGTGCGGACATTTTTTTTCTGGCATATCCGCACCAGACCCATAACTGCCATCAAGAATAAACTCACTGTGTTTACAAGCGGGACAAACGTAATGCGGTGGTAAAGGATTCACCTCAGTAATTCCGCTCATGGTTGCCGCGAAAGAAGAACCGACGGAGCCTCGAGAGCCCACCAGGTAGCCCAAGTCATTGGACTTTTTTACCAATTTCTGCGCACTGATATAGAGTACGGCATATCCGTTTCCAATAATACTCTTTAACTCACGATCAAGTCGGTCGGCTACCAGATCTGGCAGGGGTTGACCGTAAATGGATTTTGCTTTTTCTTCACACATGGATTGGAGCTCTTCATCCGCCCCGTCAATTTTTGGCGGGAAGGTCCCGTCGGGAATTGGCAATACCTCTTCAAATTGTTCAAGCAATCGGTTGGGGGCGTGAATGACGACTTCTTCAGCTAGCTCTCTGGGCAGGTATGAAAACTCCTTCAGCATTTCATCGGTTGTACGTAGATATAGTGGTGCTTGCTGATCAGCATCGTCAAAGCCCTTTCCAGACATCAGAATTCGTCGGAAGACTTCGTCATCTTGATTTAAAAAATGCACATCCCCTGTTGCAATTATGGGAAGGTTCTTCTCTTTTCCTTTTTCTATGATTTCGCGATTGATATCCATCAATTCCTTTTCGGATTTTACATTGCCGTTTCGGATTAAATGGGCATTGTTACCCAGGGGTTGAATCTCGAGATAATCATAAAAATCGATGATGTTATTTCGTTCCTCCATGGAACGATTTTGTAGAATGCTGAGATAAACCTCTCCTGCCTCGCAGGCAGAACCGATCATCAGGTCTTCTCTGCTGGCGCGAAGCATAGACTTCAACATCCGTGGTTTCCGGTAAAATGTATCAATATGTGAAGAGGAAATCAATTTGTATAATTCCTTGATTCCTTTTTGATTTTTCGCGAAAACAATCACGTGATAAGGTCTGGCTGCTTTATAGTTGTAGTTAGCCTTAAAATGAGCAGCGGCTTCTTCCCAATGGGTGATTTTTTGCTTTTGCATTTCATCCAAACAGCGTAGGAAGATATCTCCTGTAGCACGGGCATCATCGATCGCCCTATGATGGCTTGCCAGGGATACACCCAGTTTCTTGCAGACTTTGTTCAAGGCAAAACTCTTTAATTGTTGAAAAAGTGCCCGTGTTAGTTCCAAGGTGTCGGCAATGGGGTATTCAAAGGCCAGGCCTTGCGCCTGATAAAGGGTCCGCAAAAATCCGCAGTCAAAGCGGGCATTGTGGGCAACCAATACACTGCCCTTTAAAAAGTTGTGAAAGGATTCAAACACATCCTCGATTTTCGGTTGACCTGCCAGCATATCGTCACGGATCCCGGTCAATTCTGTAATCTTGGGATCGAGACTGCGGTTAGGGCAAATCAATTGGTTAAAGGTATCAACCACACGTTGTCCTTTAATTTTAACGGCTCCAATTTCTATAATGTCATCTTTATAAGGAGAAAATCCGGTTGTTTCCAGGTCAAAGACGACATACTCTCCATCAAAGTCCGCTAGGCAGTCAACGGACATCGGCAAACTTTCATCATCAACCAAATAACCCTCGACCCCATATAAAATTTGGATGTCCAGTTTTCTTGCCGTATTCATGGCATCCGGAAAGGCTTGAACGACACCGTGATCCGTAATGGCAATGGCGGGGTGTCCCCAGCGGGCAGCAGTAGCGACTAAACTTTTTGCAGTAGCGGTGCCATCCATATCGCTCATTGTCGTATGGCAATGGAATTCAATTCTTTTTTGTGGTGCCAAGTCTTCTCGCTTGGGTGTTTTTACTTCTTGGATTGCTCTAGCCATGACTAGATTTTCTTTATCAAAGCTATCGAATTGAAATTGTCCCATCACACGATAGGCATTGCCTTCTTTGATCATAGATTTTACGCGAGGTGAATCACTTGCCTTAATAAAGAATTTGATAGTGATGGAATTGGTTTTATCGGTCATATAGAATTTGTGCAATACTTTATCTCGAATCTCGCGGGTATCGTACGAGAATATTTTTCCTTCAAAAACGACAACTTCTCCCAAGGTATGAAAGTCATCGATGGCAAGCACTTCGTTCCCCATTTTCTTACCAAGGACAAAGTCATCACTTACAGGTGTGCTTTTTTTGGTCTTTTCTGTTTTTTTTGCCACGACCAGATTCTTTTTGATTTCTGCCCGAATTTCTTCTTCTTTTTTTTGTTTTATGGCTTCAAAATCAACAGTTGGAGAATCGGATTCGATAGCTTTGAGCTGAATTGAAAAATCTTGCTTGTATTTTTTATTTAAATAATTTTCCATGACTTCAGTGATCCGGCGTTGGATCAAGATCTCCATAAGTTGGTCGGATGATAAGTGAATCTCCATGGAGCTGTTAAGGGGATGCCATTGGATTTTTTCAATTTCACCCCGGCATGAAGGTACTTCACGAAGCATCATCTCTGCAAGTGCTGATTGTTCAAAGCTGAGAATTTGTTTGACGTCTGAAAAACTAGATTCGAAACGAAGTCTAAGATCCTTGAATTCAGGCATGGCTTTTTTAAATAAGCTATGCACAGCCTTCAATTTTTCTTGAGAGATCAAGGCTGAGCTAGTCAGAAAAATTTGCATGGCATGTTTTTCTTGATGGATCAAGATTTGTGTTACCTTGATCTGATCACCATACTGGGCGATCACAGGATGTTCATCGGGCTGAAAAAAAGTAGTTAATGTTTTCATGACTCACTCCTATAAAAAGAAAGAATAGGGTCCCTATTCTTTCCGTTCTGCTGATTCGACTAAATCGACCAAGGCATCGATCAATTGATTTTCTGGAACTGTTTTTACAATGACACCGGACTGAAAGAGCACGCCTTTGCCTTTTCCTCCTGCAATTCCAAAATCTGCATTTTGCGCTTCTCCTGGGCCGTTAACCTCACAACCCATAATCGCAATTACATATGGGGTTTCTATATGTGCCAGTCGTTCTTTCGCTTCCTTGGCTAAGGAAACCAAGTCTACCTGGGTTCTCCCGCAAGTGGGACATGACACCCATTCGATTCCACCATGACGCAAATTCAAGGCATGCAAAAGGGATACACCAACTTCAACTTCTTGAATTGAATCGCCAGTCAAAGATACACGAATGGTATCCCCAATGCCTTCTTCTAGCAAGATACTAAGACCTGCCGTTGATTTTACAATGCCTGGAAGACCAAAGCCTGCTTCTGTGACACCTAGATGCAAGGGATAATCTGTTGCGGATGATAATTTACGATTGGTTTCTACAAATAGAGGGACCGAAGAGGCTTTTGCCGAGAGTACGATGGAAGAAAAGCCAAAGGATTCCAACAAGTTAACCTGATCCAAAACACTATCAACAAGATGCTGAGATTGAATGCCAAGGCCCTGGCTTAAAAATCGTTTTTCTAGAGAACCTGCATTTACACCTACGCGAATAGCGGCGTGATGAAACTTTGCTTTTTCAACAATTTCTTTGACCTTCCAATCAGCACCAATATTGCCTGGGTTGATTCGAATTGCATCCACACCAGCTTCTAGAGAAGCTAGAGCAAGGCGATAATCAAAATGGATATCAGCAACCAAGGGAATGGGACAAGCATCTACAATTTGTGGTAAGACCTCAGCCGCTCGCTGGTCGGGAACGGCAACTCGCATAATTTCACAACCCGCTTGATGCAAGGCTTGAATTTGTAGCAAGGTTGCTCGCGCGTCTCTTGTATCCGTATTGGTCATTGACTGTACGGTAATGGGTGCACCCCCGCCAATAAATTGGGAGCCAATCTGTATTTTTTTTGTTTTTTTCATCTTATGGCCTCAACAATCTTAGTAGATCCTGATAGGTAATCAGAATCAATAAACCTAGCATCAAAGCAAATCCAATAAAGTGAATCCATCCCTCTTTTTCAGGAGGAACGGGTTTCCTTCGAATGGCTTCGACAAGAACAAAAAGTATTCTCCCCCCGTCAAGGGCCGGTATTGGAAGTAGATTGACAAATCCGAGATTGATGCTGATTAAGCCAGCAAGATTGAGTAATGCCAGCCACCCATATTGAGAAGCTTCTCCAATCATGGTGACGATGCCGACGGGTCCTGCAACGGCTTCTGCACCAACCTTGCCTTGAATTAATTCGCGGAAAAATCCTGCCAAAAGACCCATTCCCTGCCAGAAATAGAGCCAACTACTTTTCAGGGAGAACCAGAAATTAAATCCCCGCTTTGGAATGATGCCCAAATATCCCTGACTATTCTCTCCCTCGCCCATTTGCAGGGAATTGGTAATTTCTGCTCCATCACGAAGTAGAGAAATGGAAACAGTTTGATTGGCAGTTGTTTTTTGAATTTCTGAGGATAATTGCTCCCAAGAGTCAATGTCAACACCTTGAAACTCGATGATCTGGTCTCCCGCTTGCAAGCCATGAATCGCTGCTGCGCTATCGGGAATCACCTGATCAATCGCTGTGTTCGGCTGACCCAGTATACTGAATAACAGAAAGAAAATGATCCCAGCAAAAACGAAATTCATAAAGGCTCCTGCAAAAAGGATTAAGAATTTTTTCCAAGGCGGTTGCTTGGTAAACCCGGTTGGAGAATCAGATTCTTCATCTTCTCCCTCCAAACGCACATAGCCGCCGATAGGGATCAATCGAATGGAATACTGGGTTCCATTTCTCTCGAAAGAACGGATCAATGGCCCCATGCCAATGGCGAATTCGTATACATGGGTCCCGCTTTTTTTCGCTACTATATAGTGGCCAAATTCATGAACTAAGATTAATAGGAAAAAAATAACAATAGCCTGTATAATCGCACTCATAATTTATCCTCTTTCTAAGATTTGATTTGCAATTTTTCTTGCCCATTGATCAGCAAGCAGAATATCATTTAAACGCATTTCATTCAAGCTTTCATGCTGACTCATCACATCGGCGATGAGTTGAGGGATTTTATTAAACCGGATTTCATCATGCAAAAAAGAGTGGACAGCCACTTCGTTTGCTGCATTGAGAACCGTTGGGAAGGTCCCCCCTTTTTGAATCGCTTGAATACAAAGGTCAAAGCATGGAAAAGTTTCATGGTCTAAGGCTTCAAAGGTGAGAGCGGAATGTTCCAAGAAGTTTAGCCGAGGCCAGGGTGTAATGAGCCGTTTTGGCATAGAAAGCGCAAACTGTATAGGAAGACGCATATCGGATGGTCCTAATTGTGCTAATACATTTCCATCGCAATACTCCACCATAGAATGAACAATCGATTGTGGATGAACCAGAACAGAAATCTGATTAACAGGAAGATCGAAAAGCCAAAAAGCTTCAATGACTTCTAGGCCTTTATTCATTAAGGTCGCAGAGTCGATGGTTATTTTTTTCCCCATTGACCAATTCGGATGCTTTAACGCTTCTCGAAAGGTAACGTCACCTAACTCTTCCCTTGATTTTCCCCGGAATGGTCCCCCTGATGCTGTAAGAATGATTCGTTTCACTTCTTCATGACTTCCACAAGCAAGTGCTTGATAAATAGCAGAATGTTCACTATCAATTGGAATGATGTCTACCCCGTATTTTTTTGCTTCACTCATCACTAGTTTCCCTGCCGTAACAAGGGTTTCTTTATTGGCTAGAGCGATTGTTTTGCCGGCTCGAATTGCAGCTAAAGTCGGTTCTAATCCAATCATACCCACAACCGAAGTGACAACGAGATCGACTTCATCCATGGATGCCATCTGGCAAAGACCTTTGGTGCCAACTAAAATCTGCAGCTTTGGGTCGTCAACGCGTTGGCGAAGTTCATTTGCAAGAACCTCAGAGCCGATGGTGACAACCTGTGGCTGGAATATTTGAATTTGCTCAAGGAGACGATCAATCTGCTGATTCGCAGAAAGGGCTATCACTTCAAATTCTTTTGGAAAAGCCTGAATGACTTCCAAAGTCTGACTGCCAACCGATCCTGTTGAGCCAAGAATTGCTATTTTCATGGTATACCACCTATTCTATTTCATTAGAGTTATAAGATATACGACAGGCAAGACAAAAAGAATGCTGTCAAACCGATCTAAGATCCCGCCATGCCCCGGAATGATATTGCCATAATCCTTGATTTGGGATTGTCTTTTGAACATGGATGCAATTAAATCACCGGATTGGCTGATTGCGGAGCCAACAAGTCCAAAGCCCGCATAATACCAAATGATATCACCATGCCAATAATAGGAAAACAAAAGTGCCAACAGTGCAGATCCGATCATGCCGCCAATTGAGCCTTCGATAGTTTTTTTTGGGCTAATTGCAGGACATAGTGGATGCTTTCCAAAGAAGACACCGGTGAAATAGGCACAGGTGTCAGAAATCCAAGAAAAGATAAACACCAAAAGTACACGTGCATCGCCATTAAGGAAATAAAAAAAGGCAAAATTGACGACGATGTAGATGGATGCAAAAACAGTATACACCATATCTGTAATGCCATTGCGAGCAATGGCATAAATTCCGCTAGTTAAGAACAGAAAAATGACGCTCACCAAGAGGAAAGAAAATTGCCCATGGAAAAAAAACAAGAAGACAACTTGAAGAACAAGTAGTTCTCGATGAATGTGGATATTGTTTTCTTTACATACCCGTGCAAGCTCAAAGATCGCAATTACAGAAAGCAAAACGACACTAAGATCTAAAAAATATCCGCCTTGCATCAATACGAATCCCAAGAGCAAAACCAAAACAATTCCACTAATACTTCTTTTAATCATGATGATCACCTCATTTAATTTTGCCAAAGCGACGATGCCTTTTTTGATAATCCAAAATTGCTCGAGACAGGGTTTCCTTCGTGAAATCAGGCCAGAGTTCTTCTGTGAACCACAGTTCTGCGTAGGCAGCTTGGTAGATCAAAAAATTGCTGAGCCGTATTTCTCCACTGGTACGAATCACCAGATCAGGGTCAGGAAGTTCAGGAGCATCTAAGAATTGATGCAAATCCGCAGGAGACCAAGATGTTTTCGAGGTTTGTTGTGCTTTTTGCATCCGTTCTATTGCGCGATGAATTTCGTCACGACCGCCATAATCTATGGCCAAAGTCAAGGATAATTTCGTGTTTTCGCAGGTTTCTAGCTCCATACTTTCCATTTGAGCGACCAAAAATTTACTGATACGATCTCGGCGACCAATAAAGCGAACCCGCACACCCGTTTTCTTTAATTCTGTCAATTCCTTATCAATAAACTGGGACAACAATCGAAAAAGAAAGTCGACTTCCTTCTTGGGACGTGACCAATTTTCTGTTGAAAAGGCATAAATTGTTATATAGGGAATTTTAAAATCCAATGCGCCTGAAACTAGATTTCGAACCGCTTCGGAACCTGCGCGATGTCCATCGCTCCTTTGGTTCCCTTTTCGAATAGCCCAGCGACCATTCCCATCCATGATTACAGCGATGTGTCTAGGAGTTGAGGTATTGACTTGTGCCGAGTCGGCTTGATTGTTCATGCAATTCCCCCTTTATGACTAGGAAAAAATTCCTTCTGCATTGCAGAAGGAATTAATACTTGCAAATATAAATTCGAATCGGCGAAACATCAGCCATCCAGACAATTCTTGTTTCGGTAAAATCATCTGCATAGCGTTTATTGTCGCCCTCAAGCTGGATCAATTGATGATGCGGATAGAGTAAACGCACCTCTTCTTCTCGATAAATCTGACCAATCAGAGGAGAAAGATTCATTAAACTTCCAAAAGCTCGGATGCTTTGGCTTTTTCCATGGCATCAATTTTTTTAATATAAGTATCTGTCAATTTTTGAACCGCGTCTTCGCCTTCCTTTAAATCATCTTTGGTCAGCTCACCGGCTTTTTCTTGCTTCTTTAACTTTTCATTAGCATGTCGGCGTTCATTTCGAACAGCAACTTTTGCTTCTTCAGCTAATTTTTTTACCAATTTTGTTAAATCACGTCTTCGCTCTTCCGTTAGTAAAGGAATGACCAAACGAATAATCTTTCCATCATTTGATGGATTGATTCCTAATTCTGAAGTTGTGATCGCCTTTTCAATCTCGTGAAGCAAGGTGACATCCCATGGAGAAATCACAAGCATTCTTGGCTCTGGTGCACTGACGTTGGCCACCTGATTCAATGGAGTCGCAGCACCGTAATAATCAACCATAATCCGGTCAAGCAGGCTTGGGTTTGCTCGTCCAGCTCGAACAGAATTCAGATTGTCTTGAAATACGTTGATTGTTTTTGTCATTTTAGCTTCTACATTTTTGTGAACTTCTGTAAACATGGAATTACCCCCTTAGTTTTGTTCCGATGTCTTCTCCGCGTACAACGCGAACAATATTCATCGGATCCTCAATCCCAAATACGATAATGGGAATATTGGTATTGATACAAAGTGATGCTGTTGTGGAGTCCATGACCTTTAATTCTTTGTCTAAGACATCTTTAAAGGTCAGTGAATCGTATTTTTTGGCATCTGGGTTTTTAAGTGGATCAGAATCATAAACCCCGTCTACCCCTTTTTTTCCTAGTAAAATAACGTCCGCATCGATTTCAGCGGCACGCAAAGCTGCACATGTATCTGTTGTAAAGAACGGATTGCCCGTGCCGGCAGCAAAGATTACAATCTTGCCTTTGGTTAGGTGAGCCGTTGCTTTTCTGCGAATATAAGGTTCTGCAATTTGTCTCATCTCGATGGCAGTTTGCACATTTGCAGGAATATTCATCTGCTCAAAAGCATCCTGTAAAGCCAACGCATTGATTACTGTTGCAAGCATGCCCATGTGGTCAGCCGTTGTACGATCCATTTCTGGTGAAGATTGGCCTCTCCAAAAGTTTCCGCCACCAACAACAATGGCGATTTCAATACCCATAGCATGAACCTGAGCAATTTTAGAAACCATTTTTTTCACCATGGCAGGATCAACACCAAATTCAGATTGACCCTTCAAAGCTTCACCGCTTAGTTTTAAGAGAATTCTCTTATACTTTATACCCGACATGTTTTAGGCTCCTTTATTATAATATAGCAAATTTTCTCCAAATTGTGAAATAGAGAACACAAATGTGTTCTCTACCCATGTATGCTCTGTTGCTTATTTTTGCATTTGTTTTGCAACTTCTTCTGCAAAATTCTCTTCTTTTTTCTCAAGACCTTCTCCGACTTCATAACGTGTGAAGCGACGGATTTTAAGGTTTTCGCCTAAGAATGCAATTTTTTCATTCAAAAGTTGTTGGATCGTTTTGTCGCCATCCTTGATGAATGGTTGTTCCATCAAACAAACTTCTTTATAGTATTTTTTAATTCGGCCTTCTACCATCTTATCGACGATTTTTTCAGGCTTGCCTTCATTCAAGGCTTGTTCACGCAAGACTTTTTTCTCATGTTCAATTTCGTCTTGTGGCACTTCTTCTTTTGTTAAATAAAGTGGTTTTGCTGCTGCAACTTGCATTGCAATATCTTTAGCAAAGGACTTGAACTCATCATTTTTCGCAACAAAATCGGTTTCGCTATTAATTTCAACGAGTACGCCGATTCGGCCTCCACCATGAATGTAGGAAACAACGGAACCTTCCGCTGCGATCCGACCTGATTTTTTTGCTGCCTTTGACAATCCTTTTTCTCTTAATAAATCTACTGCTTTTTCAATACTTCCCTCAGTCTCAACGAGTGCTTTTTTACAATCCATCATTCCTGCACCTGTCATTTCACGTAATTCTTTTACCAAACCGGCAGTAACTGCAGCCATTTTAGTTCCTCCTTGTCGTTTACATAGAAATAGGTAAGGGGATTTTCCCCTTACCAAATAAGCTTCTAATTTTTATGCTTGTGGCGCGTCTACATCCTCAAGCTGCTCTCCTTGCTTTCCTTCCAAAACAGCATTTGCTATTGTTTCAGACAAAAGGCGAACGGCACGGATTGCATCGTCATTTCCAGGAATTACATAATCAATTTCGTCCGGATCACAGTTTGTATCAACAATCGCTACAACTGGAATGCCTAGAATATGCGCTTCTTGAATTGCGATACGCTCTTTACGAGGATCTACGATAAACAAAGCATCAGGAACACGTTTCATGTTTTGAATACCGCCCAAGAATTTTTCCAATCTTTCGCGCTCATGTTTCAGTTTGATGACTTCTTTCTTAGGAAGCAAGTCGAAAGTTCCTTCTTCTTCCATTTTCACCAATTTATGAAGACGATCGATTCTTTTCTTGATTGTTTTGTAGTTTGTTAGCATGCCACCCAACCAACGTTGATTTACATAATGCATGTTACATCGTTTTGCGTTGATTGCGATTGACTCTTGTGCTTGTTTTTTTGTTCCGACGAAAAGAATTTCTCCGCCTTCTTGAACAACTTCACGAACGAAAGAATATGCTTCATCTACTTTACGAACTGTTTTTTGCAAGTCGATGATATAGATTCCATTTCTTTCAGCAAAAATAAATTTTGCCATTTTTGGATTCCATCGACGTGTTTGGTGTCCGAAATGGACCCCCGCCTCTAATAGGCTTTTCATTGATACTACTGCCATTTTGATACCCTCCATAGTTTTTTTCCTCCACCCGCATCAACCAAGACTCTCACTCTCTCGAGCACTAAGAGTTTGTCAACAGGTGTGTGTGATGAACCTCTAATATTATAACACAATGCATATTCAGTGACAAGTTACAGATTCAATTCTTTCAATAAATATCCGTTTAATACTTTAATATAAGTACCTTTCATGCCCAGTGACTTAGATTCGATGACGCCAGCGCTTTCGAATTTTCGCAAGGCATTAACAATTACAGATCGAGTGATACCTACACGGTCGGCAATCTTGCTGGCAACCAGCAAACCTTCCATGCCATCTAGTTCGCGGAAAATATGTTCAATCGCTTCTAGTTCGGAATATGAAAGGGTTCCAATGGCAACTTGAACCATTGTTTTCTTTCGAGTAATGACTTCAAGCTCTTCATTTTTCGCCTTCATGATTTCCATTCCGACAATAGTGGCACCATACTCTGCCAAAATCAAGTCATCATCAGTGAAAGAATTTGATCGATAGAAAACCAGGGTACCCAATCGACCATGGATATTTAAAATGGGAACAATCGTCATCAAGCCATTTTTGAATGTTGCAAAGGCAGGCATTCCCTCAGGATCATTTTCAAGATTTTCTTCTGTTTCAGTTGTTGCGCGCAATCTGCGGTTGGTTCCTTCGTCGATTTTTAAATCAACTTGTTCATCTGCTGGAAATCGTTCTGTGTTGGATCCCAGAATTTTTCCCTTTCGGCTGATGATTAATACATCTGCCAGTAAGGTCTCACCCAATGTTTCTGAAATTTGCATAAAAGAAATCGGGGTAGCTCCGGCGATCAATAAAGTTTGGTTCAATTTTCTTGTCTTTGATAAAAGATTTGATTGCATGCTAATTCTCCTTAGGCTCTTTCGATACTTTTGTTTTATAATCACATTCTGTGCATTTTATCGTACCGCGCGACTTAGTCATAAAGCCTCCGCAGGTTGGACACGGTTCTGTGTAGGGTGGATCCCACGATACAAAGTCGCAAGCAGGATAGGCTGAACACCCGTAGAATTTTTTACCCTTCTTAGAACGGCGTTCAATAATTGTGCCTTCTTTACACTTAGGACAGCTAACACCGGTATCCTTTAAAATTGCTTTGGTGTTCTTGCATTCTGGGTATCCAGGGCAAGCTAAAAATTCTCCAAAGCGACCCGTTTTAATAACCATCAGTTTCCCACATTTTTCGCATTGCACATCGCTGACGCGTTCTGCGATTTCAATTTTTTGAATGGTTTCATTGGCATGGTTCAACCGTGGTTCCAGTTCTTTGTAGAATTCCTTTATAACGGTTTTCCAAGGTGTTTCGCCTTGTTCAACCACATCAAGTTGTCTCTCCATGTTTGCGGTAAAATCGGTGTTGAAGATCGTCCCGAAATACTCGCCCAATAAATCGGTTGTGACAAAACCCAGTTCTGTCGGGTGGAGTTTTTTCTCTTCCAGTTCGACATATCTCCTACCTAAAATAGTTGAAATTGTCGGTGCAAAGGTACTTGGACGTCCAATGCCTAAATCTTCCAACAAGCGAACTAAAGAAGCCTCTGTATATCTTGATGGCGGCTTTGTAAACTTCTCTTCCCCGTCGATTTTTTGGACAGCGATGGGTTCTTGTGGTACAAGAGCGTCAAATTGAAGTTTTGATTCAAAACCACTTTGTGGAATCAAAGCCATAAAGCCTTCAAAAATAACGGTGGATTCTTTTGCTCGGAATAAATACTGATTGACGTCAATCTCAATTTTTGCCGTTTCAATTTTTGCTGGTACCATTTGTGAACCCACGTATTTCGACCAAATTAATGAATAAAGTCGAAATTGATCTCGCGTCAAGGACGCTTTGATGGACTCTGGGCTTCTCATAGCACTGGTGGCACGAATTGCCTCATGAGCATCTTGGATGTCTTTCTTTTTCGATTTATAGCGAACTTCTCCATTATAGTAGGTTTCGCCGTAAGCTTCAAGGATAAATGTACGAGCTTCTTGCAAAGCATCGTCTGATAGACGAACGGAATCTGTACGCATATAGGTAATCAAGCCTGTTGTACCTTCTCCTTTTAGCTCAATTCCTTCATAAAGCTGTTGCGCAATCTGCATGGTTTTCTTTGGAGAATAACCAATCAGATTAGACGCTTCCTGCTGTAGTTTGCTTGTGGTATACGGTGCCTGCGGTTTGCGATAGGAATGCGTGCGTTTCATAGAAAAAATTGTCGCTTTTTGATCCTTAAGGTCTTGGCGGATCTGATCAGCCTCTTCTTTACTTGTAATCGTGAGCTTCTCCGCCTTTTTTCCATTCCAACGTGCTTCTAATTTTGCATTTACAGTAATCGTTGAAGGCGCGTGATGAAACTCACCAAGAAATACCCAGTATGCTTCTGGAACAAAGGCATCGATTTCTCGTTCTCTATCGCAAATGATTTTCGTGGCAACAGTTTGAACGCGACCAGCACTCAATCCTTTTCTTACATTACGCCATAGGATTGGACTGATCTGGTAACCAACGAGTCGATCCAAAACGCGACGTGCTTGTTGTGCATCTACAAGATCCAAATCGATTTTTCGAGGTTCTTTTATGGATTTTTTTACTGCGGTTTTGGTTACCTCATTGAATTCGATGCGAATCAATTCATCTTGATTCAATTGTAGGGCGCGGGCAAGATGCCATGAAATTGCCTCCCCTTCACGGTCGGGGTCAGTCGCGAGATAAACGCGGTCCGCTTTCTTTGCTTCCTTTTTCAATTCAGCCAAGATTTTTCCTTTTCCGCGAATGGTAATGTATTCTGGATTGAATTCATTTTCAATATCAATCCCTAGTTTACTTTTTGGCAAGTCAATCAAATGCCCTACTGAGGCTTTGATTTTATAATTTTTCCCTAAAAATTTTCCAATTGTTTTTGCTTTGGCGGGTGATTCCACAATCACCAACGATTTTCCCATTTTGTTACCTCCCGGTTCGGTAAAATTGATTTCCTTGTCGTTGAATCAAAGACTTCAGCTCCAAGGAAGTAAGTACGCTTACGATATCATGTATTGATTGGTTTGACAAATTCTGAAGCTGTTGTACGCTTACGGGTTCTTTTGAAACCATTTCATAAATTACGTTTTCTAGTGAAGATAAGGAATTTAATTTATGAGTTTCATCCGTACATGCTTTGTCAATGGCGGGTCCTCCACCATTCGTTAAAATTTGCTCTATACACAACAAGGGCTCCGCACCGTCAAAAATCAATTGGTTGGGTCCTTGGCTGTTCTTTCTATCAATATCTCCTGGTAATGCATAGATATCTTTCCCTTGTTTTAATCCATGTCGCACGGTTGATAAAGCACCACTTTTATGGGTACCTTCCATAAAAAGAATCGCTTCAGACAATCCACTGATCAAGCGATTTCGAAAGGGAAAATTATGTCCCCAGGGTTTTTCTCCAAATGGAAATTCGCTGATCAAAACGCCTTTGTTTGCAATTTCGTAATAGAGGGATTCGTTACTTTTCGGATAAATCCAATCGATTCCACAACCCAACACGGCAAGGGTTTGTCCATATTTAAGGGCGGTTCGATGGGCAACGGTGTCGATTCCTTCAGCGAAACCACTGATGATGGTGATGGTTTCCAACGCAAGATCGGAAGCAAAGCGTTCAGTCGCCCGTCTTCCATAAGGCGTGGTATGTCTCGATCCAACAATGGCCATTGCCCTTGATGGTGGAAATTGACCCAAACCCTTAACATAGAGAATAGGTGGTGGATCATCCACGTTATACAGGCTTGTAGGATAATCGTTATCCCTCCACAAGACTATTCTAGTCTGGTTCTCAAGCATTTGTTTCTCTAATTGAGAACGAAAGGATTTCGGTTGATAATTTCTGATGGCCTGCTTTGTCTTTTTGGATAGACCATCCTTTAATCGCAGGTGATCGGGCATGGATATAGATAATTCCACAGTAGATGTATTTTCAATGAGAAGACGAAGGTCCTCGTAGGGACAGTGCTCTGCTCTGAGCCATGCAAGTAAGAATTTCATTCTCCAGCCCCCCAGTAACGCTTGCTGTTTTGTTTATAATGGATGGCTTCCAATAAATGCGCTTCTTTAATTTCGTTCTCTTGATCCAAATCTGCAATGGTTCTGGCTATTCGTTGAATGCGCACAATAGAACGCAAGGAAATATGTAATGTTCGATTGGCTTGTTGTAAAAGTCGTTTGGAGTCGCGACTCAATTGGCAATATTTCGATAATTCTTCGCCCGATAAATCAGCGTTGAACCGAATTGATTCATTGACATATCGCTCCGATTGTAGCTGTCTGGCAAGATTTACACTGGTGCGGAGCTCTGCAGAACTAATCGTTTTTTTGACGGATTCAATCGTATAAAGTTGTTCTTCCATTTCAATAAATAGATCCAATCGATCTCGAAATGGTCCGCTAATATGGTCCAGGTATCGTTTTCGTTCTCTGCGGCTGCAGGTGCAGGTGTGATACTTGCTTCCATAGTTCCCGCAGGGACAGGGGTTCATTGCAGCAATCAAAATAAAATTTGAAGGAAATTCAATGGATTGAGCAGACCGTGCAATGCGAATGCGATTATCTTCAATGGGCTCTCGAAGCAATTCCAAAGTATGACGATCAAATTCCGGCAATTCATCCAGAAATAAAACGCCATGATGAGCCAAAGAAACTTCCCCAGGCATAATGCGGTTCCCACCCCCTACCAAGGCCGCTTTGGTTATGGTATGGTGCGGCATTCGTACGGGTGGAAGTCCCTGGATTATCGATTCTAAGGGCATCCCTGCCACGCTGTGTATCTTCATAACAGCGATCTGCTCTTCTTCAGTCAATCGAGGCATAATCGTTGGCATGCGATTGGCGATCATGGTTTTTCCAACCCCAGGACCTCCAATCATCAAGGCATTGTGACGGCCGGCGACTGCAATTTGCATGGCGCGAATGGCTTGGGCTTGTCCTTGAATATCAGAAAAATCACCTAACATAGAATAATGGATCTTTTCCGGCTTGTCAATAGAAGATCTTAACTTTGAAGTCGACTGATGCTTGTATTGGTCAACAAATTCTGATAAATTTTTAACAGGAATTAATTCGATTTGACTAACCATGGAGCACTCGCTCCAATTGTCTTCTGACAGAAAAACCCTTTGAATACCGGCTGCTTTTAATGACAATACCATGGGCAAACAACCGTGAACGCCTCGTATATCTCCATTGAGTGAACATTCACCCAAAAAGGCCTCTTTCTTGGCTATTGATTTTTCCATCTGCTCGGCGGCAATCAAGATTCCGACTGCAATGGAAAAATCAAAATGGGTGCCGCTCTTTTTGATAATCGCAGGCGCTAAATTGACCACGATCTTTTTGGCAGGAAAGGTAAATCCGCTGTTTTGTATGCATAAACGCACACGTTCTTTCGCTTCTTTGATCGATGGGTCGGCTAGGCCCACAATTGAAAATCCTGGCAATCCGTTTGATAAATTGACTTCAACGCGAATCATCACTCCATCGATTCCGAGGAGTGTACAGGTTTGTAAAATGGTTAACATATGATGCCTCCTGACTAATCTTCCGGTTATATTTTAACCAATTTACAGACAGGATGCAAAATATTTAAAAAGCATTGATGAAATGTTGGACTTTTTCTTGTCCCTGAACCACTTCCCATGTGATTACATCAAATCGCATGGGACTTATTTCGTATTGATCAATGTCGATCATATATTGCATGGCTACAGTTCTAATTTTTTTTTGTTTTTTATGGTCGACACGTTCGCTGGGATGAAAATCAAGATTAGCCATTAAACTTTTGACCTCTACAAAAACATAGGTCTCTTGGTCCATAACAATCAAATCGATTTCTCCAATCTTCGTTCGATAATTCATTGTACAAAGCTGATATCCCAAAGCCTCTAAAAAATGAAGGCTCTTTTGTTCATAGTAGGTGCCTTTTTCACGACGATTCATTCTCATCTCGCATTTCCTCCACGCGATCAAAGGTAATTCGGCCTAATTTTCCTTTTCGATATTCCTCGAGAATAATATTTGCGACCCGGGTGTAATCCGGCTCATTGCCTCGAAGTATACAGCCCCGTTTTCTAGCGATGTCATCCATCACTTCAATGGCAGGACGCTCTGGGTTAGCATCGACAGGATATCGGCTTTCTAGGGCATCGACAGCAACCACTTGGAGACGCTCGATCATGCGAAGTGCTAGGGTTTCTGTATCCATGATATCATCGCGAATTGCACCGGTAAAAGCGAGGTGATGTGCCACGCGTTGATCATTAAACTTTGGCCAAAGTACCCCTGGAGTATCTAATAACTGAAGACGGCCAGGTAATTTAATCCATTGCTTGCCCTTTGTGACCCCTGGACGATTTCCGGTTTTCGCACTCTTCTTTCCGACCAAAGAATTGATAAAAGTAGATTTTCCCACATTGGGAATTCCGATGATCATGGCACGGACCTGATTCAGAATTATTCCTTTTGCTTCTTTTTTCTTTTGCTGCTCTTGGCCGATTTGATCCATGAATCGCAAAAATCTAGCAATATCTTTTGGGGATAGCGCGGTCATTAAGAAGACAGTTTCACCCTGTGCTTCATAATATTCTTTCCATTCTTTCGTGTGCTGAGGGTTTGCCAAGTCACACTTATTAAAGAGAAGGATTCGTCTTTTCCCCTTGGCCAAAACCTGCATTTCAGGATTTCGACTACTGAAAGGAATTCTCGCGTCAATCAGTTCGATCACAAGATCAACCAATTTTAGATTTGTTTGAATCAATTCTCTTGTTTTTTTCATATGGCCTGGGAACCAATTGATATTCATAACCTACCTCCTTACATGAAAATAAGGGGCAAAGCCCCTTATCTTTAGTAGTTCTTCTTTTCTTTGACTTTCGCACTTTTGCCAGTTCGTTCACGCAAGTAATTCAATCTTGCACGGCGTACCTTGCCTTGGCGAGTCACTTCAATCTTTTCGATCTTTGGAGAACTTGTAACAAAGGTTCTTTCCACACCAACACCATAAGTAACTTTACGAACGGTAAATGTTTTACGTGCGCTTTCGCCTTGTTGTTTCATGACAGTTCCTTCAAAAACCTGAACACGTTCTCTGTTTCCCTCTTTAATGTGGTAATGAACACGAATGGTATCACCTACACCAAAGTTAGGAAGGTCAGAACGCAATTGCGCTTGCTCTACTAATTTAATCAAATCCATGATTTTCCTCCTCTATCTAGACGTTCATGCAGCGCAGCAGAGGAACGCCCGTAGTACCGAATAAGTATAGCATTTCTTGCAAAGTTCTGCAAGGAATTACTTGTTTTTATTTTGATGTTTGAGATATAAGTCTTGTCGTCTTTTTTTTGTTTCCAAAAGAGACTGTTCTCTTCTCCAGTCATCAATGGCTTTATGATTGCCAGACAGCAGGACCTCGGGCACTTCGGCGCCTTCAAAAACACGAGGCCGTGTATACTGCGGATACTCAAGTAGACCACTTTGCAGGGACTCATCATCTGCGGAGCCTTCTTTCAGAACCCCTGGCAAAAGCCTGATAATCGAATCAGACAAAACCATGGCAGGAAGTTCCCCCCCCGTCAACACATAATCTCCAATGGAGATTTCTCTGTGAATACGTGAGTCAATTACACGTTGGTCAATGCCCTCGTAATGGCCGCAAACCAATACAAGATGAGAAGACATGGCGAGTTCGTCAGCTAACTCTTGGGTGAGCACTTCGCCTTTAGGAGAAAGATAGATCACCACAGCTTCATCGGTCTGCTTGTCATCAATGGCGCGCGCCAGGGGCTCGGGTTTCATCAACATGCCAGGACCGCCGCCAAAGCAATAATCATCTACACGCTTGTGTTTATCCTCTGCATAGTCTCGAATATTTGTAGCCTCAATCTCAACCTGCCCCGCTGTTATGGCACGGCCTATGATACTCGTGGTGAGAAAGGGCGCAAAAAAATCTGGAAAGAGCGTTAAAATATCAATCTTCATTGATCATGCCCTCCAAAATCCGAACTCGAATCTGTCTCTTGGGGATGGAAATATCCAAAATAAAGGCTGAAACCGCCGGGATCAAAACTTGTCCGAAGGGACCTTCAACAACATAAATTTCGTTGGCGGGAGATTCGATAATTTCCGTTAAATGGCCGATTGAACGGTCCGATTCATCAATGAATTCAATTCCCATAAGATCTTCAACAAAATATTCATCCTCTTGCAATTCTTCTTCTGGCCATGAGTCTACAAGGATTGATCGGCCACGCAAAGATTCAGCTTGACTAATATGATCAATTCCTCTAAGTTTAATGATAAATTGTTTTTTATGTGCGCGCAATTCATCAATCTCAAATACATCCATTTCTTTTTCAATTAAAATAAATGGCAAGTCCAAAACCTTCTCTGGCTTCTCTCGATCAAATCGAATCACCACTTCCCCTTTAATGCCATGGGGACGAAGGATGGTGCCTATCTTGATTTCATTCATATTCTCCCACCAATCAAAAAGGATTAGCAAAGCTAACCCTTTAGATGATTTCTACAACGACTCTTTTATCCAATTTAATGGCAGCTGCCTTTACAACGGTTCGAATTGCCTTGGCAATCCGGCCTTGCTTGCCGATAATTTTTCCCATATCGTCAGAGGCAACTTTTACTTCCAGAATTATTGTTTGTGTACCTTCAATTTCATTGATTTCAACAGCATCAGGCTGGTCGACTAGGGATTTTACAATCATCATTACCATATCTTTCATGATAACCACCTATTCTCCTTGCTCTTCTGATTTCACGTCGTATACACCATTGTTTTTGAACAATCGCTCTACTGTATCTGTTGGTTTTGCTCCATTAGACATCCACTTTTGCGCTTTTTCTGCATCTACGGAAAATTGCTTAGGTTCTGTCACTGGGTTGTATGTTCCGATTTCCTCGATGAATTTTCCATCACGAGGGGATCGAGAATCCGCCACCACAATACGATAGAACGGCTTCTTTTTCGCACCAATACGTTTTAAACGAATCTTTACTGCCATCCTGTTCACCTCCTCTTTATCGACCCGGGAAAGGTAATTTCATTTTCCCACGTCGTTTAAACTGTTTTTGCATATTCGTCATCTGCTTCATCATTTTTTTCATTTCTTTATATTGTTTCAGCAGCTGATTAACTTGTTGAACGGTAGTTCCACTACCTCGCGCAATACGCTTGCGTCGTTTTCCATCGATGATCGATGGATTTGCTCTCTCCTTCAGTGTCATGGAGAGAATCATTGCTTCTGTATATACCAGGTCTTTTTCATTGACCTCTGCACCCTGCAATTGTTTTTTATTCATTCCCGGAATCATTCCGATCAAATCTTGTACAGAACCCATTTTTTTCAACTGCTGCAATTGATCTAGGAAATCATTGAGATCAAATTTTTGCTTTCGGATTTTATCCTGCAGTTCACGGGCTTGTTTTTCATCAAAGGCGCCTTGTGCTTTTTCAATCAAGCTCAACACGTCACCCATACCTAAAATGCGTGATGCCATTCGATCGGGGTGGAAGACTTCAATGTCATCAACTTTTTCACCCAAGCCAACGTATTTAATGGGTTTCCCTGTTGCCGCTCGAATAGAAAGAGCCGCACCGCCACGCGCATCGCCATCCAGTTTTGTCAAAACAACACCGGTGAGATGAAGACGATCTTCAAAGGTCTTTGCCACATTGACGGCTTCTTGACCTGTCATGGCATCAACAACCAAAAGAATTTCTTTAGGAACCGTGGAAGCCACAATATCCTGAAGTTCTGTCATCAGCGCTTCATCAATCTGCAAGCGTCCAGCTGTATCCAGAATCACCACATCCCTGCCGTTTTTGCGGGCAAAGTCAATGGATTCTTTAGCGATCTTCACGGGATCCTGAGATCCATCGATAGAAAATACGGGAATATCTACTTGCCCGCCAACAACCTTAAGCTGTTGAATGGCGGCTGGTCGGTAAACGTCACAAGCCACCAAAAGTGGCGCGTGTCCCAATTCGCGTATTTTTTTAGCAAGCTTGGCAGCCATTGTTGTTTTACCAGCGCCTTGCAAGCCACATAGCATCAAGACTGCAGGCATGCCTTCAACCATTAAGGGTTCTGACTTGCCACCCATTAGTTGGGCAAGCTCTTCATTAACAATTTTAACAACCTGTTGTCCTGCATTGAGTGATTCAAGTATTTCAACGCCAATTGCACGTTCCTTGATCTTGCCAATAAAGTCTTTTACGACTTTGTAATTGACATCAGCTTCGAGTAAAGCCAATTTGACCTCGCGCAAGGCAGTGTTTAAATCTTTTTCTGTCAATTTGCCGCGTTGTGTCAGCTTCTTTAATGAACCTTGAATACGGTCCGATAAATTTTCGAATATGTTCGCCATGTCATCACCTAAAATTGTTTCATCATATTTTGTATTTGTTGTCGCATATCTTGAATTTTATTGTGTTGATCTTTGTTGAGGACTTCGTCCATTCTTCCGAGTTCTTGATCGATTGCTTGCAATTGAGAAACAACCTTTTGAAATCGCTGAATCATGCCAAGTTTGTCTTCGAAAGATTGAAGCTTTTTTGTTGAACGTCTAAGCACTTCGGATACGGCCTGTTTGGTAATTCCTAGGTTTTCTCCGCTTTCAGTTAAACTGAAATCTTCTTCACATATCATATGAACAACTTCTTGTTGTCTTTCACTTAAAAGTTTTCCATAGAAATCATTATGCAATGCTAAATCTTCAATATTCATCTTGCACCTCGTAAAGGTTTTTGCTTGACAGTAATCAAAGTATACTTGTTTTTTTATGCTTTGTCAACGGTTTCTGGAAATAATGCATCAACAAATTTTTCAGCATTAAATTCCTGCAAATCATCGAGACCTTCCCCTACACCAATAAATTGAATGGGGATCTGAAGCTCCTGCACAATAGGGACAATCACGCCCCCTTTTGAGCTGCCGTCCAGCTTGGTTAGGATGATCCCATCAAGCGGGGTAATGGCATGAAAGGTTTTCGCCTGGTGAACGGCATTTTGACCCGTGGTTGCATCTAAGACGAGTAAAACTTCGATGCTGGCATCTGCTGCTTCACGCTTAAGCACCCGATGAATCTTTTCTAATTCCAGCATCAGGTTTTTCTTATTGTGTAGGCGGCCTGCTGTATCACAGATTAAAAGATCGATATTTCTAGACTTGGCCGCCTGAACGGCGTCAAATACAACAGCAGCTGGATCAGCACCTTGTCCCTGAGAGATAACAGGCACTTGAGCCCGTTCGCCCCAAACCATTAATTGCTCGACGGCTGCGGCACGAAAAGTGTCTGCAGCAGCAAGCATAACTTGTTGTCCCTTTCTTTTTTCCAGGGCTGCAATTTTTCCACAAGTGGTTGTTTTTCCAGCACCGTTTACGCCCACAACCAAAAGGATATGGGGTTTCGATTTTGGCTTTGCTTCATTGGGATGATTGGTAAGCCAGTCAATCAAGATCTCTCGAATTAAGCTTTCGGCTAGTTTTGATTCTGTTGCGCCCATTTTTTTTGCGCGTTTTTTTACTTCTTGAACCAATGCTTCCACCGTATCAAAACTCATATCAGAAAGAATCAGAATCTCTTCCAATTCTTCATAGAATTCTTCGTCCAGTTCGCTATGACCGCTAACCAGGGCCGAAATGCGATTGGTCAGTTGTTGACGTGTCTTTTCTAAGCCGCCAAATAATTTTTTAAAAAAACCATTCTTCTTTTCCAAGAATTGTGCCTCCTAATTAATATACTCCTCTGGTTTCAGGTCCTCCAATTTCACAGACAAAACCGAACTAACTCCCTTTTCAGGCATGGTAATCCCGTACAAGACCTTTGCAGCGCGCATGGTTTCTTGCTTATGAGTGATGATGATGAATTGAGACATGGCAGAATGCTCCTGAAGAAAGTCAGTAAACCGTTTAATATTCGCGTCATCTAGGGCTGCTTCAATCTCATCGAGCACGCAAAAGGGCGTGGGTTTCAATTGAATAATCGCAAACATCAAAGCGATTGCTGTTAAAGCCTTTTCTCCACCGGATAGTACCGATATGTTAGAAAGTTTCTTCCCTGGTGGTTGTGCGACGATGCGAATCGGCGTGGTCAAAGGTTGAGATGGATCGAGTAGTTGAATATCGGCGTCTCCTCCACCAAAGAGATGGGTAAAGGTTTGTGTAAATTGTTTGCGAATTGCTTCCATTTCAGCCAGAAAACTCTTTTCCATAGAATCAACCAATTCGTGAATCAAAGATTCTAGATCTTTTTTTGCAGAAAGTAAATCCGCTTGCTGTTGGCTGAGAAAAGTGAAACGTTCATTGACTTCCTCGAATTTTTGAATGGATGTCAAATTGACCTCTCCCAGGTCCCGTATTTGTTTCTTAAGATCTTTAACGGTACTTCGTGCTGTAGCGACGGCGAAGTCTTCAAGGGCAATTTTTCGAGCCATGGCGATGGACATTTGATACTGCTCCCAAAGGTATTCAACCTGTTGTTTTTCTTGCATCTCACTCTTGGTAAGATTCACTTCATCTTTTCGCAATCGATCTTTTAACTCCGACAACTCATCATCGATTTCGTAATAACGTTGGTTCATACTTTGACTGGTTTGCTTGGCTTCCTGTATTTCTTGCGTCAAAGCATTCCGCCTTTCCTCTGCATCTGTCATACGTGAAAGCATCAGGATCATTTGTTGATCAAGTTCCTGGATCTTTCTTTGAATGCCGATTCGATCTTCGCGATTCCTTGTTTGATTAAATTGCCCCTCGTCAAGCTGGGATTGAAAGGCGCTCATTCTGTTTTGATACTCGTTACGCAAAAATTCTTTATGGTGAATCTTCTCCAGCAAAGACGCCCGCTGTACTTCTTTTGGTTGACGAACATTGAGATCTTTAAGCATCTTACGCTCCAGATCTTTCATTTTCGTGGAACCCTCTTCAATTTCAGTCTCGAGGATCGTTCGCTGCTCTGTCAGGTCATTTTGTTCTTCATCAGCATGCGAAATTTGATGGCTCATTCGTTCTTCATCACGGCACAATTGCTCGTAAGTGTTTTGATAACCGCGTTTCTCTCGGATTAAGGTTTCGTGGTCCCTCTGCAGGAAGGTAACTTGATTCAACAAGGTCTTTACCTGAATTTCAATAAAGTCTTTTCGGTCCTTGCTTTCTTGCATCAAATGTTCCTGTTCTTCCAGTTCCTTGGCGATGCCTTGAAGCCGCGTTTGAATGGTCCGTTTTTTGTTGGTGTATGTTTCTTTTTCCTGCTGATATTGAGACAAGAGACTTTTTCGTTCCAGCAAACCACCTTCTCGATTCAACTCACCCGTTGATACAGCTCCGCCAGGTCTAATCATGTTACCGTCAATGGTCACTACGCGGTAACGCATTTTAGTCTTTTTTGCGATGGCTAGGCCTTCATCCATGGTTTCTGCAATAAAGGTTCTTGCCAATAAGAATTGAACAACTGGGATAAACTCGTCTTTGCAGTTGACTGCTTGAGAAGCAAGCATACCAGCATCTTGATCCCTTTCCGGCATTGAATTTGGACGAATCAAGTCCATGGGTAAAATCGTAATTCGACCAAATCTCTTTTTCTTGACAGTGCGAACAATGGATTTGAGGTCTTCTTCCGTACGAACCACAATATTCTGAAGGGCATTACCCAAAGCTGTTTCAATGGCTTTGTGGTATTTAGGTTGTACATCAATTAGGTCTGTGACAACACCAAGAATTCTTTTTTTCATTTGGGGTTCATTGTCACGTTCTCCCATAATTTGGCGGACACCGCGGAAATATCCCTCATATCCGTCGATCGCGCGTTTTTCAAACTGAATTTTATTGCCAATGCGATCCAAGTCGTGGTCAACCTGACTCAAAGTGTTTTTTTCTTCTCGCAATTGATAGATCAAGTTTTCCCGCTTTAAACCGCTATCGTCATAGGCTTCTTGATTTTTCGTTAAGCTTGCAGCTTCTTCCTTTTGCTTGGCCATTATTTTTTCTAACTCTGCTTCTTTAGTAATTGCCTTTTCATTCTGTTGTTGAAGCAGGTCTTCGTACCGTTTTTTTTCGCCGGCTACCTCAAAATATTTTTGCCTGTATTCGTTGTGAAGTTCCTTGGCTTGCGAGAGCCTATTGGTTAGATTGTGAAGGGACTTTCGTTTTTGATCAAGGGCTTCCATCATGGAAGTACGTTGGCTTTCAAGTTCTTCATTTCCAGAGTCCAATTGACTTAATTCTGTTTCGATGTTATCCAATTCACGATTTAAGGCTAAAAACTCTTCTTCAATAATAGAAAAACGGCCGCGTTCTTTTACTTGAAGGGCTTTTGTCGTTTCTGATTTTTCTTCCAATTCGAGGCGCTCTTTTTCTAGAGCCTCTTCCTTTTCCTTAATTCGTGAGTGTTCATGATCCAGGTTTGCCTTTTGAATTTGTAAGGTTTGATGGCCCTGTTCTGCCTCGCGAAGGGCTTCTTCCTTTTCCACAAAGAAAGTCTCCCGTTCGTTAAGGTTTTCCCTCAACCTCATACGATCGTCTGTAAGTAGACTTAGGCGTTCTTGGGCGAATTCATTTCGTTCCCGGATTTGTAGCACACGTTTTTTTGTATGATCATGATCATTAATGACCAAACTGACATCAAGGCTGCGCATGTCTTCGAAAAGAAGTTTGTATTTCTTTGCTTCTTCAGCTTCCACTTGAAGGGGTTCTAATTGTTGCTCAAGTTCCAACAATATATCTTGAACTCGCTCCAGATTTTGTTCTGTCCGCTCCAACTTTCGACCCGTCTCTTCTTTTTTCGACTTAATCTTCGCGATTCCCACAGCTTCTTCAAAAACCGCGCGGCGTTCACTAGAGTCCTTGCTTAGAATATGATCAATTTTTCCTTGACTGATCATGGAGTAGCCATTAACACCCAGTCCTGTATCAAACATAATATCTCGGATATCCTTTAGTCGAACAGATTTACGGTTGATGGCGTAGACACTTTCTCCCGAACGATACAACCTCCGGGTAATAGCGACTTCGGAATAATCAATAGGAAGTGAACGTTCCTCGTTATCGAGGATCAAAGAAATTTCCGCGTATCCCGTTGCTTTTCTTTTGTGGGTTCCTGCAAAGATGACATCTTCCATTTTTTCGCCCCGCAAGGCTTTGGAACTTTGTTCACCCAAGACCCATTTGATCGCATCAGAAATATTGCTCTTCCCACTGCCGTTCGGACCAACGATACAGGTGATTCCCGGCTCAAAGTTCAATGCTGTTCGATTGGCAAAAGACTTGAATCCTTTCATTTCGATTCTTTTTAAATACACCTGCTTCACCTTCTTTATGACAATTTTTCTAGGGCATCTTGTGCGGCTTCTTGCTCCGCTTCTTTTTTAGAGAAACCGATACCTTGTCCATACAATCGATTGTCGACATAAACAGCTGCCTGAAATTCCTTGCAATGGTCTGGACCTGTTTGATCAATAATATCGTAACGTATAGCGACTTCTCCATTTCGTTGGACATACTCTTGAAACTCCGTTTTGTAATCACGGTTCAATCGACCGTGAATTCCGGCGTCGATAATTGCCTTTAGTGATTCTGAAATAAAGCTACGAGCCTCTTCGATTCCGCCATCCAAGTAAATCGCTCCAATTACCGCTTCAAATGCATCAGCCAGAATTGATTTTCTTTTTCGTCCACCAGTCAGCTCTTCCCCTTTTCCCAAGTACAAAAACTGACCCAAATCAATTTTCTTGGCTGCGATGGCAAGGGAGTCTTCACAGACAATCGATGCACGAATTTTTGTTAAATCCCCCTCGTCAAGATCCATGAAACGGCGATAGATATAATCGCTGATTACGATACTTAAAACTGAATCCCCCAGAAATTCCAATCGCTCATTGCATTTCAATCCTTGCTCTCGATGTTCGTTGGCATACGAACTATGGGTTAATGCTTCAGTTAATCGATTTGCATCCTGAAAGGTGTATTGAATTTTTGTAATCATAGTTCCCTCCCCTCTCTATGTATGGAAGAAATGAGCCCTATTGAGCTCATTTCTTTATATCTTTGACTAGATTGACCGCATCCTGCACGCTTGTGATGGAATCGGCATTTTCAATGGGAAATTCAACACCAAATTCTTCTTCACAAGCCATGACAACTTCCATCAATTCGATAGAGTCCATATCAAGGTCTTCTTTGAATCGTGAGTTCAATTGAATTTTCTCTTTTTCAATATCCAAATTCTCTGCAATAATATTTTGAACGGTTTCAAAATGCATGTTTACTCCTCCTCATTGTTAAGTTTCTGAATGGCTTGTATCACACCCGCTTTTGTGAATTTCTCCGCGAATAGAGCGGCATTCATCATAGCGGTTTCATCGGAACTTCCATGGGCTTTAATAACGGGATGTTGAATGCCTAAAAGCGGTGCCCCTCCCACTTCGTGGTAATCAAAACGATCTTTGATCCCGCCAAGAGGTTTTTTCATAATCAAGGCTGCCAATTTGGAGAAAAAGCTAGCCGTGAATGATGTCTTTAATAGTCCGAAAAGTGTTGAAGCCGTGCCTTCAACAGCTTTCAAGAGAATATTTCCAGCAAATCCATCTGCCACAAGAACATCGTAGTTACCCTCAAGCACATCTCGCGCTTCCACGTTCCCAATAAAGTTCTCGACAGATGCGTCAAGCAGTCCATAGGCTTCATTGTACAATTGGCTTCCCTTGCCAGGTTCAGCGCCGATATTCAACAATCCGACTTTTGCATTCTTCTTTTCAAATACACGTTCAGAATAGATTTTTCCCATTTGAGCAAACTGCAGCAAAAACTTTGCCTTGCAATCCACATTTGCGCCTGCATCCAGCATAATCTTAGGTCCATCCATTGTCGGGATCACCGGCGTCAAGGCAGGTCGTTCTATCCCCTTGATTCGACCAGAGAGAAAAAGCCCCCCTGCCAACAAGGCTCCCGTATTGCCACAAGAGACTAGAGCATCGGCTTTTCCTTCTTTTAACAATTGATAACCCATAACCATGGATGCTTGTTTTTTCCTTCGAATCGCCATGACCGGTTTATCTGTTGTTTCAATTTTTTCTCTTGTGTGGACAATGGAAACTCGATCTGAAATATCCGGAGTAACCACTGGCTTCAAAACCAATTCATCTCCGATGAGAAGGATCGATATTTCTTTGGATTGTCCCAACGCCTGAATGGCGCCTTTCGCGATTCTATCTGAACCGAGGTCTGCCCCCAGGGTATCTATCGCAATTCGCATACTATCCCTCCTTATTATTCATACCTAGCTATTATACCATAAAAATAGGCAAAAAAAATAGAAGCAGTCTAGGCTGCTTCTATCTCTTATTTCGCTTCTACAACTTCCTTGCTCCCGTAGTAACCACATGCTTTACATACGTGATGAGGCAGTTTCGGCTCGTGGCATTGTGGGCAATTTACTAATTGTACAGCTACCCGCTTTGAATTGCTCGCTCGACGTGAATCACGTTTCGCTTTGGTTGTTCTTTTCTTAGGTACAGCCATTGAGACACCTCCTTATTTAAAAAGATTCTTTAGTTTCTCGAGTCGTGGATCAATATCCTCATTTTCGCATTGGCAACTTTCATGATTCAAATTAACACCACATCTTGGACAAAGTCCTTTGCATTCGAGTCCGCAAATATGCTGTAAAGGGTATTCGATGCGGACTACTTCTTGAATCAATTCCTCAATTGCTAACTCACCATCTCGGTAGAGCAAACAATATTCTTCAGAATCATCCGTGAAGTCTTCAGCAACAATTTTCGCACGAAACTCTGAGTTGAATTCAATCTGCATTGAATCCAAGCACCTTGTACAGTGCTCCATAGTCGAAAAAGAGAATTTCCCGTAGCATAAAATTTCATCCTCTACTCGGTATAACTCAGCCGTCATTACGATCGGACCTTGAACCCGTAAAACGGATCTGTAGGCATCCTCCAACGGAAGTTGGAATTCCGAATGAAATGAGGTTTGGAGCTCTTCGCTTTTCTTAAAAACTTCAAGATTATATCGCATATTATCACCTCAATGCAGCACAGTTAATTATATTGAGGTTTCCAACGTTTGTCAAGTTATCCTTTGATTAATAACAAAGTATCCTTGGCAATCATTAATTCCTCATTTGTTGGAATACACATCAAAGCAACGGAGGCGTCTTCCTTTTGGATAAAGGCTTCTTTGCCTCTCATGTCGTTACGCACGTCGTCGATCTCAATACCAAGACCAGCAAGGTCCTTGCAAATCTCAGCGCGAGCAATCTTGGAGTTTTCTCCCAAACCAGCAGTGAATACGATGCCATCGACTCCGCCCATAACCACTAGGTATGCTCCAATATATTTTCTGACACGTAGATAGAATTTCGCCAATGCAAGTTCCGCACGCTCATTGCCTTCAGCCGCAGCCGCTTCAATATCGCGAAAATCACTACTTACGCCTGAAATTCCTAATACACCGGATTGCTTATTCATTAAAGAGTTAACCTCTGCAATCGACATGTTTTCCTTTTCCATCAAAAACGTTACGATGGCAGGATCCATGTCGCCACAGCGAGTACCCATAACCAAGCCTTCAAGCGGTGTGAATCCCATGCTTGTGTCAACCACTTTTCCTCCGGAAATCGCTGCAACACTAGCACCGTTTCCAAGGTGGCATGTAATCAATTTTAAATCTTCCAATGATTTGCCCATCATATCCGCAGCACGCTCTGCAACATATTTGTGCGAGGTTCCGTGGAATCCGTATCGACGGATTTTATGTGTCTCATAAAGCTCGTATGGCAAGGCGTAAAGGAAGGTCGCCTTATCCATGGTTTGATGGTAGGCTGTATCAAAAACACCAACCATAGGCACGCCAGGCATCAATTCCATGCATGCGTGAATCCCAATTAAGTTTGCCGGATTATGTAAGGGAGCCAATTCTGAACATTTTTCCATAGCTGCAATTACTGCATCTGTGATCATAACAGAAGAAGCGAACTCCTCTCCACCATGAACAACGCGATGTCCAACCGCATCAATTTCTTTCAATGAAGAAATCGCCCCTACAGACGGATCAACGATGGATTCTAAAACAACTTCTAAAGCCTCTTTGTGTGTTTCCATCGGCTTTTGAACGATGTGTTTTTCCTTACCCGGTGTCTCATGGGTTACAATGGCACCTTCGATTCCAATTCTTTCGCCTAATCCTTTTGCAAGAACAGTCTGATCTGTCATATCGATCAATTGATATTTCAATGATGAACTTCCACAATTAATAACTAAAACTTTCATACAATTCCCTCCTCAAATTCTAATAGTCCATACAATAATAATACAAGAAACACCAAAAAGCAATAAAGCAAATGATTCAATCGATACAAATTTATTGCCTGTAATTGACGAATTCAAATGGACAAGGTAGGCTAGATACAGGAGGATGATCAATGAAAATAGTTGGTTGCATTGCTGAATTCAATCCATTTCACCATGGACATGAATTATATTTAAAGAAAGCAAAAGAGATTAGCAAGGCCGATGCGGTTGTTGTGGTCATGAGCGGGGATTTTGTTCAACGCGGTGAACCTGCAATTATCAATGCCGAGCGCAGAACGCAAGTAGCCCTCTCTTATGGTGCAGATTTGGTTTTAGAGCTACACCCTGCTTACGTATTAGCTAGTGCAGAGTTTTTTGCATTAGGCGCGATTTGGAGCCTAGAAGCCACAGGCATCGTAACAGATTTGATCTTTGGAAGTGAGTCTGGCAACATCGATGATTTTCTTCACGTTCAGGGCTATTTGCGCAATCATGGTGAACGCTTTTCTTCTCAAATCCCCTTGGCCATGCAAGGTGGTCTCTCTTATTCCAGTGCCATTGCCAAGGTTTTAGAACAAGAAATTTCAATTTCTGAAAAAGGATTTTTTTCGAAACCCAATAATATTCTTGGCATTGAATACGTGAAAGCCATGCTGACTAGAAATCAAGGCTTTCAAATTCATACCTATCAACGTCAGGGAGCGAACTATCACGATCAAGCCATTCAAGGTGTTATGGAAAGTGCATCGGCGATTCGACGGCATTTACATGCAGGCGGAAAACCTGGTGTCCTTGTACCGGAAAAATCGCTTCATTCGCTGTCTCATTTTTATGAGGAAAATCGAAAGTATCAAGATCTAGAAGCCTATTTCCCCCTCCTTCAGTATCGAATTTGTCTTCTTTCCCCATCCGCACTTGCACAATACGCCGGCTGTGAAGAAGGAATGGAAAATCTATTATGGAAGAAGATTCATCAGGTTGCGTCCTATAGTGAATTGGTGGAGTCCATGACTTCAAAACGATATCCAGCTTCTAGAATAAAACGGTATTTATTATCTATTCTTTTGGGCTATACAAAAATACTTGCATCCTCTTTCAAGACTCAAGGACCCTCCTATTTAAAACCCCTTGGGTTTACAGATACCGGTCAAACTTTGATGAAGAAGATCAAATTGATTGGAAGCGTACCACTTTTGTCAAATGTAGCGGAAAGCTGGAATTCGGATACGCCCCCCAGGGGGTTGAGTCTTGATTTAGCTACAAAAGATATTTACCACTTGGGTGCAAAAACTTCATTTGCCTTGGGAACAGGACTTCGAACGGCACCAAAAAAGGGATGATTAATCATCCCTTTTTTCACCCCATCTATTCCTTTAAATCTTCCAACTCTTTTCTTGTTCGATAGACACGATTCAAAGTGTCTTCCATTTCCTTCAAGACCTCTCTCATATCCCCTTCTACCTTTCCGATAACGCGGTCCGCATATAATACACTGTCATTTTTTATCTTTCTCTTTTTCATCTCAGCTTCGTCTACCATACGGCGTCCTGTTGCTTCTGCTGATTTCGTGATCACGTGATTAGCGGTCATTTGTTCTGCACGCTTCTTTGCGTCGTCGATAATGATTTTTGCATCTTCTTTTGCCTTATTGACAATGGACTCTCGTTCATCATTGGTAATTACCGCTTTTTTTATGGCATCGGGAAGTTCAATCCGAATGGTTCTCAGAATCTCCATCACTTCATTTTTATCAATTTTAACTTTACTGCTGAAGGTTGTTGGACTATCCTCAATTAGATCTTCCAACTGATCCATCAGTTCCATGACTTTTTTGTATTGAGTTTCTTGTTCCATTCTTATTCTCCTTCCTGAAATTTTTTCTGCAGAGCTTCAGCCACATGAGCTGGAGCCATCAAACCGACATTCCCGCTAAATGAAGCCACTTCTTTAACAATGCTTGAACTTAAATATGAATATCGGCTACTGGTCACCATAAACAGAGTCTCTGTATAGGCGTCAAGTTGATGATTGACCAAGGCCATTTGAAACTCATATTCAAAATCAGATACGCTTCTCAATCCGCGTATGACAAAATCAAATTGCTCTTGAGCCACGTAATCAACCAAAAGACCCGAAAAAGTATTTACGGTCACATTCTCAAGCTCTTCCACGGCTTCCTGGATCAAGGTTTTTCGTTCCCCCAAGGAAAATAAGGTTTTCTTATTGTTGTTTTCTAATACTGCAACAACCACTTCATCAAATTTCATAGAACAACGACGGATAATATCTAAATGCCCATATGTAATGGGATCAAAACTGCCTGGATAAACAACCTTCACGTTTTCAGCTCCCTTGTTTGAAATAGGTAATTCGAATGCTTCCATACTTTCGATCATCGACAAATGAAAAATTCTCAAAAGTCAGGTTTAACGACAACGCCGCCTCATGTTCAACGATAATCATCCCGTTTTCCTTTAGAAGTTGCAAGGAATCCAGCAATTGAAGGTTTTTTTGAGCAAAACCTTGTTCATAAGGTGGGTCCATAAAGATTATATCAAATTTTAAACCCTCTATGGCAAATTTTCTCAAACTGGCTTCAACATCATTGCAAATCACTTCGCCCACCAGGTGGGTTTTCTGTAAATTTTCTTCTATCAGCCGGCAATGATCTCGATCCATGTCTACCAACTTAACATTCTCGGCACCTCGGCTCAAAAATTCTATACCCATTCCTCCTGCACCTGCGTACAGATCGAGAACGACATCCTCTGGATATACATTCATTATGCGATTGAAAATTGCCCCTTTTACCTTATCGGTTGTCGGGCGTATATCGTATCCTCGGGGTGATTGCAAGGGAATTCCTTTTGCTTTACCTGTTATTACTCGCATCACAGTTCCTCATTTCTTTTAAATTGTCTAAATGACGACGGGCATAGGTGTAAAAAGACTGGATCCTTTTTTGATCCATGGTTGAGATGGCTTGACGAACAGTCTCCCATATTTCTTGATCGATGGCAAGATCGAGATGGGTAAAGCCAAAAGATCCATGTTGTTCCAGACCAAATAAATTTCCTTGCCCGCGTAGTCTTAAATCTTTTTCTGCGATTTCAAAGCCATCTTGGGATTCTACCAGTACACGCATGCGTTCAATAGCCTTTTCCGATTTAGTATGGCAAATTAAAATGCAGTAGGATTGACGGTCGGATCGGCCTACACGTCCGCGCAGCTGATGCAATTGAGCCAAACCGAATCGTTCAGCACTTTCGATAAAAATAACCGTAGCTTGAGGAATATCGATTCCAACTTCAATGATTGTAGTCGACAGCAAAATCGGAGTTTTTCCAGATTTGAAGGCTTCCATGGCGCGATTCTGTTGATCCTTTTTCATTCGACCATGAAGGGTCGTATGTTTAGTACGGCTTAGGAGAGCGTGTTGAATCTCCCCCTCCAGTTTTTCGATGCTCATAGGATCCGATTCATCAGCTTCATCAGCCAGATCAATATGAGGACAAACTACGAATCCTCTATGGCCTTTTTCTACTTCGTTTTCTAAAAAGCCATAGGCATCCTTACGCTTTTGCGGGCCTACTAAGTAGGTACGGATTGGTTTTCTTCCTGCCGGAAGGGAATCAATTACCGAAAGTGACATCTCTCCAAAAAGTGTTAAGGCCAAGGTACGCGGAATCGGTGTCGCGCTCATAGCAAGCACATCCACTGCCGGACCTTTCGATTGTAACTTTGAACGCTGCGCCACCCCAAAGCGATGTTGCTCGTCGGTTACGACCAAACTCAAGTGAGCAAAGTCAAGATTGTCCGACAATAAAGCATGGGTGCCAAAGACTGAAAGACATTCGCCCGCCTTGATTCGCTCGGCTATTTCTGCGCGTTCTCTCTTTTTCGTTGAACCCGTCACCAAAGCACAGGGAATGCCGGCTTTTTCGAAAAAGGGAATGGCTTTTTCATATACCTGATGGGCCAACACTTCTGTTGGGGCAAGATAGGCTGCTTGATAGCCAGACAAGACGGAAATTGCCATGCTCAAAAAGGCGACAACAGTCTTACCAGAGCCAACATCACCTTGCAGCAGCCGATACATCGGCTGTGGTGCAATCATGTCTGTATGGATCTCTGATATGGATTTAAGCTGGCCATCTGTCAATTGAAACGGCAAAGACTCTGTTAATTGATTGATATCGATATCGATATGAGAAATTCCTAATCGATTTGCTTGCTTTGTAAGAATTTGTGCCAGTTGATACTGCACTGCCTCTTCTGCTGCTAAGCGCTTTCGCGCTTTCTCCAGATTTGATGGATTTTCAGGAAAATGCATGGTGCGAATGGCCTCGAAATGGCTACCAAACTGGTCACCAAAAAAAGGTGAATAATCGCGTTCAAAAACAGATTCCTTTTCAATGCTTTGTCGAACCCATTGTCGAAACATGGTTTGAGAGATGCCTGAGGGCAATCGATATACCGGTAAAAAGACCCGCTCATCGGTAATTTCTTTTGCTAAAATGGGATTGACCATTTGCAATTTGTTTTTCCATTTTTGAATTTTACCTTGGAATCGATAGGACTGATTGGGTCGAATTGATTGCATCCGATAACTTTGATGAAAAAACATAATCTGAATGGGAATTTGTTCAGCAAAACCGGAAAAAAGCAGATACTTTGGTTTCTGTTGCACACTTTCAATTAAAATTTCAAGCTGAAAACTGTTCTTCGGATTCTCATGATACATCTCAAGCCTTGTTTCAATCCATTCATAACGAGTAGGGAAATACGTCAGCAAGTCAGCCATATTGGTGATTCCAATTTCTTTTAGTTTTTCAATTCTTTTTTGTCCCAAGCCCGACAAGCGGTTCAGTTTCATTTCGTCCTCCCATAAGGAAAAGCCGCTAATAGCGGCTTATTCGATCGATAAAATATAGTAGTATACGGGCTGACCCCCATAAACCAATTCAATGTCAATATCATCAAAAACTTCTTCGAAGGCTTCAACGAGAGCATTCGCCTTCTCTTCCTCGACGTCCTCACCATAATAAATGGTAATGATGTCTGCATCATCAACGAGTTTCTCAGCTAGTACCGTGGTGACTGCATTCATTTCATCACCCTTGCAAAGAATTTCTTTTTTTCCGATGCCTATGATGTCATCAACTTGAATATCAATACCATTGACCGTTGTGTCACGTACGGCAAAAGTAATTTGACCAGTCGTAATTTCCGGCAAAGCTTCAAGCATGGCAGCCTCATTGTCGTCCGCCGATGCTCCTGTATGGAAAGCCAACATAGCAGCAATCCCTTCCGGCATGGTCTTGGTCGGAATAACACGAACATCTCGCTTGCTTAATTTTGCCGATTGTTGGGCCGTTAAAACGATATTTCCATTGTTTGGCAAAATATAGACAGTCTCTCCACCCGTGCGTTCAATGGCGGCCACCAAATCTTCCGTGCTGGGGTTCATGGTCTGGCCCCCTGCAATAATTTGATCAGCACCCAAACTTTTAAATACTTCACTAAATCCTCTTCCCGCAGAGACAGACAAAAAACTAAATGGTTTTTTTTCAATCGGAGCGGCAGCTTGCATGTCCTTCAGATTTTTTTCTTCCTGTTGGAAACGCATATTATCAATTTCTATTTCCGTTAATTCACCAAGTTTTAATGCTTCCTGTAAGATCACACCCGGTTCCTTGGAGTGAATATGCACCTTGAAGATATCTTCCGCTTCGGCGATGACCATTGAATCACCCAATTTATCAAGAATATTTCGGAAATCATCAATCGAACCTTTTGGTTTCAAGACCATAAAATTTGTGCAATACCCTTCTTCAATCTCTTCATTGGGTTGCAAGGTTCTCGATGGCATTTGAACTGAATCCATAGACTCCTGTACGGCAATCTTGCCAGTCAGGCCTGCGTAGAATCCGTGAAGTAGAAGCATAACACCCTTGCCACCTGAATCTACTACACCTGCTTCCTTAAGTGCGGCCAACATATCTGGTGTTTGTTCCAAGACCTCATCACCGTGGGCAAGCAAGGCTTCCATAAATTCCTCGATCTCCATATCTTGCGTGGATAGTTCAAGGGCTTTTTCCGCAACAACGCGGGCAATGGTAAGCATGGTACCCTCAACGGGTTTCATGACTGCCTTATAAGCCGTTTCACGGGCATGATCAAGACCAGCTGCCAGTTCAACGACACCCAATTCTTCGATGTCTTTTGTCCCCTTGTAAAATCCACGTAGTAATTGAGATAAAATAACACCTGAGTTGCCTCTAGCACCCATCAGAGCGCCGTTAGAAGCAGCTTTTATTACTTTTCCAATATCTTCACCGTCAGCTTGCTTAACGCTCTCTGCGGCGGTTAGAATCGTTTTCGACATATTTGTTCCTGTATCGCCATCCGGCACAGGAAAAACGTTTAATGCATCGACTAATTCACGATGCGCATCTAAATTTACGGCAGCCGCAACAAATGCACGTTTAAATAACTGCCCATTAATACCCTTCATGTGTATGAAACCTCCTAGTTGTTTTGAATGCGTACACCTTGAACATGGATGTTAACCTTAAATACGGAAAGTCCTGTGTACGTTTCAACATTATACTTAACGGTTTCAATAACATTTTTTGCAACCGCAGATATCTTCGTTCCAAATTGCATGATCACATACAAATCAATGATTAAATTTGTCTCTTCTTCAACATGGACCTTAACGCCCTTCGTTACATTCTCACCCTTGAGCAATTCAACAAGACCATCCGTTGTGCTTGATGGCGCCATGCCAACTAACCCATAACACTCTGTGGCTGTCATGCCTGCAATCTTTGCTATTGTTTGATCTTCTATAATAATTTTACCAATTTCATTTTCTAAATATACTGCCATAATACCCCTCCTATCGCTTTTTTCTGTGAGCTATCAGGAAAAGCATACCAAATTTCGGCAAACAATTCAACTTACAGTATTTTAATCATATATTTAGCCTTGCCAAACACTTCTATAATGTGGTAAAATAGCGATGTTCGTTAAGAGATGTTAGGAGGTGTAGTCATGGCAAAAGTTTGCGAAATTTGTGGAAAAGGAAAAATTTCCGGAAATATTGTAACATTCTCAAACCGTCATATCAAACGATCTTGGAAACCCAACGTACAAAAAGTACGCGTGATTGTTGATGGCACGCCAAAAAGAATGAATGTTTGTACACGTTGTTTGCGTTCTAAACGTGTCGAGCGTGCAATCTAATTGATGACGTAATGACGTATTGTTGAAATTTTAGACTCCGAAAGGAGTCTTTTTTCAATTAGGAGGGAATTTATGAAAAGAGTTATTCTGATAATTAGTATCACAATCACCTTGATCCTCAGCCTGTCCACTAGCGGATATGCCGACTCTGCTTCCCCACATACCTTTGCATCCGTAGAAGGAAATCGATACCTTTGGGATTCAGAGTCGGCTAGTGGTCTGTTGTTTCCCAACGGCGCAACTTTTAATCAAGCTTTTTTGCCCGTCGGAATTTCTCTTTCTCTTGATGACAAGGAAATTGAATTGATTCCGCAATCCTTTCCTCAAAAAAAAGAAAGCTTTTGGAATTTCGCTTTTTACTCAACATCTCAATTTAGAAACACACCAGCCTTACTGAACCTGAACGAAGAGATCCTCCATTTTAAGGGAGACCGAATCTATCACGTTACTTATGAAAGAGAGGCTTTAACACATGAAAGCAACTATTATCAGTTTCATCAACTATTCTTTGTAGAGCGAGGCCCCTATCAGGGAGACCTGTTGATTATTCGTTCTAATGAACACGTAGCTATAGAAGACGCTTTGTCCTATTATCTAGCCGAGGACCCTCTCGATCCATCGCTTTTGCAATCTCCATCCGATCGTGTTCGCGTCCCCCTTTTCAATCCAAAGAAGGCTTTACAAAGCCTATTGCCCAATTCCACTAGTAATGGACAACCACTCTGGGGAATTTTCGAACCCAGTGCTCCCCGAAGTCTCGTTACAGTTAATAGTCTGGAAGCACAATTGGACACAAATTTCCCATTAATTCTACGATATGCAAACTTTACTGATTCTCCGAATCAATTGCAAGCGGACCTGCAGAATGCACGCTCTGAAAATCGTATGGTTGAGCTTACCCTGCAGACCAATGAGGACAATGGTTTAGAGTCATCTATTTATTCCGTGCTAAACGGCACCTATGATAGAGAACTTCGAGATTTGGCCCGCGTCGTCCGCCAACAGGGTGATCCCGTCCTCTTTCGTTTAAATAATGAGATGAATGGAGATTGGTGCAATTACTCTGCCTTGTATTTTGGCATGGAAACTCAATTATATAAGGATACATGGAATTGGATCTATCAGATCTTTCAAGAGGAAGGCGCCGACAACGCCCGTTGGATCTTCAATCCCAATGAACGGTCTTTTCCCCAATACAGGTGGAATCATATGCTCGCCTACCTCCCCGCCCTTGATCAAATCGATGCTGTCGGCCTGACGGGTTACAATACCGGAAATTTCTATCCAGGAGAACGATGGCGTTCCTTTGCAGAGATTTTTGATCCAATTTATAAAGAATATGACAAAGTATTCGCTTATCCCCTATTGATTACCGAGTTTTCTTCTAGTTCCATCGGCGGAAACAAAGAAACTTGGATCAAGGAAATGTTCGATCAACTTCCTTATTATCCGAGGATCGAGGCCTTGATTTGGTGGGATTATGCCGATTATGCCACTGGCGGTAAAATTGCCCGTCCCTACTATATCGATGAGACGCCCGATGTCATGGATGCCTTCAGGGAAGGCTTTAAGTCCTTTTACGCCACTGAATAGGTTCGAATGTTTTTTATAAAATTATCTGTATGAACCCAAAATGGAGCCTTTGAAGGGCTCCATTTTGCTGTTTAAAACCGTGCGATTTTACTCTCAAGCTTGATAAGGCAATCTCTATCGAGCACAACGATCGGAAGATTAGACTCGCTTTCCTAATACTTTTTGTAATGGCTCTATACCTTATAAAAGTATTTACTCCGACTGCTGTTTCTCGATTATTTCCAAGAGAATCGGCGAATCAGACAGCTGCCCCCTCACATCGTCGATGGTCATTATTGCGATTTCTTCAACGATATATCCTTTGTCGATCAAGCGATCGATGACAGACCAGGGTACGTTCATTCTCTTTGCAAGATCCATTTCTTGTTGTTTCGCCTTTTCAGAAACGTTGGAAGAAGGCGCTTCCATATCGATCTCACTCAAATCCATGATTTGAATGCTTTGTTCTTTTTTATCCGGGTCGTATAGATCATAGATGACCGTATTCTCATATCGGTTCAGCATAGCGAAATGAATATACAATTCGGTTTCAAGCAAAATCTTTTCATCCCCGGTCCAATAGTTGCAGAGGATCAGTTTTCGATCTTTCGCATCATCGAGCACAAGCAATTGATTACCGCCAGCAACACCCAATAAAGTGCCGTCGTCATCAAAATCATATTCATAGACCACTTCACCCGTAGAAATGTGAATCACCTGCAGAACCGCACCATGCTCGCATAGGGCTTCCATAATCAAATGAGTGCCGTCGGCCGACCAAAACAAATTCGTATAATCCACCAAGCCTTCCGGTGCAAAACCAGAAAGTGGAATCGAATGGATTTTTTCTTCTACAACACTTGCGAATTTCACTTCATTCTGTCCGGATAAATAAGCAAATTGAACCGTATCGTGATACCATGTGAAAAATTGCAAAGGATTTGATAGATCTTCCACCTCCCAGAGAAGTTTATGATTCATTGAATTTCGTACGCGTATCCATTGCTCTTCCACACCCACATAGGCACCGCCGGTATAGGAATAGGCTTTCGCTGATCGCTGATCGAGATTTTGAAAATCCAATTCTTTTGTCTTTCGATGATAGGCCAGAAACAAGGAATCGTCCTGAAATGAGATCAAATCACCGTTACCTGCAATCGTTGTTCCCATCCCCAGCTGAAGTGGATCATCACTAATTGTTTCATAGGGCGTGTCAGGTTTCAATTCTTTGAGTTGATCAGTAAGTTGATAGAAAATAATGCTCGAGGATCGTGGATCATTAAAATCCCGCAGAACACCCCAAATTTCATCATCGACCAAAGACGCCTGAACCACCCGCTTATCTTCAGTAACAATCCCACTGCTCTCACTTGGTTCCTTCTCTTTTTCAACCACTGGTGTTTCCTGTTTGCAGCCAGTCATAAGCAGTGCAAAGACTAGAAGTAGAAAAACAATTGTCTTTTTCATTTATTTCTCCTCCAGAACGTACAATTCGTCACAATCTCTAAACGTGTACAGGCAAAATCAACCAATCAGCACTAGTTTCCTTTTTTTCCAAACCACTCATGCAAGCACCATGCTTTATTATGAATTTCCATCTATTTCAAGTATAGCACTTTGCGTGGTTATTCTTCAATTTGTCATTATTATTCACAAAATAATTAAATCATCGTGCTATTCTTAATTTGTGTTAAAGATGATCACATTCACGAATCTATTGTATTTGAATAATTATGCACGTGGTGACTCCAATGCCCCGGTCAGTTTTTTTCTTAGGCACAATGTAATCAAGATTCGATTTAATCATTTCTTTGAAAGGAAGAAATCGGAAAATATCAAGAGAGACAAAAAGAATCTTTTAAGATAGACAAGCTTTACAAAAGTGAATATTGAGGCGAACATTTGGAACTTGCCTGATGATAATGAGAAAAAGCCATAAAAAAACGCAACAAAAAAAGAAGTCTTACGACTTCTCTTTGGCGACCTAGAAGGGACTCGAACCCTCGACCTCCAGCGTGACAGGCTGGCATTCTAACCAACTGAACTACTAGGCCAAATATGGTGGGCACTATTGGGCTCGAACCAATGACCCCCTGCTTGTAAGGCAGGTGCTCTCCCAACTGAGCTAAGCGCCCATATTTGTGTCTTACTTGAATGAAATTGGTGACCCTACCGGGATTCGAACCCGGGTTACCGCCGTGAAAGGGCGGTGTCTTAACCGCTTGACCATAGGGCCCAATTTGGTAGCGGCAACAAGGATCGAACTTGTGACCTCCCGGGTATGAACCGGACGCTCTAGCCAGCTGAGCTATGCCGCCAAATATGGTTGCGGGGACAGGACTTGAACCTGCGACCTCCGGGTTATGAGCCCGACGAGCTACCAACTGCTCCACCCCGCGACATTATGTTTTCTTCGGTTCTCCCAAGGAAACTTGCGTTTCCTTAGGTCCGACTCTATGGCTCTCAGGGTGGGACTCGAACCCACAGCCTACCGGTTAACAGCCGGTTGCTCCACCATTGAGCTACCTAAGAATAGTTGAAACTGGCAGCGTCCTATTTTCCCAGGCAGTCTCCCACCAAGTATCTTCAGCGCTAAAGAGCTTAACTTCCGTGTTCGAGATGGGAACGGGTGTGTCCTCTTTGCTATCGTCACCAGATTCTTTTGTCAAGAAAGCTTATTTGCTCTCTCAAAACTCAACAAGAATCATCCGCTTTAAAACTCTCTTCTAATCTGATCAAGTCCTCGACCTATTAGTACTGGTCAGCTAAAGACATTGCTGCCCTTACACCTCCAGCCTATCAACCTCGTAGTCTTCAAGGGGTCTTACTCACATAAAGTGATGGGAAATCTAATCTTAAGGGGGGCTTCGCGCTTAGATGCCTTCAGCGCTTATCCCTTCCAAACTTAGCTACCCAGCTATGCTCCTGGCGGAACAACTGGTGCACCAGCGGTTTGTTCATCCCGGTCCTCTCGTACTAGGGACAACTCCTTTCAAATTTCCTGCGCCCACGGCGGATAGGGACCGAACTGTCTCACGACGTTCTGAACCCAGCTCGCGTGCCTCTTTAATGGGCGAACAGCCCAACCCTTGGGACCGAATTCAGCCCCAGGATGAGACGAGCCGACATCGAGGTGCCAAACCTCCCCGTCGATGTGGACTCTTGGGGGAGATAAGCCTGTTATCCCCGGGGTAGCTTTTATCCGTTGAGCGACGGCCCTTCCATTCGGTACCGCCGGATCACTAAGTCCATCTTTCGATCCTGCTCGAGTTGTAGCTCTCGCAGTCAAGCTTCCTTTTACCTTTACGCTCTACGCACGATTTCCGACCGTGCTGAGGAAACCTTTGAGCGCCTCCGTTACATTTTTGGAGGCGACCGCCCCAGTCAAACTGCCCAACTGACAATGTCCCAAGACCAGATTCATGGCCTATGGTTAGAATCCTAGTATAATAAGGGTGGTATCCAAAGGGCGACTCCACCGAAACTGGCGTTCCGGCTTCCAAGTCTCCCACCTATCCTGTACATATTATACCAAAATCCAATGCCAGCCTGCAGTAAAGCTCCACGGGGTCTTTCCGTCCTGCCGCGGGTAACCCGCATCTTCACGAGTACTGTAATTTCACCGAGTCCATTGCCGAGACAGCGCCCAAATCGTTACGCCTTTCGTGCGGGTCGGAACTTACCCGACAAGGAATTTCGCTACCTTAGGACCGTTATAGTTACGGCCGCCGTTTACTGGGGCTTAAGTTCTGTGCTTCGCGTTACCGCTAACACTTCCCCTTAACCTTCCAGCACCGGGCAGGCGTCAGCCCCTATACTTCGTCTTTCAACTTAGCAGAGACCTGTGTTTTTGCTAAACAGTCGCTTGGGCCTTTTCTCTGCGGCCCTCAAAAGCTTACGTCGTATGACTTCACTCTCAAGGGCACCCCTTCTCCCGAAGTTACGGGGTCATTTTGCCGAGTTCCTTAGCAATGGTTCTCTCGATCATCTTAGAATTCTCTTCCTGCCTACCTGTGTCGGTTTACGGTACGGGCACCTTATCTCTCAATAGTAGCTTTTCTCGACAGCGTGGGATCAGCGACTTCGGTACTAAATTTCCCTCGCATTCGCGTCTCGGCCTAATAGTGTGTGGATTTGCCTGCACACTAGCCTACCTGCTTAGACACACATAACCAACAGTGTGCTCTACCTACCCTTCTGTGTCACTACATCTCTCAAACAATCTAAGGTGGTACTGGAATATCAACCAGTTGTCCATCGCCTACGCCTTTCGGCCTCGGCTTAGGTCCCGACTAACCCTGAGCGGACGAGCCTTCCTCAGGAAACCTTAGGCTTCCGATGGCGAAGATTCTCACTTCGCTTTCGTTACTCATGCCAACATTCTCTCTTGTATGCAGTCCACCGCTCCTTCCGGTACGACTTCGTCCCACATACAATGCTCCCCTACCCCTGTATCTAAAAGATACAAGCCGTAGCTTCGGTAATTAGTTTGAGCCCCGGACATTTTCGGCGCTGGACCACTCGACCAGTGAGCTATTACGCACTCTTTGAATGAATGGCTGCTTCTGAGCCAACATCCTGGTTGTCTGTGTAGTCCAACATCCTTTCCCACTTAACTAATATTTTGGGACCTTAGCTGACGGTCTGGGCTGTTTCCCTTTCGACTATGAAACTTATCTCACACAGTCTGACTCCCAAGTATATATCTGCGGCATTCGGAGTTTGATAAACTTTGGTAACGTATAAACGCCCCTAGGTCAGTCAGTGCTCTACCTCCGCGATACTCTCCTTGAGGCTAGCCCTAAAGCTATTTCGGGGAGAACCAGCTATCTCCGAGTTCGATTGGAATTTCACCGCTATCCACAAGTCATCCCAACACTTTTCAACGTATATGGGTTCGGTCCTCCACGAGATTTTACTCCCGCTTCAACCTGCTCATGGATAGGTCACCCGGTTTCGGGTCTAAAGCATACAACTAATTCGCCCTATTCAGACTTGCTTTCGCTTCGGCTCCGGACCTGAAGTCCTTAACCTTGCTGCACACCTTAACTCGTTGGCCCGTTCTACAAAAAGTACGCCGTCGCACTTTAACGTGCTTCGACCAATTGTAAACATAGGGTTTCAGGTTCTATTTCACTCCCCTTCCGGGGTTCTTTTCACCTTTCCCTCACGGTACTATGCGCTATCGGTCACTAAGGAATATTTAGGCTTGGGAGATGGTCCTCCCGGCTTCCCACAGGGTTTCACGTGTCCCATGGTACTCTGGATACCGATCAGATATTCGTTGATTTCACCTACAGGACTATCACCTTCTACGGTTCCGCTTCCCAGCGGTATTTGGCTATCAACTTGTACCCTTATATCGGTCCGCAACCCCAGACTAGCAGAGCCAGTCTAGTTTGGCCTGTTCCCCTTTCGCTCGCCGCTACTCAGGGAATCGATTTTTCTTTCTCTTCCTCCGGCTACTTAGATGTTTCAGTTCACCGGGTTCCCTTCCTATGGCTATGTATTCACCATAGGATACATACGGTTTGCCGTATGTGGGTTTCCCCATTCGGATATCTCTGGATCAACGCCTGCTTGCGGCTCCCCAAAGCTTTTCGCAGCTTACCACGTCCTTCATCGGTTCTTAGTGCCAAGGCATCCGCCCTATGCTTTTTATAACTTGACCGTTTCTTAAAAGAGAATTCTAAAGACAAAAAAATTACATTCACCCACTTCGATTTACATCTAGTGCTGTGTTTGTTTTTTATTTTTGCTTGGATGATTCTTATTGAGTTTTCAAAGAACAAAATGGTGGAGATAAAGAGATTCGAACTCTTGACCCCCTGCTTGCAAAACAGGTGCTCTCCCAACTGAGCTATACCCCCACGGTTTTTGTGCACCCACAAGCTTGCGCTTGCCTTGCACCCTACTTGACATTCGCTTTCAAGTAGCTTTTTAACTTTGAAAGACTTATGATCTCTCAAAACAGAACATGACAGTTCTCGTTTCTCCCTAGAAAGGAGGTGATCCAGCCGCACCTTCCGATACGGCTACCTTGTTACGACTTCACCCCAGTCATCGATCCTACCTTCGGCGCCTGCCTCCCTAAAAGGGTTAGCCCAGCGACTTCGGGTATTACCAACTCCCGTGGTGTGACGGGCGGTGTGTACAAGGCCCGGGAACGCATTCACCGCGACATTCTGATTCGCGATTACTAGTAACTCCAGCTTCATGCAGGCGAGTTGCAGCCTGCAATCCGAACTGAGATCGGCTTTTGAGATTCGCTCCGGATCGCTCCTTCGCTGCCTGTTGTACCGACCATTGTAGCACGTGTGTAGCCCAGGTCATAAGGGGCATGATGATTTGACGTCATCCCCACCTTCCTCCGGTTTATCACCGGCAGTCTCTCTAGAGTGCCCAACTAAATGCTGGCAACTAAAGATAAGGGTTGCGCTCGTTGCGGGACTTAACCCAACATCTCACGACACGAGCTGACGACAACCATGCACCACCTGTCACCGGTGTCTCCGAAGAGAAAAGTCTATCTCTAGACCGGGCACCGGGATGTCAAGACCTGGTAAGGTTCTTCGCGTTGCTTCGAATTAAACCACATGCTCCGCTACTTGTGCGGGCCCCCGTCAATTCCTTTGAGTTTCAGTCTTGCGACCGTACTCCCCAGGCGGAGTGCTTAATGCGTTAGCTGCGGCACTGAGGTATCGCTACCCCAACACCTAGCACTCATCGTTTACGGCGTGGACTACCAGGGTATCTAATCCTGTTCGCTCCCCACGCTTTCGTTCCTCAGCGTCAGTATTTGTCCAGAAAGCCGCCTTCGCCACTGGTGTTCCTCCTAATATCTACGCATTTCACCGCTACACTAGGAATTCCGCTTTCCTCTCCAACACTCAAGTTCCCCAGTTTCAAAAGCTTACAATGGTTGAGCCACTGCCTTTCACTTCTGACTTAAAGAACCGCCTACGAACTCTTTACGCCCAATAATTCCGGATAACGCTTGTCCCATACGTATTACCGCGGCTGCTGGCACGTATTTAGCCGGGACTTTCTTCTTAGGTACCGTCATTATCTTCCCTAAGAACAGAACTTTACGACTCGAAAGCCTTCATCATTCACGCGGCATCGCTGCATCAGGGTTTCCCCCATTGTGCAATATCCCCCACTGCTGCCTCCCGTAGGAGTCTGGACCGTGTCTCAGTTCCAGTGTGGCCGTTCACCCTCTCAGGCCGGCTACTGATCGTCGCCTTGGTAAGCCATTACCTTACCAACTAGCTAATCAGACGCGGGACCATCCTATACCACCGGAGTTTTTACCACTGCAACATGTGATGCTGTGGTCTTATCAGGTATTAATCATCGTTTCCAATGGCTATCCCTGTGTATAGGGCAGGTTTCCCACGCGTTACTCACCCGTCCGCCGCTTTCCTCATCTTCATTCACCCGAAGGATCCTTCCAATAATTCTCGCTCGACTTGCATGTGTTAGGCGTGCCGCCAGCGTTCATCCTGAGCCAGGATCAAACTCTCAGTAAAAATATTTCCACCCCTAAGGGTGCTTTTACCAACCAAGCATTACTGCTTGATTTAGCGTATTTCTTGTTACTTCTTCATTGACCAAAAGGTCAAATTCGAGGCTGTCATGTTCAGTTTTCAAAGATCATTTCGCCGCCTTGGCGACTTGACTAGTGTAACATATCTGGAAGATACTGTCAACCGTCTTTTTTTATTTCTTTTTGTTTTCGCTTTGCGTTTCCGCTTTTAGCAACTTACTCAGTTTAGCATTTGACCCAATTCTTGTCAAGTACTATTTTTTGCTCTCTTCCGCTTGTTTGCTAGCTTTGAGCATTTTTTAGCGGCCAAGTTTCCTCGACCGCTTATTTATAATACCAAAGGAACCCCCTACTGTCAACCCAGAAAAAGAAGTTCTTATTTTCTGACGATTCATTTGCCCACAGACAAAAATCCAAAGAGATTATTCCAAGTAGAATCGGTTTCAAAACCCTTTCTCCATGCGCCGAATCCCGCCAATTGATATTGATGAATCAATTGAATGCGTTGATACATGGATAAGTCATCTTCCAACCAAATCTGATAGCGACTATCTTCATCTTCGTAGCTAACTTTGAATTGTCTAGCACCGGGATCCCAGACAGGCGTCAAATCCCTTTCATTGATAATATTTTGAACCCCATTCAATGTCAATGCTTTCGCCCGTGCCTTGCCTGTTCCCGACAATGGTTCCTGCCATCGACGGACATAAAGTGGTATGCCCAAGACCAGCTGTTCTGCCGGTACTTCCTCCAAGGTCATCTGTATACTTTCTTCCGTCCACTGCATACTGGCAACGGGTCCACTCTCCCCACCACCATGATAGTACTCGTCGTAAGCCATCAAAAAGATATAATCTAATGCATTGGCCAACTCTTTTCGATCATAACATAAGGACCAGTTTGGACTTCCGCCTGGACGAGTTACATCCATGGATAAAAATAAATCAGCTTCTCTCGTCTTGATAAACAATTCGCGGACGAATTGAGACAAGTAGTCACGATCCTCTTCATAAATGTTTTCAAAATCCAGATTAATTCCTTCTAATTTATATGACTGTGCCAATCGAATGATTTCGTCTTCTACTGATTGCCGCTGAATTGGGTCTCGCAGCATCTCCTTAGTCCAATCTGGATTAAAGTCGTTTTTGAAAAGTGCCCATATAGCGTAGCCCTGTTGCTCCGCCCATTGGCGATAGGTTTCATTGCCCATATCTAGAATCTGAAAGTTCCCCTCTTCCTTTTGAAGAGAAAACCATGTGGGCGACAGAATATTGAGGCCAATGGCCGGTTCCAGCTTATAGGTTAAGGCTGTATTTTCATTAAAGTAATCCCAGGCCAATAAAATCGGTTCAGAAAATTCCTTGTTGGCCTTAGGCGTTGGCTGAATGACTTCATGGAAGGTGATTTGTTGTTTTTGCAAATACCCCTCTCTTCCACTTGCCGTCACAACAAATATCCAATCATCTTGGTCAATTAGCCTTTCTTCATAAGTGAAAACTCGACTCATAGGGGTTAAAATATCAACGGCAGAGGCCAAGATCGAAGGTTTCTCTCGTAATCGAACCGTTTTATTCACATGATACTCAGAATAGGAAATAGAACCACTTTGCAGACTAGCACCCGATTTAGCTGCACTCCAATGAATGGGTATGCCCAGGGCATTTTGTACAATGTTAGCAGAAAGATAAAAGTCTTCGTTGGCACGAAATCCCGCCCCCTCTTCATCAAGCTTTCCATTGACAAAGACAAGGTCACCGGTCAGGGTTAACATGGTCAATCGATCTGATGAAAAGATATGCAAACTTTCTTCTTCCTGGAAACTAATCAATCCCGGAATGGCTCTGACCTGAGAATCCAATAGATACAATTCCCCGTTATGAAGAAGGGTTTTCGCCTCTTCAATTAATTCGCCATCGATTCTTACTTGAAATTCATCTCGTTCTTCCGGTTGATCGAAAAAACGAATCCCCAAAAAAAGTCCGACCAAAACACCTAAAACAACTATAAGTATGATGCTCCATCGTTTCATAAGCTTCCCCCTCTACGTATCTTCATTATACCGAATTTCAGGGTTTTCAATATGAATTCTTTATGAATCTTGTCCTAATTTTGACAATAGTTCTTTTGCCGCAGCTTGTTCGGGATCCAACTTCAGCACCTGATGCAGGTCTGAAATCGCATCACGAACCTGATTCAAGGCTAGATTTATCTGTGCACGCACCAAATAGGCTACAGGCCACTCTCGTTCTGCACCAATGGTTTTCTGAATGGATTCCATGGCTTCCTCATATTTCCCGGATATATATAAAGTTTGCGCTACTTCAAAGAGAACCATGGGTTCCCCCTCTTTTAAAAACTCCGACCGACGCATATGGGTCATGGCTTTTCCCAATTGGTTTACACCACGATAACATATTCCTAGTAAAAGTTCAGCCTGCCACCATTGTTTTTCTTCAGATGTAAGACTTTCCAAGAGCAAAATGGCTTCTTCAAATCGACTTGCTTGTGAATAGGCCACAGCTTCTTCGTACAAAGCATAAGGATTAATGGCCTGAAGTGTTTCAACTACCTCTTGCTTAATTTCATCTAGATTTTCTTGGTTTGCAATCAAGTCCAAGAATCGTTGAAATTGGTGCTTCGCCCCCCGATATTGTTTGCTATATACATAATAGTGCCCAAGTTTATAATGGGCCGCATATAACTCTGGGGATTCTTGAATTAATCGCAAGTATTCTTTGGAAGCTAAGTCATACAGATAAGTTCCCGCACGATCTGCGCCTTCCTTGATTCTTTTTTCCGCAAACCGTTCGATACTCACGGCATAAGAAAATTGTAACTCTTGATTTTTCGGATATAAAAAGGTCAAGGTTCGTAGCAAGATCATTGCATTGTCCGGCATCTCTAAATCAAAGAACAATTGCACCTTTTGCTGCAGAGCCGCTTGAATCTGATGATTGGTTAACTCTTCCAACAAGTTATGATAGGTTTGATAATGCAAAAAACTTTCATCAATACCCATGATCATGGCTAGATCAACAATTAGGTTATCCAATTGTATATCGGTTCCGATATCCGTTTTTACCCAACCCGCCATTGTTTCAGTTCGAATAGGCAAGGGTAGATTCGATGGAATAACACCCTGAGATTTTGGAATCGAAACGGGTTCCTTTAGTTCAATAAAAACCCATTCGTCCATTCTTTTTTTTAATACTTCAGATAAATTCATACAATCATCCTTCTTTCAAATTCTCGTTTTCTTCTAGACGACTTGTCTAGCAATTGATACACCAATCCTCGATAAACCATCCAAAGGAAAAAGAGCGCTTGACCCAATCCAAGAATCAAAATATTGGACAATCCGTAAATTGTTGAGGCAAATGGCGCGATGGTTAACAAATTCAAATCCAAGCTTCCGGCAATCCCGTAAAAAACAAGCTGCCAAATAGCCATCATCGCCGTCCAAATTAAAAAGTTTTCCTTTTGAAAATGAAAAATTCGTTCAAAAACGCCTGTGAAGTTTTCATTGCGAAGATAAATGGTTTCAGGCAAGGGACTCAAGGCTAGGTACATAACAAATGGAATCACAGCAATGCCCGCAAAAGAAAAACGATAAAGCAAACCATTCCCAGCAAAAGCATATAGAATCCACAAAAGGAAACGAACGCCTAAAACCTTGTAAAAGAAAGCCATCATGCCATCTTTAAAGGTATGAAATCCAACACGATGGTTGCGAATGACGCTTAGGACCAAATAATATAAGACAGAAAGCAAAACCGCTTGCCATAGAGAGAACAGCAAGCCAGAGAACATACTCCCTCCAGCAAACAATAAGGGCGTAATCAAAAGATAGGCCAATAAAATCCCCCAACTCAGGGCGATGCCCATCCCAAGATTTTTACCTCTCGCTAGAAATAGTTTACCTGCTTTCTTATAAACGTATAGCCAATCGGTTAAATTGAACATTGTCTTTTTCCTCCTTTAGTTGATAAAGCTCACATGGCTGAACAAAAAGCGGCCTTCTTTTTTTAAAGAAGATCAATGAGATTTTTTTATGATTACCTGGTTTTATGACCTTGCCCAAGGTTTCGAATCGGGCGATTGCCACATCCGGATATCTTTTCTTTCGTAGATTGCCTTCAAACAACATTTGTTTTTCTAAGAATAGCTCGGCAAGGGCGTTTTTCTGAGACCGTTTCATTTTGGTCGCAGAATGATCCTTACAAAAGGGTTCGCCGTTTGCGTATAAAGAATCAAAAAGAAGTCGTTCCTCCCATTCCTTTCGCGCCTCTTCTGTCAGATCCCATTTTTGCGAGAAATCTAAAAGAATGCTATACAAAGCTCCACTTCTATGTTTGCGCAAATGGAGATCCAGACCCACCCAATATTCCGTAAATTTTTCAAAAAAGTCAAATGGCGAATTGAATTGATCCAATGCAAAGGGTAAACTCATAATAAATCCTTGGCTGTTGTTGTATTTATCAACCAAATCTTCAATCCATTTTAAGTGCTGAACATCCTTGTAAGACAGCCACGGTGTCTTTAACACTTCGTATGGCGGGTCTTCGGAGCATATTAATTTATATTCTTCATTTCTCATGCGAAGTTCAGATCCTTTCAGGAGCTTTAAAAATCCCAATTGAATAACATGGGCATCCAAGGAAAACACATCATTAAATGATTCTCTAAAAGAAGAATAATCCTCAAATGGCAATCCCGCAATCAGATCCACATGAAGGTGAATATTATCTGGTCTACGCAGCTGTTCAATGACACGTCGATACAGATCAATTTCCCTCGGCCTATGAATGGCTCTTGAGGTTTCTGGGTTTGTTGATTGAATCCCAATTTCAAGTTGAACCATTCCCTCTGGCAAAGTCGCTAATCGCTCAATAAAAACTGGGGTGAGACGATCGGGACTACACTCGAAATGAAAGTTCGTTATGCCATTATGCTTTTCTTCCAAGAAATCAAGTAGAGCCATGGCTCGATCTGGATCCGCGTTAAATGTTCGATCGATAAACTTGACCTGTTTCACTTTCTGTGACAAAAATATGGCCATATGAGCAGTAACCTGTTCTAAGGGACGGTAACGCACGCGATTTCCATCTTGTGCAGAAAGACAAAAAGCGCAGCTGTATGGGCATCCCCGCGAACTTTCGTAGTAGAAGATCTTCCCAGGCTCATGCATGTCCTTATCTGAATAGGCAAATGGGAGACTTTTCATAGGGGTTGGCTCTCCCAACGGGTTCTTTATAATTTTCATTTCTTTACGGTAGGTCAGCGAAGGAACCTGTGCGTATTTCATCGGTTGAAATTTAATCTCTAATAGCTTAAGAAGGACATTTTCACCTTCTCCTCTTACGATCAAATCAATGCAGGGCTCTTTCTCCATCAGTATTTCTTCTTCATAAGAAACCTCAGGACCGCCAAGAAAAAGAATAATCTCCGGATTAATTTTTTTAATTTGTCTGCAAACCTGCAAAATTTCATTTAAATTCCATATATATGCAGAAAAGCCGTAGGCTTTACTTGGATTTCTCAACAATTCAGAAACAATACCGGCAATGGGTTGATTGATGGAATACTCTTGATGATCAATTTCGTGTTCTGATAATTCGGATCCCAGCTCTGACAAATATCGTCCAGCCAATCCGGTGTGTACATACTTTGCATTTACAGAAACTAAGGTTACTTTCATCTCTCCTACCTCCAATTCGAATCTTATTATAACACATGTATCAATATAGGCAGAATGTGGTATAATGATACCGAAAATAGGAGGTGGGCTTATGGCATATATGACCGCGCGACAGATACGTCACCAAATGAATCTTGATCGGCTCCGAGAATTGGGCTGTAAAGTGAAGAGCATACAAGGAATCATGTTTTTTGTTAAATTTGAATCCAAAGAGCTCAAAATCAGTTATCTCTACCATATTACAAAAAGCAACAAATATTTCTTGGAACGCATCAAGCCCTATGTTGTTGTTGCAGGGGAATTTGGTACGGAAGAGGATGTTGTCAAGGCAATCAGTATTGATCTTGAGCAATTTCAAAATGCATCTCAAAGTTCGCACTTCAATGAATTTATTGCGATTGATACCGCAATTTCCGATACGGTAGCCCGTTTTGAAGATCTTTTCTTGTATTACAACCTTGAGCAAGAGAATATCGATATGTTAAATTTAGAAATTAAACGAATCAATGATTTGTTGATTGAAGTCAAGAGTCGAAGCGAACGAATTTTTTACAAAAAAGATCCAAATAATCTTTGAAAACGGAAAATAGTTTTTTAAAAGAAAAAAGCGATGATTATCGCTTTTTTTTATATCGAAATATATAAGTTCGCAAGATTCCCTTAGCCTCAATCTCAAGATGGGTTGGCGTTTCTTTTTTGTTTACGATTTGAAGGGGTCCCAAACAAGCATGCGTGCATGTTTCACCGTTTTTGCATTGACGCAATTCCGAATTGCCTATACCTGTTCGTTCTCTTCTTTGCAGACGATCAATAGAAATTCGCCATTGATTGACTCGCCCAGTCTCATATTCTATGTCTTGACCCCAACTGCTTTCCATTTCTTTCGGCAATGGGAAAGTACCGTCACAAACAACTTTTTGAATCCAATTGATTCGGCCCCTCTCTACACGAACGATTTTCGATTTTTCTTCCATCGTTTGCCAAGCCTTAGGCTTGTAATGCGATAAAATCCAGTTGGTCTCTATGGATTTTATCCATTCTAATGCAGACTCTAGGGATGGAATCACCCATTCCCCTTGGACTTGCAAGGCATGAAAACTGCGCAGCCAAATATAATCATGGAAAAGATATTGGACTGGCATTTGTAAAGACCCGTAGAGATGGAAAAATTCTTCCTCAAGAATCGACCAATGAACATTTCGAAACATCAGTCCCAATAGCAGCCCACCCCGAATTCGAAACGGAACTTTAGAATGGGTTTTATTACGATTCAGCAGAGAATCAGCAAGTTCGGGACAATAAAAAAAACAAGTCTTCATTTCTTCTCTCAACCAAGTATAGTCCACACGCCAAATATTTTTTTCTTCTTCTCTCATCGCGCGCATTAGCAGTTCGATGGCCTGAGTATCAAAGCATTTATGAGACAACTCATATATTCTACAATTTCTTTTTTCTAAATTCATCTTCATCACCATATTTTAGTATAGCACAAAGGCGCTCAATGAGCGCCTTCTCTTTTTATTGAATGCGATTAACCAAGAGTCGCTACCATAACCGCTTTAATCGTGTGAAGTCTGTTTTCAGCTTCGTCAAATACAACGGATTGCTTGCTCTCAAAAACCTCATCAGTGACTTCCATAGCATCCAAGCCGAAAGTTTCAAAAATTTCTTCTCCCACTTCGGTTTCACGGTCATGGAAGGCCGGCAAACAATGCATAAAAATAGCTTCAGAATCAGCAAGATCCATCATGGCACGATTAACTTGATAGGCTTGTAATTTCTGAATTCTCTCTGTCCAGACTTCCTTTGATTCCCCCATAGAAACCCAAACATCCGTATAAACAACATCAGCACCTTCTACTGCAACTTTTAAATCATCAGAAAGTGTAATGCTGGCACCCGTCTCTTTGGCAATTTCACGGCATGTTGCAACCAATGTTTCTTCTGGGAACAAATCAGAAGGTGCACAAATTCTAAAATCCATACCCATTTTCACGGCACCGATCATCAAGGAATTAGCCATATTGTTTCTGCCATCTCCTGCATAAACAAACTTGATTCCTTTTAAGGAACCTTTATGTTCTTGGATGGTTAAAAAGTCGGCTAATATCTGAGTTGGATGATATTCAGTCGTTAATCCATTCCATATCACGACCCCAGAATGTTCTGCCAAAGCATCGACCTTTTCTTGACCATATCCTCGATATTCAATTCCATCATAGAATCGGCCCAAAACGCGAGCTGTGTCCGCAATGGATTCCTTCTTTCCAATTTGGCTACCTGTTGGTCCCAAATAGGTAACATGAGCACCTTGATCATATGCTGCAACTTCGAAAGAACAGCGGGTTCGAGTGGATGCTTTTTCAAAGATCAGGGCAATATTTTTTCCCATCAATTGCTTCGACTCATTCCCTAATCGCTTTGCGCGTTTCAGATCTTTCGAAAGATCCAGCAAATACTGAATTTCAGTTGGCGTATAATCCAACAGTGTTAAAAAATGACGACCTCGTAAATTTTGTGGCATTGGTTTTCCTCCTTTTATTGGCGAACCAAGGGCATGCTCATGCAACGCGGTCCGCCTCGTCCTCTCGAAAGCTCTGACGAAGGGATGATATGCAGATGCAAGCCATAGGATTCTAGTACGGCATTGGTCATGTAGTTACGTTCATAAACCACCAGTTCTCCTGGAGCGATTGCTAAGGTGTTGGATCCGTCACTCCATTGCTCTCTAGCAGCATGAACAACATCTCCGCCTGCGCATCGAATCAAAGTTACAGCCTGTCCAAGGGATCTTGACAGTATGGTTTCTAAATCTTCATGAATCTCTCGAATTACAATATCATTTTTCGTTCCTGGTTTCTTTTGTAACTCATACACCGTCAAAGGACCTTCAATTTCCGGATGGATGGTGAATTTATCTACATCGACTTGCGTAAATACGGTATCCAAATGCATAAAGGCTCTAGTGCGTGGTATTTCAAATGCAAGTACTCTTTTAAACTCATTTTGTGCTTGAAATAAATTTTGAGTTAATCTTTCTATAGAACGTGCATCGGTTCTCTGAGAAATACCAAAGGCGAGGGTTTCATGGTTCAAAATCAGTTCGTCGCCCCCCTCCAAGGAAGTATTTTCATTCCTATTGAACCAAAAGGGCGGATTTTGTTTTGATAGTCTAGGATGATGCCTAAAAATAATTTGAGCAAAAATTGTTTCTCTACACCGTGTTTTGGTATGCATATGGTTTAAAGAAACACCATTTCCAATGGTTGCAAAGGGATCCCGCGTAAAATACAGGTTTGGCAATGGCTCCATTAAAAAGGGTTGGCGGCTTTCCACATAATCATGCAAGGTCTTTTTTCGATACGTAGGCATTTCGGATTTTCGAATTCCAGCCATCATGCTATGGATCATGGGACGTAATTCCATGGATGAAAAATGATGAATCAATACGCCGCGCAAAACTGGATCATAGATGCCTGCTTCCAAGATAAATTGCTCGACAAAACTGGGAAGCAATTTAGGTTGAGCTCGTAAGGTTTCTTCTACAAGATCAACAAGGTATAGAACTTCTACGCCCTGATTTTTCAAAACCTGTGCAAAATAATCATGTTCTTTCTGCGCAATTTTAAGATAAGGAATATCGTCAAACAACAATCGTTCCATGGAATCTGGTGTAAGGTTTTCCAACTCGCGGCCCGGTCGATGCAGCAGCACTGATTTTAGCTTTCCAATTTCACTATATACATGTAATGCGTCTTCCATAAAATCACCTCGTTTTCTATGATTATTATAACAAACGACTAGCGACAGTCAAACGCAAAAATCGCATATTTATACAATCAATGTATAAATATGCGATTCGTTCACCAACATCGGCTCTCTGATCTGAGAAAAACTGACAATTCAATGCTTTCTTTCAAATTTTATTCAGAAAAAAAAATATATATAAGAGGCTGAACCAGCCGCTTAATTTTTTACATCTTCTCTGGTGCTTTGATTCCCAATAGATTCAAACCTGTTTCAAGAACTGTTTTCACAGCCAAAACAAGGGCCAATCGACTTTCTTTTACTCCTTGATCATCAACCAGGATGGGACAATCATGATAAAACTTGTTGAATCGCTGTGCAATTAGGATGATTTTTCGGGTAATCATGGAAGGCTCGTTGCGGAGCATGGCTTGTTCTACCGCATCCGGAAATTCGGCAAGCTCTTGAATCACATCCAAGGATGAAGGATCCAATAACCGATCATAATGAATGAGATCCGCATATCCTTCTAGACCTGATTTTCGAAGAACGCTGCATGCGCGAGCATGGCTGTACTGCACATAAGGTCCCGTTTCACCTTCAAAGCTTAACATTCTCTCCCAATTGAAAACAATATCACGATTTTTATTGTTGCTAAGGTCATTGAAAATCACAGCACCAATTCCGACTGCTTTTGCAACTTCCTCCTTGTTTTCGAGCTCTGGATTTCGTTCGTCAATAATTGATTGAACCTTCCCAATGGATTGGCTTAACAGATCATCAAGAAGAATAACATTCCCTTTTCTCGTTGCTAATTTCCCTTGTTCTGTACTGACACGGCCGAAGGATTCATGCATTAAATCGCCAGCCCACTCATAGCCCATCAACTCAATTACCTTAAACCATTGTTGAAAGTGAAGGTCTTGGGCATAATCTGTGATATAGATGCATTTTTCAAAATCAAAGGTCTTTTTTCGATACAAAGCAGCCGTAATATCACGGGTTGCATAAATCGTTGCGCCATCCCGCTTTAAGATAATGCATGGCGGCATTTCCTCACCTAAATCAACAACATAAGCGCCGTCGGATTCAACCAAAAGGTTTTTCTCTTTGATCTCTGCGACAACAGGTTCCATTTTGTCGTTGTAGAAACTTTCTCCGGTAAAATGATCAAAGGAAACCCCCAGGATCTCATAGATGCGATTAAATTCTACCATGCTCAATTCCACGAACCACTTCCATAGACGCTGTGCTTCTTCGTCTCCATCTTCTAAAGACTTGAACCATGCGCGTCCTTCCACTTCGTATTCCGGATGCTCATCTAATTCCGCATGAATTTTTACATACAAGTCCAAGAGCGCCTTGATGGGTTCCACCTCAAGGGCCTTGTCATCTCCCCAATGTTTATAAGCAGCAATCAGCATGCCAAATTGCTTGCCCCAATCACCCAGATGATTGATGCCGATGGCATTGTAACCTTCGAATCCATAAATCTTATAAAGGGAATTCCCAATCACGGTTGATCGTAAATGTCCAACATGAAAGGGTTTTGCAATATTAGGTGCAGAAAAGTCAATCACGACATTTTTGCCATGACCCAATTCTTTTGAGCCGTATTTAGCTCCCTTCTCCATCACCGCTTCCAAAACGCTTTTGATTACACCCGTCTTGTCTAGGGTGAAATTTAAATAGCCGCCTACAGCTTCTACCTTTGCAAGGGGTGCTTGCACGTTAAAGTCATTGACTAACTCTTGAGCAATCATTGGGGGTGCTTTTCTAAATGTTTTTGCCAATCGGAAACAAGGAAAGGCATAGTCTCCCATCTCCCGATCTTTGGGCACTTCCAGAATCGCTTCAATTTCCTCTACTGATAAAAAATCAATTTTCTTTGATAATTGTTTGGCAACTTCTACTTTATAATCCATTTTTTTCCTCCTGTATCTATATGAATCCAGGCTCGAACCTGGTTCTCGACTGACCATCTTCCTTGCACAAAACTTTAGCGGATTGCTCTCTTCCGCTAAACATGGAAGGAAGATTATTCCTCTGCAATAAAAAAAGCGAAGCTCGTCTCCTAATTAGAGACGACTTCGCCGTGGTACCACTCTAGTTGGGATTTCTCCCCGCTTTATTAGATAACGGTTCACACCGGGAGCTTAGGCTCCATCTCCGAGGCTCGTTTCAAGATCTGTTCCCCATAGAGCTCACACCATCCTCTACTCGCTTTTGTTCCCAGAATCCCTACTTTTCTCATCAACAATTCATTTGAATTTTTTTTGATTATATCATGTGTTTATTAAATTTGCAAGAGTTAGCGGAATTCTGCAATGGTTACGCCATTTCCACCTTCACCCATCTCTCCTCGGCGATATTTCTTGATATGGGGATGAGTACTCAACCATTCTCGCACCCCTCGCATTAAAACCCCACTACCCAAACCGTGAATAATTGTGACCATAGCTAAATTGGACAATAATGCATCATCCACATACTTGTCAAGTGCTTCCATAGCATCTTCCCAGTTTAAGCCGCGAAGATCCAAAGTGGATCTCACTTGCCTCATAATCATAGGTTTAACTTGCGTTGATTGAATTGGTTCATGCTGCTGTTTAACCGGTTCCAAGTTTTTCTTCTTCAGTTTCATTTTCATGGCACCAACCTGGACCAAGACATAGCGTTCTTTTTCATTAATCTCTAGTACAACGCCAGTTTGTCCCAGAGATGGTATGCGAACTTGATCGTCCACCTTCAGTTCCTTAACCGGATTATGTGATTTTCTAAGAACGATGCGGTCTTCTTCCCCTTTCAGGGCTTCTAATTGCTCTTCAAATTTTCTTTCAATGGCTTGTCCGGCAAAATGATCAGAATCCTTCCAACCATCACGTTGCTGTCTTGCTTGGTCCAGCAATTCTTCTGCTGTGCGTTTTGCCTGTTGCAGAAGTCGCTTTGCCTCTTGTCTGGCTTTTTTGTTTTCCTTTTCACGAATGGCGTGAAGCTTTTGCTTTTCTTTTTCTAATTCTTTTTGCTGGCGCTCCATTTGAATGCGCAGATCCCGTTGACGTTCGCTTTCTTTTTCGGCAATTTTTCGTTCCTTTTGCAAATCAGTTAATATCTCTTCAAATTCAACATTTGAATGATCCATCAAACCTTTCGCTTTTTCGATCACAGCATCGCTGAGACCAAGCTTTCTAGCGATTTCAAAAGCATTTGATTTACCCGGAATCCCCATAATCAAACGATAAGTCGGTGAAAGAGTGTCTACATCAAACTCCATAGAAGCATTGATGATACCTTCCGTAGAAAGCGCATATTCCTTTAATTCACTGTAGTGGGTGGTGCAAGCGCAAAGAACTTGTTTCTCCAATAAAAAGGATAAAATCGATCTTGCCAAGGCCGCCCCTTCCATAGGATCGGTACCAGCACCGAGCTCATCTAACAAGACCATGCTCTTGGCTTGAAGGTTTTTCATAATCTGAACGATATTGACCATATGGGACGAAAATGTACTCAAATTCTGTTCGATGCTTTGTTCATCACCCAAATCCACATACAGTTCTTCTAAAAAGGGAACTTGACTCTCTTCTTCAACAGGAATTGGAATTCCGCAAAGGGACATCAAAACCAACAAACCAATGGTCTTTAAGGTAACAGTCTTACCTCCCGTGTTGGGTCCAGTAATCAAGATCATCGGTTTGGGCATGCCGAAAGCAACATCAACTGGTACAACATCCACACTCGGAAGCATGGGGTGTCTTGCTTTTTTCAAGTTGAGACATGGCTCATCTTTGATTATTGGTTTTGTTGCTCTCATATCCAAGCCATAAGAAGCAATGGAAAAGATCAAATCCAGTTGGATGAATTGCAATTGATTATTGCGCATTAATGGAGAAATTTCCTGCACCTTCATACTGAAAGCACGTAGAATGCGTTCGATTTCTTTGCGTTCTTCCATTTCCAATGATCGGATTTCATTATTAATTTCAACAATCTCCATAGGCTCGACAAAGATTGTTGCTCCGCTGGAAGATTGATCATGAATAATGCCTTGAAACTTGCCACGATATTCCGCTTTCACTGGAATGACAAAACGATCATTTCTCAGGGTGATCAAATGCTCCTGAAAAATTTTATCATTTGACTTCCTCGTAAGAATCACATTCAATCGCTGGCGAATCGAATCACGTTTCACTCTGATATTGCGCCGAATTTGCTTCAAAGCCGGACTAGCCTCATCGGCAATTTCTTCTTCACTGATGATCGCTGCATCAATCTCAGACGCAAGACGCGTATGGGTGTCAATATTTTCAAAATAGTCGCTTAAGGGAGATGTTATGTCATCTCCGTAGCTTTTCAAATCTCGTGCCACACGAAGATTTCTCGCCACACTTAATAAGTCCCCAGGATGTAATATGCCACCCTTTTCCGCATGAGAAGCAATTCCCACAATATCTCCATATCCTCGTAGAGGCGCATAGCCCTTTCTCAAAATACGAGACATAGCAGACTCTGATTCATTGAGAGCTTGCTTCACCTGGGCAATACTGCTTTTAGGGTGAAGCTTTCTCACACGTTGACGTCCCATGTCATGGGCACATTTCAATTCAATCGTTGCAAGTACTTTATCGAGCTCAAGGCGTTGAATCGCCTTTTGATTCATTATTTCACCCCCCATTTAATCATGGATTGATCACCTGGAAGATCTTGACGGTCTAGCCATTTGTTCAGTTCTTCTCTATCCGCAACATTGCTTTTTTCTACCCATTTTTCCAAAGTCTTGACAGGATCGCTTTCGTCCCAGAATTGGAAACGTAGATTTCGAATACCCGCCCGCTTTAATTCAGACAAAAAGGCAAGATTTGAAATGGGTTCATGGGACAGCAGATAAGAAAACTCCCCCATTCGCGCAACCGGATACGATCGTTCTTCCTTATCTTTAAGGTGATAGACTCGGCTACAAGACTCACATAGATTACCTGTACAAATTCCCATCGATTTCATAGGACAGTGACGCATAGACATCAAAGGAATCCGTCCATACCCCATCACTTCAAAATCGCCTTCAATCCCTTTTGAAAGGGTACGAATTTGATCAACGGATAATTCTGGTGATAGATGAATGGTTTCTAACCCTAGGTTCTGAAGACGATAAATACTCCACTGGTTCATGGGAAATAGACTGATCCCAGAAGATTGAAACCCTAAATGAGTTTGATTCCAATCGTTTTGCTCAATGTTTTGACTTGTTTCCGGCATAATTTGTCCATAGAGGCTTGTCCATCCAACAGCTACGCCCATTTCGCGTGCTTTTGCAACCCAGGCTTCAGTCTCGAGTTCTGGTAAAATCCAAATTTGATCATAAAACTTAGGATTGATTTGTTGGCCAATCTTTGCGCCATAAATAGCTGCTGTATACTTCATCGTATTCACAGCTGGATTCCCCTTGGAATCTGGCAAGCTTACCCGAACATTCGAATCATCTTTCATCAGACGTTCGTTCCATACTTTTTCGGTCATTCTTCGTCTCAATTCATTAACCAAACGAGCTGGCACATAGGCCAATTCTGCAAGTGTAATATCCAAGACGTTCCAATAAAACGGAGTCCCCCCCATTTTATTCAATTGTTTTTTGATCTCTTCTTTGTTACTTCCTCGAGAGCGAGCTGCTTCAATTGCGTCTTCACTTTCAAACGTCCATGATTTCCCTTCACAAATCACAACTAATTGAAGTTTTTTACCTATTTCAACAACTAATTGTCCATCAATCCCGAGCCAAGGTTCTATCTTGTTTTGATTCCAATCCAAGAACTTCTCGAGTGCATGATTTTTTGTTAAGAAAACTTCTCCGCTAATACGCGGTTTGGCTTGAAAACGAATCAAGGTTAATGTCTCGCCCATGGATTCGCTCCACGATATATTTTGACCAACCCACTCTCCCTCACGGTCTTGATATCGAATGCCATCACCCGATACAAAAGTATGTTTTGATTCAATTAAGGCTTTTCCATTGGAATATCGTTTAACATGTCCAACCGATATTCCCTGATGATTGGGTTGGCCTTGACTGCCAATCTCTTTGATCGATGCATTGTTTAAGAGTCCCTTTGTAAATCCACGGTAATACAAAGATTTCATTTCTTCTATTCGAACAGGCAAAAGCTCCTGTTTTCCATCAATTGCTTGGCGGTAGGAACGGACCACTCCTGCAACATAAGCCGGGCGTTTGCTTCGACCTTCAATTTTTAAAGAATGGACGCCACATTGAATCAATCGTTCAATTTCTTCGATTCCGCAGAGATCCTTTAGACTCAGCCACGGTGCTTCAAGTCCATGTGCTTCTTGGCTTTGATAATTCAGTCTGCATGGTTGCGCACACCGACCGCGATTTCCACTTCGTCCCCCCCTAGAAGAACTAAGCAAGCATTGTCCAGAAGCCGAGACACAAAGAGCACCATGAACAAATACTTCAAGCTCTATACCTTCGATCTTTGCGCATTTTTCAATTTCATCAATGGAGGTTTCTCTGGCCATAACCACGCGTGAAAAGCCAAGTTCCTTCGCTTTTCTGACACCCGCTTCATTATAGATAGAGAATTGTGTACTTGCATGACATTCAAAAGATGGATAAGCTTCTTGCATATAGGTCAAAACACCAAGATCCTGAAGGATTACAGCATCAGAACCTGAATCCACGATTTTTTCCATCGTTTCTTCCAAAAGCGGCCACTCGTTATCCCGAATTAAGGTATTGATGGCTACATATACCTTTACATTTCTAAGGTGTGCGAATTCAACGTAATCCGGCAAGTCAGCCAAAAGAATATTTTCAGCACCCATTCGTGCATTAAAGCTTTCCACACCTAGATAAACGGCGTTTGCACCATAACGAATCGCTGCGTAAAAAGCATCAGGCGTCCCGGCGGGTGCCAATAATTCAATCATTTCATTTTCTTTTTTCATTTCATCTCCCATAAAAAAAACCGCGACAGGAAGTCGTGGTTATTTTCCCAACTCTTGATTTTGTTTTCGTGCTTGCACCAATTCAATCTGCGTATGAAACAACTTATTTTGTAATTCATGAATGGTGTTTTCTGCTTTGAGCAAAGCATCATTTTTTGCACGAATTTTGTCTTTTAGTTCTTCCAAAACAATAGGATCTACCCTTTCTCCTGGCTCCAGCACATTGATAGTCGCCATTTGCTCTTGCAATCCTGTCAATTCATTTTCAACTTCGAATACGGACAACAGCATTGCCATGCGGTCATTGATCCGCTGGCTTGCAGCCAGTTTTTCTTCAATCCGATTGACGGTTTGCCCCGCAATCTGATTAAGCACCTCCTGAGGTTCATCACCGACTACGGTATAATTTACGCCCTTGATGGTCAATGTCACACGATTCATTTCTGACATGGCAATCCCTCCTTTTTCTTATTATAGCATAAGTCAAAAAAAAAAAGGACTGCATAAGCAGTCCTATCTTAATTTTGCCTCAAAATCTTTTTCCAAACGTTGTAAAATTTTATTTTGAACCTTGGCTACTTCTTCGTCTGTCAAGGTACGATCCTTCGCTCGATAGGAAATGGAGTAAGCCAAACTTTTCCAGCCTTCCGGAACCTGAGCACCTGTATAGACATCAAATAGTTTGGTCGTCTCAACCAATTTTCCACCAGACTCCTTCATCGCCTTTTCTAGGAATTTTGATGGCAAAGAGCTCGGTACCAAAAGTGCCAAATCTCGTGTCATTGCCGGATACTTTGGCAATGGCTGATAGGTTTTTTTATCCTCCGCAAGCGTATGGAAAGCCTGCAAATCCAATTCCGCAGCAAAAACAGCTTGATCAAGGTTGAAATTCTCTGCTACAATTGGATGCATTTGGCCCATTCGTCCCACCTCTGCACCATCAATCAATATCCGTGCACATTGACCCGGATGAAAACTCGGATCACTTGTTTCTGGTTCGAATTCAACATTTGATAAATTCATACCGGAAAGCAAGGCTTCTACATTGCCTTTAAAGGAAAAGAAATCGGTATTTTCACTAACTTCAGCAAGCACCATTAACATCTTCTCAACAGGCAATTCCGTTACAGGAAGCGACTTTGGTATGAATACGTTACCCAATTCAAAGGCAGCCATTTCTTTTACCCCATGGTTCATATTACGAGAAACCACTTTCATCATATTTCCCAAAAGGGTTGTTCTCATAATGCTGAAATCTTCACCCAAAGGATTCAATAATCGTATCAATTGTCGTTTTGGACTGGTCATAGGAATACGCAATTGATCGTATACCTTTTCGCTGATAAAAGAATAGGTCATAATTTCATTGAAACCCAATCCACGCATAATTTCTTTTGCACGGTCTTCTCGAACACGCGCCTTGCTGTATCGGCCTTGTCGTACCTCCATGCGTAGCGGTGCGGGCTCGATATTATGAAATCCATAGATCCGTCCAACCTCTTCAATAACATCAGCCTCAATTTTGATATCCCCACGATGGCTTGGTACTTGAACATCGATGACATCACCTTTACAGGTCGCTTCTAAACCAAGTCGCGCCAAGGAGTCCAATTGATCGGCTAGGGGAATTGATACACCCAAAAGAGCGGCTGCGCGATCTAATCGCATGCTGACTGTGCTTGCTTGATAAGCAACAGGATAAGCATCTATCACGCCATTTACCACAACTCCTGCTCCTAGCTCTTCTAATAAAGCACAGGCGCGCTGACAAGCATAGGCTGCCATTTCGACATCCAAATCCTTTTCGAATCGATTGGAGGCTTCTGTACGCATGCCTAATGCTTTTGCTCCCAAGCGTACTGTTTTACCATCAAAATTCGCTGATTCGATCAAAATTGTTGTCGTAGTCGATGAAATTTCAGAATTTCCACCCCCCATGATTCCAGCTAGAGCAATGGGTTTCACCTGATCAGCAATTACCAAAGCGTCTTCATCAAGATTTCGCTCGGTACCATCTAGGGTCACTAGGGTTTCGCCAGCTTTCGCTCGACGGACACGTATTTCTTTGCCCTCGACCTTCTCTACATCAAAGGCATGCAAGGGTTGACCGGTTTCCAACATCACATAGTTGGTCACATCAACAACATTATTGATGGGTCTAACACCGGCTTTCATCAAACGAATTTGCATCCAAATAGGAGAAGCCTCAATTTTGACATTCTTCACAACGCGGCCCATATAGCGCTTGCAAAGATCTGTCGCTTCAATGGTAACCGTATTCAAATACTCGTGGATATTGCCATCACATTGTTTTGCCTGGGCTTGAGGAATCTGAATTGTCTTTGACAAAGTTGCAGCTGTTTCTCTTGCCATACCAATCATACTTAGACAGTCCGGGCGATTGTTCGTGATTTCAAAATCAATGACATCGTCATAGAGTTTCAAGGCATCTCTAATATCTTGGCCCAAGGTATATTCATTAGTTAAGATAAATATGCCTTCTTTGGCTTCTTTCGAAATAACAGAATCAGCAAAGCCCATTTCCTCTAAAGAGCACATCATACCTTCAGAAACCTCTCCACGAAGCTTGCCTTTTTTGATTTTAAAGTTTCCAGGCAGAACTGCACCGACGGTTGCAAGAGGAATCAAATCGCCCTTTGCAATGTTTTTTGCTCCGGTTACAATTTGAAGTGGCTCTTCCCTGCCAATATCTACCTTGGTAACAACTAATTTGTCAGCATCGGGATGTGGCACGATGGAAAGAATTTTTCCAACTACAATACCGGTGCATTTATTTCCATATTTTTCGATTGAATCGGCATGAGAGCCGGACATCGTCAAACGATCGGAAATCATCTTTCCCGATTGCTCAATTTCTACATATTCTGATAACCATTCAATGGATACTAACATTCTTTCCCCTCCTTAGAACTGATCAATAAACCGCATATCATTTTCAAATAGTAAACGGATATTTGGAATCCCATATTTCACCATGGTGATTCGATCGACACCCAATCCAAATGCAAATCCGGTATACTTCTCTGAATCAATTCCACAATTCTCTAAAACCTTGGGATGAACCATCCCACAACCCAACAGTTCCATACTCCAACCCGTATAATGACAGGCTTCACAGCCCTCACCACGACACTTTAGGCATGAAACATCCACTTCGGCACTCGGCTCCGTGAATGGAAAATGATGTGGACGGAATCGTGTTTCAATATCATTACCGAATAGTTCATGTACAAAGGTTTCAATGGTATCAATCAGATTTGCCATGGTAACGCCTTCACCGACGACCAGACATTCCATTTGATGAAACATAGGTGAATGGGTGTCGTCGACATCGTCAAAACGGAAGGTTCTTCCTGCGGTTACCATACGAATCGGAGGTTGAATATCTTTCATCGCACGAATTTGAACCGGTGAAGTTTGTGTGCGAAGCAAAAGCTCTGGATTGATATAAAAAGTATCGGACATGTCACGGGACGGATGGCTTTCCGGCGCGTTCAAAGCATCGAAGTTGTTGTAGACCGTTTCAATCTCTGGTCCCTCTACAACATCGTAACCCATACGGCTAAATAAAGCTTCCAACTCTTCTTTTACCTTCATCAAAGGATGATGATGGCCTACTTTTTCTTGAAGCCCATCAATCGTAACATCAACTTGTTCTTCCAAAAGTTGTTTTTCCAAAGCCAGTTGCTTCAAGCTTTCTTTGCGAGTTTCTATGGCTTGATTTAAAGCCTCGCGCACTTGATTTGCCACCTCGCCAACAATCGGTCGTTCCTCCTTGGGCAATTTTCCCATCTGGCGTAAAACCTGTGTTAATTCTCCCTTTTTCCCTAAATACTGTACACGGATTGCATCGAGAGATTTTAAATCACTAGATGCATCAATACTTTCCAATCCAGTTTTCTGGATCTCCAATAATTGTTCTTTCATATTTGTTCGCCCCTTCCTTAAAAATAAAAAAACGGAACACTTCGTCAGGGACGAAGTGTTCCGCGGTACCACCCTAATTGTCTTGCGACCTCTTAACTGATAACGGCTAAACCGATCCAACTTACTAGTTTCAGTCAGATAGCTCAAAAGTGAAATTCCGGTTTTCGCGTGTTATCTTTCAGCCATCGATAACTCTCTGGAATGCGACCGTACTATGCTTTCTCATTGCTTTCATATGCTATTCGTGACTGATTATATCATGTGTGTCAAAAAACATCAATCCTTTGATGAGATTGTATGGCATACATGAGAATACCCGCTGCAATCCCAGCGTTTAAAGATTCTGCTTGTCCGGTCATAGGTATTTGCACGCGCAGGTTAGACGATTCAATCCATTCCTTACGAATCCCATTGGCTTCGTTACCGATAATTAAAGCAACTTGATCTTCAAAATTCACAACAGGCAATGGATCGGAGTCACTCAAGGAACTTGCGATACATTGATAGCCCTTTGCCTTGGCTTCCTCTAATGAATCAGATTCCCAAATATGCAGTTGCAAAGTAAAAATTCCACCCATAGAAGAACGAATCACCTTACTGTCATAGCAATCTACACAACCACGAGTCAAAAAAATATCGCGAAACCCAAAGGCTTCTGCCGTGCGAAGAATTGTACCCAAATTTCCTGGATCTTGTATGCGGTCAAGAATGAGAATCCGTCGACTCCACTCTTGCTCACTTTCAAGCAATTCTTTCATAGAAACAATGGCGAGAATTCCTTGACCATGAACGGTTTCACTGATTCTTTTCCAATTCTTTTCATCCGCCAGATAAACGGGTGCTTGAATTCGTTGGAGAATTTCAGTACCTTTTGCTTCTTCTTGAAACTGGTTTGTTACAATGACAGCCTCAATGTTTTGATGAGAAGCCTCTGCTGCCCCAAGCAAACGAAGACCCTCAACAATATACTTTTGTTCCCGCACACGGTATTTTTTCTGCTTTAATTTTGTCCATCTTTTCGTCTGTTCTTGTGACAATCGAATGAATTCCACTATCGTTGTCCTTCTTTTTCCAATTGAATCAATTCTTGGTTGCCCCCGATGACCACAAGGATGTCTTCCTTATCAATCACTTCATCCGCTGCTGGTGAAATATTAATGCTATCCGTATGTTTGATCGCAATTACATTGATGCCGTATCGAGTAGGTAACTGAAGTTCAACTAGAGTTTTCCCTTCCCAATCCTTTAAGGCACTTATTTCTACGATTCCATAATCAGGAGCAAATTCAATATAATCCAAAAGATTGGAGGATACTAAGTTACGAGCAATACGAACACCCATATCTCGTTCCGGATGAACAATTCGATCAGCACCAAGTTTTTCTAGCACCTTTCCATGATTTTCATTCTGTGCTTTGGCAATGACCATTTTCACACCCAATTCCTTAACGATCAGTGTCGTCATGATAGACGCCTCTAAATTGGTACCTAAGGCTACAGTCGCCACATCAAAATTGCCGATCCCAATCGCTTTTAAGGTTGTTTCGTCTAAAGCATCCGCTTGAACCGCATGGGTTACATAGGGCGAAATTTCTTGAATTTTTTCAGGATTCTTATCTATAACCATGACATCATATCCCAAATCAAATAATGTTCTTGCTAAACTTGATCCAAATCGACCGCATCCTATTACGACAAATTGTTTCATCCCTACCTCCTACCCAACATTGATATTTTCTTCCGCAAAATGATAAATTCCTTTATTCGTTTTTGTTCTCTCTGCCAAGGCAAAAGCAATGGTCAATGGACCCAGTCGCCCAAAAAACATATTTCCAATAATAAGCAAACGTCCAAATATGGTTAAGTCTGCCGTAATTCCACGGCTTAATCCCACCGTTGCATAGGCAGAAACGGTTTCAAAGAGAACATCCAAAAAACTGGCATCCTCTGAAATGGCCAACAACAAGGTAGAGACAAGGCAAACAAAAAAACCGAGCATAAAAATGGTAATAGCTTTATTAATGGCACCTTGCGGAATTCTTCTTTTATAGATTTCCACATCTTCCTTGCCTTTGATATTCGATAGAATCGTTAAAAAGACTACACCGATCGTTGTGGTTTTTACTCCACCTGCTGTAGAGCCTGGAGAACCACCGATAAACATCAACATAATGATAAAGAAGGTAGATGCATCTCGCATGCTGTTCATGGGAATACTGTTGAATCCTGCGGTTCTTGGCACAACAGATTGAAAAACTGCTGCAAGGATCTTTTCCCCTGCGGTCATAGAACCCAGCGTCTCTGGGTTTGTAAATTCGACCAGATAAATAAAGATAAATCCAACGACCAACAATCCACCAGTGATGACGAGAACGAGTTTTGTATGTAAGCTCAAACGTGACATATTTTTTTTCATTCGGATAGTTTGAGAAAGATTAATGAAAACAGAAAATCCAATTCCTCCAATCACAACCAAGAAGCTCATAGTCATAATCACCAAAAAACTTCCCGAATAGCTTTCCATGCTATTTCCAATCAAATCAAATCCAGCATTACAAAAAGCAGAAATCGAGTGAAAGATTGAAAACCAAATTCCTTTCCAAAACCCAAAATCCGGCACAAAACGGAAAGAAAGGATCAATGCACCGACCGCCTCAATTAAGAAGGTCGAATATAAGACATATTTTGTCAATTTAACAACGCCAGAGAGTGTTAAATTGTTCAACTCCTCTTGTAAAATCAATCGATTTTTCAAGGTAATCTTACGGCCTAATACCAAGGCAACAAGGGTCGCCATGGTCATAAAACCCAGTCCACCAATCTGTATTAAGACCAGTATGATCAGTTTTCCAAAAAAGGTCCAATGCGCCGCTGTATTTACAACAATAAGCCCTGTTACGCAGACTGCCGAAGCAGAAGTAAAAAGGGCATCAACAAAGCCAACGCTATTCCCATCTATAGAAGATATGGGTAAATTCAGCAGCGTTGCTCCCACTAAAATCAATAAAAAGAAACCGATCGCCAGAAAGCGAGCCGGCTTTGCACTAATCTCATCGAGACGACTTCGAATATCGATTGTGATCATCTCCCGTCTGTCAAATTCTTCATGCTTTGCATATATTGTAATTCAAAGGTGAAAACAAGTCAAAAAAATAAGTCCCCGAGGGACTTATTTTACGCTTTCCTTGGCAATATTAACCAATGCTGTAAAACCTGCAGGATCATGAATTGCCATTTCAGACAACATTTTGCGGTTTACTTCGATCTCTGATTTCTTCAAACCATTGATAAAGCGGCTGTATGACATTCCGTTTAAACGAGTTGCTGCATTAATACGAGCAATCCAAAGTTTACGGAAATCACGTTTCTTTAATTTACGTCCGATATAAGCGAAGCGCATTGAGCGCATAACCGCTTGGTTCGCTGGACGGAACGAACGGCTTGCTTGGCCATAATAGCCTTTTGCTAGTTTTAATACTTTCTTGTGCTTCTTTCGTGCGTTCATCGCACCTTTTACTCTAGCCATTTTAAATCCTCCTACAGATCAACTTAGTACGGTAGCATTTGTTGTAGCTTTTTTTCATCACTTGGGCAAGCAATTTTTCCTTGTCTCAATTGACGCTTTCGCTTCGGAGATTTTGACTTGAATAAGTGACTCGTATAATTGCTGTGTCTTTTGAATTTACCTGTTCCAGTTTTTTTAAATCGCTTTGCAGCTCCGCGATGAGATTTCATTTTAGGCATGATAAAGCCTCCTCTCAATTATTTTTTTGGTGTTAGAAACATAACCATGTTTCGTCCTTCCATACGTGCATGTTTTTCAACTTCGCCATATTCCTGAATCATCGTGACAAATGTTTTCAATACTTCACGACCAATATTCGTATGGCCCAATTCGCGTCCTCTAAAACGGACGGTAACTTTAACTTTGTTCTCTGCTTTCAAGAATTTAATCGCATTGCTTGCTTTAACTTGCAGGTCATGCTCATCAATTCTTGGTGTCATTCGAACTTCTTTAATATTAATGGTTTTCTGGTTTTTCTTCGCTTCCTTCTCTCTCTTCGACTGCTCATATCGGTATTTGCCATAATCCAAGATCTTGCATACCGGCGGCTTTGCGTTGGGAGAAACCATCACCAAATCCAATTTTTTCTCTTGTGCAATCTGCAATGCTTCTCTAGTGGGTATAACACCCAACTGTTCTCCATCGCTATCGACAACACGGACTTCGCGGGCGCGAATTTTTTCATTAATAAAAAGTTCTTTGATACAAAACACCTCCTAAAAAAAATAGCGGATAGGCTCACCTATCCGCATCAAAACTCAATTTTGAGTGATAACCTTATAAGCTTTCGCCATAAGGTGAGAAGCGGACCTCCTACTTTCCTTATACAACATTCTAAGTATAACGGTTGACAGTCATTTTGTCAAATGATATTTGAACCAATTCTGCTACCAGAAGTAGTCTATCAAACCGTTCCCTATTTGTCTAGTGTTTTTTATCAAACCAACTCTTTGCTGGATTGAACGATGATCTAATCTTCTAGAACAGGTGCGTATCCGCCTGCGATTCTCCCAAAGACCAGGGCGTCTGGGACTGCACAAGCACCCAAACGGTTTTCACCATGAATACCTCCGGTCACCTCACCTGCAGCGTAAAAACCCGGGATGATATTTCCTTCCGTGTTTACCACCTCAGCATGTTGAGTGATGGCAACACCGCCCATTGTGTAATGCACCGACGGAACCCCCTCCAACATATAGAAAGGTCCATTCAACAAGGGTTTAAAACCAAGTGTTCGATCGAATGCCTCATCTTTTCCATTTACAATATATTGATTATATTGATCAAGCGTTTTCTGTATCTCATGTTTATTCACACCGAAATATGCTGCGCATTCTTGGATTGTGTCGCGTTTAATTAGCACGCCTTGATTTAACCACCTTTCAACTTCTTCCAAGGCAACCGGATCATCCGAAAGGGTATCGATTATACTTTGAGTAAAGATCTCATAGCTCGTCTGCGCCGTTTGCTCGAGAATCCGGCCTGCGACGATATCTCGCACCTCGTCTTCATTCACAAAGCGCTCGCCCTCTTGATTCACAAAAAAGGCTCCAGCGCTTGCACGAATATTATCCAGATAATAGTGTTTCCCCGATGCTGGATTGTTGTACGGAAAGAGTTGAATAAATTCCATATCAATTAATTTTGCTCCAATTTTTTCCGCCATTAAAATTCCATCCCCAGTAATTCCAGGAGAATTTGATGTCAACACTTCGCTACCCAGGGATGCCCATTGGGTGTTGTAGTGTTCCCTCATTTCTACATTGGCACTGAATCCACCGCTAGCAAGAATCGTTTTTTCCCTTGCAAAAATACGATGCTCTTGAGAATTCACGGTTGCATAAACCCCAAATACACGACCTGTCTCATCAATCATGATGTCTGTCGCCTTTGCATTGTAAATCACCTGGACACCATTACTTTCAGCAAGGAAAAGAAGCCGATCTACAATACCCGCTCCTAAACCTATGGGGATCACCGTCCTTGGAACTGAATGTCCGCTCACCGTATAGACTCGCGTCTGATATTCGACTCCAATTGTTTCCTCAAGCCATTGGAGCGTCGAATTGATATTTTCACAAAACGTTTGAATTAACTCCAATTTGCCGGTTTTTCTGCCTCCGGCATAGATATCTCCGATCATCGTATCTACATCATCCTCAATTCCAAGCTGCTTTTGTAAATCGCTTCCAGGCACGGACATTTCACCACCTGATAGGGCTGTATTTCCGCCAACGAAAGGAAGCTTTTCAATTAAAATTACACTTTTCCCTTGAAGGGATGCCTCGACTGCAGCTGCAAGTCCAGCTGCGCCTCCCCCAATTACAACAATATCAAATGTCTGATCTTGATGAATTTCTTCCTCTATGGCCTTGATACTTGCCTGTTTAAAATAGGCTGGCTCCATTCCCGCTGCAACAATGGCCGCCTCCACAGCTTCAATCAAAGCGAGAGATGTCGTCGTCGCACCCGATACCGCTTCAGCCGGCAACACTTGATTGGAAATAATCCTTTCGAAGATTTCATCCTTGGCCTGCTCTGCCAAGGAAAAGGACTCGTTTACACCCAATGAGTCAATTTCGATAATCGCGCCATTTTGAACAACAAGTTCAATTGTGATTTCTTCCACATATCCGGTTGCACATCCAGTAAATCTACCACCTTCCGAAAATGGAATCGCATATTCAACGGTCTCACACCCCGTCATCATGACACTAGCTATTATAAACAGCAATATGATCCATCGCTTCACGCGCACTCCTCCCTTTCATTCAATAATGTATTGTATCATGGGAAACGGTAAAAACAAATAAAGGGCTGCATGGGCAGCCCTCGTTTCTTATTTTTCTTGTGCAGCGTTTTGTCCTGCAATGCGACCAAATACCGTAATGTCTGTAATGGCATTTCCGCCCAGGCGATTGGAACCATGTACCCCGCCTGTGACTTCACCTGCCGCAAAGAAATGCGGAAGAATTTCACCATCTATCCCGATCACTTGGGTATTCACGTTAATCTCCACCCCACCCATTGTATGATGAATGGCTGGTGACGATTGGATGAAATAGAAGGGTCCCTCTGACAGGCTATATTCTCTCAGCCCATTTCTTCGTTGGAAGTCAAGATCTTCTCCCGCTTGAGCGAAACCATTGTAACGTTCAATGGTCGCCTTGAAGCTATCTAGATCGATCCCATAGAATTCACAAGCTTCCTCTACCGTATCTGCTTTCACCATCTGACCCGTCGCTTCAAGATGTGCAAGTTCTTCACCAAACTTATCGAAAAATCCCGTTTCATCCGCTGCATTTTGATCGAAGAAAGAATAAGAGATTCCACCCGTTTGTTTGCCGGTCGCAATCGAGATGACATCACGTCGCTCTAATTCTTCCACATAACGTTGCCCTTCTTTGTTGACCATGACTGTTGTACCAAGACCTCGTCCGGAATTGGCACTAGAAATCAATTCTCCAGTCACGACATCACAAGTTGGATGTTTTTGGATATAGGTCATGCCAACCAAATTCGCACCAGCTTCACGTGCTAAGCCAACACCGTCGCCTGTGCTCAATACACTATTGGTACATAATGCACCCTCCACATAATTGGGATCAAATTCTTTCAACAGATCTTGATTTCTACCGAATCCACCGGTGGCAAGCACTACCGCTCGGTTGGCATAATAGAATACGTCTTCTCCGTTTCGAATTGCTTTTACGCCCGTAACCGCACCTGTATCATCTTTCAAAATTTCAACTGCTTGCGTATTGTAGTTCACATTGATTCCTTGATTCAAGGCATAATTAAACAGCGTTTCAAAAAGTTGTGCACCTTCACCCTCTGCATAATGAGAACGTGTTTGAGAATGTCCTCCCGCGCGGTTCAACATATACCATTTGACCCCAACAACATCTTTATAGTACTGGTATGCTTCTGCAGAATTCTCTGCTAGTGTATGGACTAAATCCGGATTGTTGATACGGTCGCCACCTGCCATTGTATCTTCAAAGAATGAATTGTTTTGGTCAACAATACCTTCTTCATCCTGGTATGTTGTTTCAGAGGCATTCAATACCCCATCCGTCAACTTCGTATTGCCTCCAGGAACCGGTGCTTTTTCCAGCACAATGACTTCTGCTCCCGCAGCCATTGCTTCAACCGCCGCATTAACGCCTGCACCGCCTGCACCGATGATAATGACATCAGCTGTCTGCTCTTTTGGTAGATCAGTAATCGACACTCCGCCCGCCGCTTCAGCAAACCGATCAGCGAATCCCGCTTCTTCCAAGGCAGCGATTGTTGCCCGAATCATGGCACCCGATGCCAAGGTTGCGCTGGCAACTGTGTCAACATCTGTACTATTTGACTCCAATATGGCTTTTCTCACCAATTTGAACGATCGGTCGAAACCAATGGTTTCATGAGATTCAACCACTTGAATATCCTGAATCGCTCCGTTTTCAATTGTAACTTCAACCGTTAACAGTCCGCCTTTTCCTTCGGCGCTTCCCTTATATACGCCGTCAACGACTTCTGATTCGATTTCGATTCCCATTGCCATGGCAATCGCATGATCAACAGCCTTTTTTATTGCCTCTGAAGAAACAGATGCACCCGATACCGATTCAACCTCTGTCGATTGCGCCTCCAGTATCGCTGTCGGCATCTTCTCAAAAACCTCGTCGCTTAGTCCCTGAGTTTCATTTTGACTCACAATCTTGATATCCGTTATTTCAGTTTCACTGAAAGTGACTTCAATTTCAATGTCTCCACCATTTCCTCTTGCCGTAACAGGATACACACCCGCTTGGTATATCCCCTTCGCCGGCTCCGCTGTCGCTTCGCTCGCTGAACATGCCGCCAATGAAAATACCATCATAAGTGCCAAAGCCAATGCAAAAATTCTCTTCATTATGTTGATTCCCCCTTATGAATATAGTTTGTTATTTTTCAAACAAACTTTCTGAAATTTATTATAGCATTCGCCAGGAAGTCTGTATTTACACGAATCAACAGATTTTATATCTCTTTTTACGCATCTTGCAAAGGATTGAAAGATTCGATATACTCGGAAAAGAAACCCGGCGAAACGGAGGAAACCATGACATTCAGAAAAAGAATACTAATTAGTTTTTGCTTATGTATCTCCATTGTTTTTTCTATTCTGATGGTCTACGTCAAGACATCTGTCGAAAGGAACACCATGGCATATACAGAAGAGCAAACCATGTATGCAATGGAATCAAAAGCTTCAGAAGTTGGACTTTGGTTCTTCACAAAGATATCTGAATTTCGCGTCCTCTCTGAACTGCCAGCCTTTCAGTCTATGGATATCCGCGGAATCAAACCGCTGATCGACGAACTTGCCAGTCGCCCTTCTTCTATAGAGAGCACTGAATTCTTCGGTGTCGGCGGAATTAATCAAAAGATTTGGATCAATGGCGAACAAACCCTGGAACTAATCGACCGAAGCACAATGCTCAAGATCAAATCCAGCACCCAGGAATTCATCATCGACAATCCTCAGATCTCTCCCTACAATCACAGGGACATCTTCCCCATCTATTATCCCATCCTGAATGACAAAGGGGAAAAAACAGGCATCCTCTATGGCGGAATCCCGACCAAAACCTTGATCAATATGCTGGCAGATATCAATCAATCCAATGGCATCACCTGGATTATGAATCAAGACGGGGTAGTCTTTACACAAAACGAGTCCTATTTCTACCACGAAGTCTTGTCTCAAGAAACCCTTAAAGAATTGATGAATGATAAAACAAGGCGACAGACCGATGTTCTCCATTTGTCTGATCTTCGTAATATGAGTTCCACCCTGATCTATTCAACCATTCCAAATACAGACCAATGGCTCCTATGCACTCTTTTGGCTGATTCAGAGATATTTGCCCATAGCAATGAACTATCTCGAAACATCGCCATGCTGTGGATTGCACTTTTATTGCTCACTGTCCTTATATCCTATTTTCTGACACGATCTTTTGCTCAACCCTTAGAAGCGTTAAAAGCAAATATGCGAGAAGTGGAAAAAGGCAATCTAGTCAGCCTCCCCTTGGGCAATCACAAGGATGAATTTTATTATCTGGAAGCCTCTTACAACCGTATGTTGAATCAAATTTCCCATCTAATCGATCGTATTTACACAGAACAAGGATTCAAGCGAGAAGCAGAGCTTCGTGCCCTGCAATCGCAAATCAATCCACACTTCCTCTATAACACCCTAGATACCTTAAAATGGATTGCTTTGGACTACCAAGCCTATGAGATTTCAGATGCTGTCAATTCCCTATCCGCCTTCTTCCGCATCTCCTTAAGCGACGGAAATGAAATGATTCCCCTTGGGAAAGAACTGAATCACGCGCGTCATTATATGGAGATCCAAAAGATGCGCTATACCGAAATTCTTGATTATCAAATTGAAATTGAACCTTCAATCCAGCACATTGATACCTTGAAAATTTTGATTCAACCACTCGTGGAAAACGCCCTCTATCACGGGTTGAAACCAAAGAACAAAAAAGGATTGATTTCGATTACAGCATATGAATACGAATCCTTGATCTTCATTGAAGTCACAGACAACGGTGTCGGCATCCCTTCTCAAAAGCTACAAAATATTCGTAGGAATTTGGAGATGCAAATGATTAGCAAGCATTATGGTATATACAATATATTGGAGCGACTGAAGTTAAAATACGGCCAAAGTGCCGGTTTGACAATTGAAAGCATTGAAAATTACGGCACAACCGCCACCATCTACTATCCCATAGAAAACAAAGGAGGGTTTCATCATGTATAGAGTTCTTATCGCAGATGACGAGGAACGAATCAGAAACGGCATAGCGAAACTAATTGAACAATTTGATATCGATCTCCAGGTATGTGCACTTGTGAAAAATGGAGCAGAGGCCTTGGAATCCACGCGCATTCACCTGCCCGAGATTGTTTTGATCGATATCAACATGCCCCAACTTAACGGACTAGAAGCAATTGAAAGAATCCAAGCGATTCATCCAGAAGCCGTCATCATCATCATTTCAGGTTACGACCGCTTTGACTACGCCCAGAAAGCCGTCTCTTTGGGGGTTTATCATTATCTGTTAAAACCCTTTCAAAACGATGAATTCCGCGACCTCCTCCTCTCCGCTCTTGAAACCTATCGGGAGAAAGCACAGAAAAAGAACTTAATCACCCATGCACTGGATACCCACCAAACGAATCAGAAGGCGCATATTCTTGCCTATATCAAGGACCGTTATCGAGACCCTCAATTGAGTATGTCTTTATTGGAAAGCACCTTCTCCATGGGTAAGACAAGCATCGCTAATTATATCAAGAGAGAAACCGGTAAAACCTTTATCGATTATGTCACTCAGCTCAAGATTGAACACGCAAAGGATCTTCTAGGAAATCCAGATATAACTATTTTACAAATTTCAAAGCTTCTTGGATTTAGCAGTCAGCATTATTTTAGTCGTGTATTCAAAAATCAAACTGGATTTTCACCGCTTCAGTTCCGTTGTCAGAAATAAAAAACACCCTTACGGGTGTCCATTACAAAATGTGATTCGCCGTCAATCGATATGTTTGCGGCTTTTTTGCATAAAAAAATGAGAAGAAATAACTCTTCTCATTTCATTTTGGAGGCGCCACCCAGATTCGAACTGGGGGTAAAGGATTTGCAGTCCTCTGCCTTACCACTTGGCCATGGCGCCCTATTTGGAGCGAAAGACGAGATTCGAACTCGCGACCTTCGCCTTGGCAAGGCGAAGCTCTACCACTGAGCTACTTTCGCAAAACTTGGTGCCCAGAGGCGGAATCGAACCACCGACACGGGGATTTTCAGTCCCCTGCTCTACCGACTGAGCTATCTGGGCTAACTGCGACTTCTATATATTACAATATCATTCGAGAAAAGTCAACGGGTCACAGTAAAGTTCCATTATTAAAAATAGTCTGAATTCCAAGATTACCCATTTGATTCTTGTATAAGTTGCAAGAGATCCTCTTTATTAAAGCGATAATTCGTGTTGCAAAAATGACAATGCATCTCTGTAGAATCATCCTCATCCATAAGACTCTTCAGTTCATCTTTGCCCAAAGCAAGCAAAGCTTGTTCCATTCGTTCGCGTGAACAGTCACACTCCCAAAATACTGGCATTTCATCCATAAAATCCAATTCAAATGAGGGAAGCAAGCTATGTAGCCGTTCTTTGGGATCCGTAGAGATCTGGGCTGCCTTGGTAAAACTTGGCATGGAGGCCACATCTTTTTCTAATTGAATCAATACCTCTTCTGAAATATCAGGCATGGTTTGAATCAAAATTCCACCAGCCGTTTCCACCTCGCCTTCTTTATTAAACAAGACCCCTAGATTAACGACACTGGGTTGTTGTTCACTCATTGCGAAATAATAGGCGAAATCCTCTGCAATCTCTCCAGAAACCAAAGGCGATCTGCCCACATAGGGTTCTTTCAAACCAAGATCTCGAATGATAATCATTTGACCGTCCTTGCCAACATAACCACCGACATCAAGTTTTCCATTCGATTTCAGGGGCAATTCAATTTCTGGATGATCCACGGTTGCCTTGATTCCCCCCGTTGAAGAAGCAACAAGTATCAACTTCCCCCCTGGACCATTACCCTGGATTTGAACCGTGATCTTATCCTTTAGATTTTTCATCATGCTCGCTATAATCGCAGAAACCGCTGCAGTTCTTCCCAATGCTGCGGTTGCCGTTTCACTCAACTTGTGAATCTCTTTCATTTCTTTCGTTAATTCAGTGGTATTCGCCAAAAAAAATCGAAAGTTTTGTCCACGATCCATACCACGTAAAATATGATTCATTTTTATACTCCTTTTTGCGCACGCCATTGCACGCGTTCGCTTTTGTCTGTAACTGGATTTTTCGTAAACCCATCAAATGATTGGTTATTAACAAAGCCAGCTTCAACAAGTGCCATTTCGATTTCCTTCATAGTATATCCTCGTTGTTGATGGAACTCGTCGAAGCGTTCATAGCCATCTTCCATTTGAACAAAAAAAGTGATTTCATATGAAATCTGACACTTGTCTGGATCCCATTGATTCTTCCAAACATAATATACATCATCTTGATCAGCGACAAAAATTTCATTGCCGTATAAGTCACTCATCCGATGCAAGGTGACGACATCAAACAGAAAAATCCCACCGGGTTTCAGTTGATCAAATACCCGTTGAAAAACCCTTAGTAAATCGCCATCTTCCAACAAGTAATTAATGCTATCGCATGAGCAAATCGCAAAATCATACTTTTTAGCAAATCGGAAATCAACCATGTCTTGCTGAAAAAAACGCACATCACGAATCGGAAGATTTTTCTCTCGAGCAATGGTCAACATCTCTTCCGATCGATCAAAGGCATCCAAATGACAATTTTTCCTAATCATTTGTTCTGTCATATTTCCAGTTCCTGAAGCCATTTCTAGCCCATCTATGGGACTGGGATGCAATTCGGTAAGAAGTTTCCACAGATAATCTGCCCACCCTACATAATCTACATCTCGATTCATCAAGCGATCATAATAATCAGCTAAGTTTTCATAATTACTCATAATTTCCTCCAAAGAAAAAAGAAGAGCGAACTCTTCTTCTACGCTTCCTCATCTTGGATAAAAGAAAAAATATACGGAATATTTCTAAAGTAATCTCCGTAATTTAAACCGTAACCGACAATAAAAAGGTCCGGTATTACAAATCCGCAATAATCCGGCTCGATTTCCACCACTCTTCGTTCTGGTTTATCCAATAAAACACAAGACTTTAATGATGCTGGATTCGATGCTTTTAAATGCTTCAAAATCACGGACATCGTTAAACCAGAATCGACGATATCATCGACGACTAAAACGTGACGACCATTAATATCAACAGACAAATCATTGACAATACTCACTTCACCCGTAGAAGCTTCCCCATGTCCATAACTCGATGTCGTCATAAACTCCATCTGTACATCACCATCAATGGCTCTAATCAAGTCTGCTGCAAAGATAAAACTCCCTTTGAGCAGTGAAATCACCAATATCTTTTCACCCAAATAATCTTCACTTATTTGCTGGCCCAATCTTTGGACCTCTTTATTAATTTCCTCATGGGAAAATATAATTTTTCTTTTGCTTGTATCCACAGTCTACCCCCATAATTTTTATTAATTGTACCACAATTTATTAAGAAAATCTATCCTCATCCCGATCACGTCCAACCAATCGTTCCATTTTCAGATTCAACTTTTTTAGCTCGACAAGAATTCGATTTAAAGTAAACTGCAAACTAACAAGGATGACAAAAAAGATGACACCGATTACCATTTGAATTTGAAAATTCATACTTCCTCCTACTCAACGACATAAACGAATTTGTGATCAACGAGCTCTCCGCCCATCATGTAGGCTTCTGATAAAGAATCCGCTTTCGATTCAGGAACCGTAACAATCTCTAGATCCCCATCACTAATATACCGTTGAGAGGGATGCTTATCAAAATAAGCAAGCCAATCATACAAACCAACATTATCGACATTGGTTTCGCTGGCACGCACGCGATGGATAGACCTAGGGTTAAAGTCCATATGATATGGCGACTTATATGGATCCCAGCCTACGTTGAGGACGGCAACATTTTCATACTCAGTGCCTTCATAGTTTCCATCAAACAAAGCCATCTCTGCGGCATCGTCTTTCGGACGGTGGCCATAAGGCAAGGCGAGGGTATTGACTGTCCCAGCTTCTAAAAACGTCTCTAGAAAGGCGACATTCTTGCCAAGACTTGCCATCACCATTTGCGGATCGTTATATTTCTCTTCTTTATAGTCGTCATGACCCCATGAGTGATTACCAACAACATAGTCATTGTCCACTAAAAATTTTAGTTTCTTTTCAACTAGTTCTTCCTGACGGAAGGGTCTCGATCCATAAACAAAGAAAGTAGCCTGTGGATTAAAATCTTCATGCTCCTTTCGGAATGACTCGAGGATACCTACCGCACATTCAGGGTCAATTCCCCACCCGATATCCGTTTCCAAATAACGAAAATTATTTTCATTTCCATCATCAAAAGTTAATACAAACGGCGTTGTTCCGGCGGGTATATCAAAGCTGCCGCCTACATAATCCACAAGGGATACAGGGCGATAGCCCTTCGTGTACAGGGTTTCCAAATCGCGTCTAAAATTATCTGGTGTCCTCACCCATGTCTTTTCTTCGTCCCCGATATTGTGATACATCAGGACCATCACTTTTCCCAATTCATTGGGTTTCAACGACAAATCTATTGCTGTCATTCGTTCTTCCAAGGTTGGTTCCATTACCGTTTGCTCATCCACTTTGTTTGGGTCAGTTGATGAGTCTTCCACTTCCGTACCATCAACAGATGCGTTTTCAGCGCTTGCATCCTCAATCAGCTCTTCTTCTATAACTGCAGTTTGACTCTCAACCTCTTCCATATCTTGAACCGGTCCGCTACATCCTACAAGCAAGATCAAGCTCACTAAACTTCCCATTAAAATACTGGTAACTTTCTTCATGAATATCCCCCTCTTTCGTCCCTTTCATCATACCAAAAGCCTTGGAAGAAAGCTACCCGAAGCAGTCCTTTCTATGGTATAATTAATCATTATTCATATGGAGTTGATCAGATGTTTGAAAGTACCACCGAACTGGCTCAAAACAAATTAATACTATTGTACTCGATGAAAGTACTGGAAATTCCAATTCCCAACTCAGAGTTTATTCAATTTATCCTGGAAAATTTATCCTTGAATTATTTTATGATTCAACAATATCTCAGCGAATTGGCAGGAGCTTCCTTTATTGAGATTTGCCCCATTCATGAAGATTATTCCGGTTATGTTTTGACAAAACTTGGAGAAGATACTCTCTTGTTTTTTGAAGACCGCATACCTGAAGCTGTCCGTTATCAATTGACTGAAAATGCATCGGTTAAGAAAAATGAACGTGTGAAAGCGCGTCAGGTCACAGGACATTATTACAAAAAAAACGATACGGAATATATCGTTACCTTGAAGGTCATAGAGAATGAAACCTTACTCTTCAGTCAAGCTTTGAACGTAGTCTCGCAAGAGCAGGCTAAAATGATTTGTAAGAATTGGAATTTGGAATCAGGATCCATTTTCAATCAAATTCTTGGACTATTAACAAAAGAGAACAACACAGCGGAATAAGTCACTGTGTTGTTCTCTTTTTGTTTATTCAAACTTTGCTAATCGTTCTAAAACTGACTGCATCATATCTTCATATTTTGCTTTTTTCTGTCGTTCCTCTTCCACTACTGCTTGGGGTGCCTTATCAGTGAATTTCTTGTTACTCAGCTTTCCGTTGACCCGTTTCAATTCACCTTCAAGCTTACCTTTTTCCTTTTCAAGGCGTTCAATTTCCTTTTTGAAATCAACTAATTCCGCCAAAGGCAGATAGAACCGAGCCTTTTCAACGACTGCTGCAATCACTTCGTCTACCATTTTCTCGGCGTCTTCCACGATCAAGACCTCGGATGCCGAAGCGAGGGTTTTTAAGAATCCCTGATTCTCCATCAAAGTATTTCTTGCCCAATCATCCTTAGAATCAATATAAACCTTGGCTTTTTTTGATGGAATCACATTCAATTCTGATCGCGTGTTTCGAATGGTACGAATTGCCTCAATCATATACTCCATGGTATCAATAGCTTGGCGATCTGATTCCTCTTCTCGAACCGGCCATTCAGCACGAATCAATGCAGTTTTACGGTCAGGCAAATGAGACCAAATTTCTTCTGTAATAAAAGGCATAAATGGGTGTAGGAGCTTTAGCATGTCGGACAATACATCCAATAATGTTGTCAAAGCTGCATTCTTGCTTTCTTGATCGTCTCCATAAAGTCTAGGTTTCACCAATTCAATATACCAGTCACAATAAAGCTCCCAGATACAATCGTAAATTTCTTGTCCAGCCATGCCTAATTCGAACTTTTCCATTTGAGCTGTCATCGACTTGGCCGTCTCTTGCACGCGAGAGCGAATCCAACGATCTTCTACCGCATTAGATTCCGTACGTACGAAATCATCCGTTAAATTCATCATAACAAAGCGGGTTGCATTCCAAAGCTTATTGGCAAAGTTCCGGTTCGACTCAACACGTTCGTAATAAAAACGCATGTCATTTCCAGGCGAATTGCCTGTAATTAACGAGAAGCGTAGGGCATCCGCTCCATATTGATCAATCACTTCAAGTGGATCAATGCCGTTGCCCAAAGACTTGCTCATCTTTTTACCTTCGGAATCTCGAACCAAGCCGTGAATCAACACATGCTTGAATGGGTTTTCTCCCATATTTTCCATCCCAGAAAATACCATACGAACTACCCAGAAGAAGATAATATCGTATCCAGTTACCAGTACATCTGTCGGATAAAAATAATCCAACTCTTTGGTATTTTCTGGCCAACCCAATGTTGAAAATGGCCAAAGTGCTGAAGAGAACCAGGTATCTAAAGTATCAGGATCTCGTCTGAGCTTCTTGCTGTCGCATTTGCTGCAAGTACTCGGCTCTTCTCGAGAAATCATTACCTCACCACAATCATCGCAGTAGTATACCGGCAATCGATGGCCCCACCACAATTGGCGAGAAATACACCAATCTCGTATATTTTCCAACCAATGTAAATATACCTTGCTAAATCGTTCCGGTACAAAATTAAGCTCTCCTGATTTTAAGGCTTCAATGGCTGGCTTTGCCAAAGGTTCCATTTTAACAAACCACTGCTTGGATACAATAGGCTCCACTGTTGTTTTACAACGTTCACAATGACCGACATTGTGACTATGGTCTTCAATCTTAACCAAGTACCCTTGTTGATCCAAATCTCTTATAATGGCTTTTCTGGCTTCGTAGCGGTCCATGCCCGCGTAAATTCCACCAGCTTCATTAATCTTCGCTTCGTCGTCCATAATGCGCAATACTTCAAGCTTATGTCGTGCTCCCACCTCGAAGTCATTAGGGTCATGGGCAGGAGTAATTTTCACAGCACCCGTTCCAAATTCTTTATCCACATAGGTATCAGCTACCAATGGGATTTCCTTGTTCAGCAAGGGCAGAATCAAAGACTTTCCAACGAGATCTTGATAGCGCTCATCATCTGGATGAACCGCCACCGCAGTATCCCCTAACATGGTTTCTGGACGTGTCGTCGCAATCACAAGATACTCATCCGAATCTTTAAAAGGATACTTAATATGCCAGAAATGTCCTTCTTCTTCGATATGCTCGACCTCTGCATCGGAAATCGCGGTTCCACAGTTTGGGCACCAATTGATAATTCGATCGCCTTGATAAATTAGGTCTTTTTTGTGAAGACGGATAAACACCTCTTCAACGGCTTTGCTCAACCCGTCGTCCAAGGTAAAGCGTTCTCGTTCCCAATCACAAGAAACGCCAATCTTTTTCAATTGATTACGAATGTTTCCACCATATTCCTGGGTCCATTCCCAAGCTTCTTCTAGAAAGCCTTCTCGTCCTACTTCATCTTTTGATCTGCCTTCTGCGCGCAATTTTTCAACAACCTTCGCTTCCGTTGAAATACTAGCATGATCCATTCCAGGCATCCAAAGCGCTTCATAGCCTTGCATCCGCTTCCAACGAATTAAAATATCCTGCAAAGTATTGTCAATGGCATGTCCCATATGCAACTTTCCCGTTACATTTGGAGGGGGCATCATAATGGTATAGGGCTTTTTCTCAGGGTTCACTTCTGCATGGAAGTGATTTTCTTTTTCCCAAAAGGCATAAATGCGATCTTCAAACTCTTTTGGATCATAGGTCTTGTTTAAATTATTTTCCATATTTTCCTCCTCAATAAAAAAAACCGTCCTTAAATAAAAGGACGGGATAATTCCGCGGTACCACCTTCGTTTTTGTTCCATAGGAACAAACACTCGATCATTGATAACGAAATGAACCGGCACTGCCTACTTCTTTCGGCAACGCAACTCCGAAGCAACCTTCAATCCTTAGGGCTTTACAGATTCTTTCAGCTAATGAATCCGCTCTCTACAAAGATAATGGATTTACTCCTCTTCATCAAAGTCAATTATATTCAATTGATTATACCGTGTTTAAAAATCATTTGTCAACTCATATGCACCAAGATTCTGATAAAATAACATCCCTTAGCGAACAGGCTGCTGTAATTTCATTTTCAAAGCAAAAAGCATCTCTTTCGTCATTCGTGGCAAATCGTACTCCGCCTTCCAGTCCCATTCTGCTCTTGCTGCAGAATCGTCTAGAGAATTGGGCCACGAATCCGCAATTTGTTGCAAATTCTGATTGACCTCGTAATGTATTTCAAATTCAGGAATTGATTTTTTGATTTCTGCAGCTACATCTTCCGGTGCAATACTCATCGCAGTTACATTGAAAGCATTGCGATGAATCAAACGGGCTGGATCCGCTTCCATCAATTGCACGATGGCGTTCAAGGCATCCGGCATATACATCATGTCCATCTTTGTTCCCCTGGCTATAGGTGATGTATACGCCCCCTTAAGAAGGGCTTGGTAAAAAATATGAACAGCATAATCAGTTGTTCCGCCGCCTGGCAAGGACTCATGGGAGATTAATCCAGGATAGCGCACGCCTCGTGTATCCACACCAAATTTGCGATAAAAATAGTCACACAACAATTCACCAGAGACCTTGGTTACGCCGTACATGGTTGTAGGACGCTGCAACGTGTCTTGTGGTGTTAGATCAGGTGGTGTGCCATTGCCGAAGGCAGCGATGGAGCTAGGCGTAAATACTTGTAGCTTCGTGTCCTTTGCGATCGTTAATACAGTAAGTAACCCATTCATATTAACATCCCAGGCCTGCAAAGGTTTTCCTTCAGCTGTTGCAGAAAGAAGTGCGGCAAGATGAATGACGCTATCAATTTGATATTTTTGAACCAGCCGCATCATCGTATTGCCATCCAAAACATCCATTCTTTCATAATGTGCATCCATGCTTGCTTCTTCTTGAAGTCCCGTAGCCAATACATGATCAAAGCCATATTCTTGTTGTAATCTTTTCGTTAAAGCAGTACCAACTTGACCCAAAGCGCCTGTAATTAAAATATTCTTCATCATCTTACCCCCTTCGTTATCTTGTACTTTAAATATAATCCAGAAGGAAGATAACTGCAAAAAGATTGCAAAATCTTAATTTGACATCTTTTCTATAAAAACACTCGCTTGTCTATTAGGGACTAGTCCAATTCACTAAAACCCTCTCCAAGAATTTCATGGGCTTTTTTCGTTGTAATAAAGGCGCTTCGATCAATCTGTTTGATAAATTTTCGCAACTGAATAAATTCTCTTTTCCCAACAACGGTCAATAAAACTTCCTTTTGTTCCTTGGTATACCCCCCTGTTGCTTGATAGACCGTTACACCGCGTTCCATGGATTCAATCACATATTTTTGAATCGTTTGACTCTCTCGACTGATAATCATAACCTCGACACAGGTATTAAAACCTTCAATCATATTATCTATTACGGTTCCGTTCAAAATCAAACCAATAAAGGCGTACATAAACACTTCGATTCCAAAAACATAGCCCGCAGCAAGAACAATAAAAAAATCAGCAATGAATAAGCCCACACCGATGGATATTTTAAAATATTTATTCAAAATTTTTGCGATAATATCAGTTCCACCCGTTGAAGCGTTCTGATTGAATACAATTGCAATCCCAACGCCAGAAACCAAAACACCCATAACAAGCACCAAAAACAAGTCATCGGAAAATGGTTGTTGCATGGGGTAAAGAATTTCCATCATGCCTAAAAAAAACGAAATCGCCATGCTGGAAAAAATGGTTTTAGCACCAAAGCCCACACCTATAAAAGTAAAACCAATTACAAACAAAATTCCATTCATCATCAAACTAAGAACACCAATATTCGCCTCAGGCAAGAAAGCCTTCAAAACAATGGCAAGTCCACTGACTCCCCCAACGGCTAAATTGCTCGGTACCAAAAAGAAATAAACACCCATGGCAACTAAAAAAGCGCCTATTGTAATTAGTGTGTACTCCATCAGGTTATTTTTCATTTATTCATTCCTCCAATGATCAAAATTGCACTTCCGATGACGAGGTAGAGATCTGCAAAATTGACAACAATTTTCAACCGTCTCAAATGAATAAAATCAGTCACTTTTCCTCGAAAGATCCTATCGATTCCATTGCCAACGCCTCCGGCATAAAGAATCATCAATCCCATCTTCTCTATTGTACCGAATTCAGAGTCAAAAAAATAGAGAAGGAAACATGAAAATCCCGTAATAATTAGTCCGTGAATCCAAGCGATGAATCGGGGTCCGATTTTTTCAAAGGAATTTAATAGGAATCCGTGATTTTCTCGATATTGAAATCCAAGACACGGCAATCTGGAAATCATGGTTTTTAGCCCTTGGCTCTGCCTGCGCGCAGCCCACTTTATCACTTGATCCAAGATAAGTAAAACGAAAAAAAGGATCGAAAACATCATGCTTCGATCCTTCCTAGCCATCGCTGAGGAATTGAGTTTTCCGTTTCTGTCAGTTGGCCACGTATGACTGCAATAGCAGCTGTTGCAGGGCCTGCCGAACGATTAAACTTTCCCATCTCTGGGGCTATCGTAATCTTCCACCCCATGTCTTCATATCGATTGATCTCCGTTTGATAACCATTGGAACCAAGAGGCACAATCTCTATACAAGTGGGAAGTTGGGCGATTTCTTTAATTTTATCCAAGGTAACTAGTTTCTTTTGGTTACCAATGACCTCATCCCCAACAGAGGGTTCCCCAATCAAATAAAGACGATCTCCAACTTGAAACTCGGGGAATAGAAATTCCCCTTTTAATTTTGCTAGAAGTGTCATGCCTCCGCCGGTCTGCTGAACCGAAAAATTTTCCTCAGAACTTCCATTAACAGGAAGATCTGGAATGCCAGCCTCCTCTAGGGCCTGTCTAATCCCTTTTAAAATTCCCTTGCCAGTCGGCTCAAAAGAAGCCGAGACCAAATTAACCAAGCAAATGGGCTCAGCCTGTATGGAAGCACACTCTTTTAAACACAAGAGCGCTGTATAATAACCCACGATTTCCGGTTCAACCTGTATATGGTCCAAAGCTAAATTCCCGATGCCCCCATAAGAATCACAGGCTATGACCAAGGTTTCATTCCTGCTAAATTTTCTCAAAGTCAAATCTCTATATTTCAAAGCAATGATCCTCCTTGAATGAATAAAAGAAACATCCACTGCGACATTTCAATCGTAAAACCAATTCCATCTCCTGTGACGCCGCCAATTCGTTTAAAAAAAGGTCGGAGCTTAATTAGGTACAACAAAGCAATTGCACCGTAGGCCACAAGACTCCCAGGTATTAAAAAGGCGATAACAGCCAGAATAGCAAGAGCAAAAATCGCTGTTTTCCTTCCACAATTATCAATCATGGGCTTCCCCAATCCTGAACTCTTGGCCGCTGTATGTATGCTGATTAATAATAAGGCCATGGTTCTCCCAACAATGGGAAAAAAGAGCAAACTGAGTTTTGTCGCGTGATAAGAACCCATAGCGGCTAGACCGACAAGAAAGATCAATCCAAGTACACCAAAAGATCCAACATTGCTGTCGGTCATGGCTTGAAATATTTTAGCTCTATCGCCACCGCAATTCATTCCATCCCAAAGATCTGCCACTCCATCGAGATGAATGCCTCCGCAGATTAGATAATAGGCCATCAAGACTAAAATCATCTGCACACTGCCCGAATCAATGCCTAGGGCTGCTAATCCTAAGGTGAGTGCATACATGGCCGAACCAATGATCAGTCCAATCAGAGGAAAGAGAGGTGCAGTTTTTGGTAGAGTATCAAAATCTCCATCTTGAATGGGCACAGGCAATCGTGTCATAAATGCAAATGCAGCACGAAATTTAGCAAACATGAGCTTGATCTCCTTTGATGCACACCGGTATGCCAGATACACAGAGATAGACCTCATCTGCTCGTTCTGCGATATACTGGTTCACCCGGCCCGCAATATCCCTAAAATAATTTCCTAGAAGATAGGAGGGTACCAAACCCAGCCCCACTTCATTGGTCACGATCACAAGATCTTTTTTATCCATAACCGCTTGATCGAGCAATTCTTTGATTTGAGCCAAGATACACGTTTCCAGTTGATTAATTTCATCCATGGTACATGCATCATAATCAAGTCCAGCATCCATCATATGATTAGTCACCATAATCGTAACACAGTCCAAGAGAAAGAGACTGGCATTTTGCCAAACTTCTTGATCTCGCACAAGATGAAAATCGCGATCTCGTTCCAGGGTTTTCCACGTCTGGGGACGAGATTGTTGATGATGTTTAATTCGATCTATCATTGCATCGTCGATAGGTAGTGCCGTTGCAATATAGGTTACATTTTCCGAACGATTGGCCAATTTTTCTGCATATCGGCTTTTACCACTTCGGGCGCCACCCGTTACTAATTGAATCATATGCCCTCCTAAAAGATGGGAAACAAATACGGTTTTCCGTTTTTTTGTACTATTTCAATATTGATTCCATAGGCTTCTTTGATCAATTGAGGGACCACCACATCCGAAGGAATTCCCTTCGCAAGGGCAGTTCCATGATTCATCAATAACAGTCGATCACTGAATTCCGCCGCTAAATTAATTTCATGCAACACAGAAAGAATAGTCATCCCCTGGTCTTTTTGCAGTTTTTGACAAAGGCGTAAGACTTCATATTGAAACCGCAAGTCTAGATGAGCAATGGGTTCATCCAAGATCAAGACCTCTGGTTCTTGAGCAATTGCTCGCGCAATTAATACCCGCTGCTGCTCCCCGCCGCTCAATTCTCGAAAGCTTTTTTCAGAAAACTCGACGGTCTGAGTCAAAGCCAGGGCTTTTTGAACTGCATTTTCATCAGCTTGGCTCCATCGATTCCAACGTCCTTGATAGGGATATCGACCCATTTCGATGATCTCGCGTACGGTAAATCCAAAAGGAATTTCATTCTTTTGATAAACAACTGCCACGCGGCGAGCCAAATCCTTACGATCCCACCCATCCAAAGACTTTCCTTCAAATGTAATTTGGCCTTTGTTTTTTTCTAAAATCCGAAGCAAAACTGAAATTAAAGTTGATTTTCCGCATCCATTGGGACCCAAGACAGTCAGCCACTCTCCCTCATGCAAAGAAAAACTCAAGTTTGAGATAATAGGCTTTTTACCATACGAAAAAGCCAATTGATTCACTTCATACTTCATCGCCTACTCCTTTCCTTGCTTGGTTCGATACAATAAGATCATAAAAAATGGAGCGCCTAAAATTGCAGTAACAACCCCAACAGGAATTTCTGCGTTGGATAATAGACTGCGTGCAATTGTGTCACAAAGCAAGAGAAATACGCCACCGCCGAGTGTTGCATATATCAACAAATACCGATGATCCGGACCCACGATCATTCTAAAGAAATGAGGCACAATCAAGCCTACAAATCCAATGATTCCACTCATAGAAACCGCTACAGCCGCTAAAATAGAAGAAAGAATCAAAATTTTTCGTTTCACATTCTGGGCATCAATTCCCAGACTATAGGCTTGAGCATCACCCAAGAGGAGGACATTTAAATCTTTCGCCCAAAAACTCATAACGAAATTACCAATGCCAAGAATCGGAACGGCTAATTTCAGTCCCGACCAGGAAGCACCATTAAAAGATCCCAAGGTCCAATTATAGATCATGGCGATTTCTTCGTGATGAAAAATCATCAATAGGGATATAATCGCTGAGAGAAAAGAACTCATAATAATTCCGCTTAACAAAAGCGAAACCGTAGAAATTTGATTGCCTGATTTTGCTAGAAAATAGACAATCAGGGTTGTTGTTATCGCACCTAAGAATGCAAAGACCGTTACCCCAAAATAGCCGAACACTTGTAATTGCGGCACCAAAAGGGCCAAGGTAGCTCCCAAGGCAGCCCCGGATGATGTCCCTAAGAGATAGGGATCCGCCATGGGATTCTTGAAAACAGCCTGGTAGGATGTGCCCACTAGAGATAACAACATTCCTACCATCACTGCCATAAGAATCCTTGGGATTCGCAGATTTAAAACGATAAAGCGTGTATGCTCGTCAATGGAAGTTCGACCGAAAACCCCATCTAACATAATGCGCACAACCGATCGCCAAGGAATTTGTACAGCACCAAATCCCACTGCAAAAACGATTAGAATAAACAATCCAATGATCAAAGCCACAATCCCTAAATATTTTTGTGTTTTCGTTTTTAAAATCATCGTCCTACTCAATTAGGGATCGGTCAAGATCAGGATGAAAAAGTTTTAACAATTCAGGGATACCAACATCAATAATACGAAGCGCTGGTCGGCTATAGACATTTTCGTCGATATCAAACAATTGATTGTTTTGCACGGCTGTAAGTATTGCATAATTCTCACTGGTTCGCATGGTATCCAAATTATATGCACCGCCCAATATACTTTCAGGATCCTGTTCAACCAGCTTTTCTAATGAATATTTCCATCCTGTTGCGTTTGCTGCAACATTGTTCAAACCGGCAGTTTGCATGACATCATTGATAAAGGTATCACTTGTTGCGGTATATTCACCCCATTGTCCGGTACCAACCACATAATAAACATTAGGTCGTTGTACATTTTTCACCAAATTTCGAGTTCTTTGAACCCTTTGCTCCATACTCGTTGCAAGGGCTCTTGCCTCGGCTTCATTACCAGTAATTACCCCTAATTGTTTCACAAGGGCTACCATTCCATCAATGGTAGATGGAGATTCCACCGCCACCACATCAATTCCTGCTTTTGTTAATTGAACCAAGACTTCAGGCTTGAAATGGGTTTGAGCAATTAAAACCTCCGGAGCCGCCGCAACGATCACCTCAATACTTGGGTCGTAGAGACTTCCAGCTGCGGGAATTTGCGACGCTTGAGCTGGATAGTCGCAATAGCTTGATCGGGTTTGAATCCGTTCCCCTGCACCAATGGAAAAAAGAAGTTCTGTTACGCTTGGTGCTGTAGAAGAAATGGTTTTAGCTGGTTTTGCGCAATCATAAACGAACCCAAAACTTTCAATCTTCACTGGATATAGCGTATCAGCCCGTTTTTCAATTTCAATTTTACCCAGAGTTTGATTCCAACTCACTTCATAGTTCAAAACCTCAAAAAAGAAGGCCATTGGGATATAACTTTCATTGCCGTTCTTAATAGGAGCCGCATCGATCTTCACTTCGATCTCGTTTACACCAACCACTCGCGATCCCAATTCAAAAAGAAAGTTTGTCGTTGAATCCTTAATATCGATAAATTTCCCGTTTTGTACAACATCGTATCCAAGACTGATGATATCACTAACAGCGATAAGGCTCCGATCGTTAATCACGATAATTTGATATTCAGCAGCTGCATCTGACGACTCAATCGCTGCCGTTGCAGCAAATCCAGTTCCCATCGTTCCCAGAAGCATTGCCGCTACTACGATAAGTGCTAACCATTTCTTTTTCATCTTTGTCCTCCCTGTAAATACCTAATTAATGCAATCCCCTCTTCATGATCGCGTATGGTAAATCTCCCGAAATTTGGACCCAAGTTTTGAAAGTCCGTACAAATGCGAAAATAAAATCCCTCTTTCTTCATTGCTTCCCTGATCGCAGTCAGTTCGAATGGAAATTTGACTAAAACAAAATTTGCGTGACCCGGATATACGATCCATGAAGACTCTGCTTGTAAAGCCTGTAGAAACAACTGCTTTTCTTTAAACACCCATTCGCGAACCTCTTTTTGATAAGACTCCGCTTGAATCAAATACGGTATGCTTGCAAGGGCAAATTGATTCAAGGTCCAAGGTTCTTTTTCATTCGTCATTCGCGCAATCAGTTCCTTTGATCCGCAAGCATACCCCACCCGCAAGCCAGCTAAAGCATAAAACTTGGTCATAGACCGAAGAACCAATACTCGATTTTTATTGATATATGGTAAAAAACTATCAAGATCAGTAAACTCCCAGAAAGACTCATCTACCAGCAATTCTCTATCTCCAACCGCTTGAAGGAAGTCCTCAATCTGATTGACTCCACTTCCTGTTGGATTGTTAGGATGACAGAGAACAACAACCTGGATCTCACTATGATTCTTTAAATGAGACTCCAGTTTCGCGGTTGATACAGCAAAACCCTCTTCTTCTCGAGTGAAAAAGTGGGACACATGGGCACCGGCCAAGCGAAATCCTCGTTCGTACTCATTGAAGGTTGGACCAATGATTAAAACGTTTTTTCCTCGGCACAGGCGCGCATAAAGGTAAATTAATTCGACTGCGCCATTTCCCAAAATCAGTTCATCTCTTGACACATCTAGGACTTCAGCCAACTCTCCCCTTGCATGATAGCCGTCAATCTCAGGATAATAGGGCAAAAGATCAACCTGATCATTCAGAATTTGTTTTAATCCCTTTGGAAAACCCAAGGGATGAACATTCACACTGAAGTCGATCATTTTCTTATGCTCTTTGTGGTGGTCACCACCATGTGGATTTAACCCCATATCAATCGTCCTCCTTCCACCAATCCAACAAACAATATCTGTGACACCCAAACGTTGCATTTAACTCGATTTAGCAAGTCCCAGGTCGGATCAGACAATCCCTGTCCAATCCAGGGCCTTTCTTCTCTTATGCCAAAATAACTAGCCGGTCCACCCAACTTGCAGCCATAAACCCCTGCCATACTAGCCTCCGCATATGCAGAATTGGGACTGTCGTGAAGATGTCGATCTCTTTTCATAATCCGCCATCCCCTAGCAAACTTTCCACCGGTCAAGCCACCTGCCACAAGGATCAAGCCAGCGCTTAAACGTGCCGGTAACCAGTTGGCAAAATCATCAAGTCGAGCGGACGCCGTACCAAATCGACCATATCGTTTATTTCGATAACCCACCATAGAGTCCAAAGTGTTTATGCTTTTATAAAAAACGATTCCGACCAAAGGGCTTCCTAGGATCATACCCAAATAGTAAAAACAAATCGGTGAAATCACTCCGTCGACAACATTCTCAGCCATTGTCTCTATCGTTGCGCGCAAGACATCAGATTCTGTAAGTTGGTCGGTATCCCGACTGACAAAATTCCCAACCTGTTTTCTCGCTCCTCGAATACCCTCTACCTGAAAGATGCGGGTCATCTGATCACCGACTCCAACCAAACTTTTGGTTGCCAAGAACCAACCGCACACCATCGATTCTAAAATCCATCCACCAGCAAAATTACGAATTGAAAGATGAATGAGATAGGCAAGAAAGCCTGTTGTTGCAAGCACCGAGATCAAAAAACAAAAGCCTCTCACTCTCTGGGCTCTTTCTCCATACCAGCGTTTTTCCCACCACGTTATGATTTTTCCAATCCCAATGACAGGATGCGGAATCGAAAGTGGATCTCCAAAAATTGCATCCGTCACTAGCATGATCCACGGACCCATTACAAGCTCTCGCTCTCTTCTAAAATCGTATGGATCATGGGCCAATCCACACAGGCTTCCAGGTGTGCAGCCCATCGGTTATAGGACTCTTCTTTCTTGGTTTGATATTCCCAATTCCCGAAATTCGCACCCATTTCTTCTAAAAACCATTCTCGAAAGCTTGCATTTTCAAAAAGTCCATGCAGATAGGTGCCCATAACATGGGCTTCCTTCATGCCCAAGCACTCTTTTCTTTCATTTTCCATCCAATGTCTCTTTTCAAAAATCGGCTCGGTTACACCCTGATGGATCTCATATCCTTGAAGAACATGATTGTCCCAATTTAGATTTGATTTTTGTGTTGTTTTTTGACTATCCATTCTTGTACGAACATTCAATAATCCGAGTCCTGTTTCTCTGCATTCTTTTCCTTCTACACCCATAGAATCTTCCAATTGCCTACCTAAAATTTGATAACCGCCACAGATCCCGAGAATTGGAAGGCCCGCTTTATGTATTTTTTTCAAAGCCTTGACACAACCAGTTTCCTTCAACCAATTCAAATCATGTAAGGTATGCTTACTACCCGGCAGAATGATGGCATCCATGGATGTAATTTCTTCGGGTGTCTTCACATAATGCAATGTGATACCGTCCTCCATTTCCAGAGGTGTAAAATCCGATAGATTTGACGCATGAGGATATTGTACAATGCCTACAGACGGCAATCCCACCTCTTTTTTCTTGTAATCAATCCGAGTAGTCACACTATCTTCATCGTCAATTAACAGCCCCTCCATATAAGGCACAACGCCCAAACATGGAATCGACATATACTTTTTTACCATCTCAATACCTGGCATCAATAAGGTTTGATCCCCTCGAAATTTATTAATAATATAGCCCTTGACCCTTTTCTTCTCCTCTGGTGAAAGAAGAGTCATGGTTCCAACCAATTGAGCAAAAACACCGCCTCGATCAATATCTGCGACCAAAACTACAGGTGCATTCACCATTTCTGCAAATCCCATATTTACCAGATCGTTTTTACGTAAATTGATTTCTACAGGTGAACCTGCACCTTCAATAAGAATCGCATCATAGCGACTTGCCAACCGATCAAACGAACGTTTAGCAACCTGCTTTAAACCCGGTTTCATCCACTCGTACTCCAGGGCTGGAAAATGCCCCTTTGCACGTCCTTCTACAATGACTTGCGCACCCAAACTGCGATTGGGCTTCAACAAAATTGGATTCATGTCCACATGAGGTGCAATCCCTGCAGCTTCCGCTTGAACGGCCTGCGCACGTCCCATTTCTAAACCATCCTTAGTCACCCATGCATTCAGGGCCATATTCTGAGATTTATAGGGAGCGACGCTCACCCCTTCGTTCTTAAGCAAACGACAAAATCCTGCAACCAATAAACTTTTCCCAACGGACGAACCCGTTCCTTGAACCATTAATTTCATTCCTGCCACCTCCAATAAAAAGAACCGTATCCCCAAGGAATACGGTTTGTTAATTTCAACAATCCTTTCACCTTCCCTCCGAAGATTGATAGTTCGATTATGGCAGGTTTCCTGACTTCCGATCTACCTCCCCCTCCCTTCCCGCTTTCGCAGTGGATTTGAGGGTTTGTCTCGGTTACAGTAGCGGGGGCTGTGTAGGCATTCCACCTACTTCCCTTTTAACGCTTGCGCGCACCATAGTCCTATGAACTTCTCTTTTATTATATCGATGATCTCTCTTAGGAGCAATTCATTTTTTTGTGCTGAATAGACAAAAAAACGTTCTCTTTTCACTGACTTGAATAATTTTCTATAAATGAGTTGACTTTCTGTATAAAACTAAGTAGAATAGGTTTCAATTGAATAACACTTATCAAGAGTGGTGGAGGGACAGGCCCTATGAAACCCGGCAACCAGTATCTAATGATACACGGTGCTAAATCCTACGGAGAAAATCCGGAAGATGAGAAAGTCTAGAATTTTTATGGTCTCTTTCGTCTGAAAGAGATCTTTTTTTATAAGGAGGAATTATGATACAACTTAAGTCAATCACAAAAACATTTCCCCATCCCGATGGAAAAATAACCGCCGTTAATGATATCAACCTCACGATTAAAGCAGGAGAAATATTTGGAATCATCGGATTAAGTGGTGCTGGAAAATCGACTCTAGTTCGACTGATCAATCGATTAGAAGAAGCCGATTCAGGAGAAATATGGATCAACAAAACTGAACTCCGCCAACTCAATACCAATCAATTGAATTTGGAACGAAAAAAGATTAGCATGATTTTTCAACATTTCAACCTTCTCCAGTCAAGAACTGTAGAAGAAAATGTAGCTTTTCCTTTGGAACTGATCGGCATGAAGAAAAATGCGATAAAAATAAGGGTTAAAGAAACACTTGAATTGGTCGGCCTTTCAGACAAGGCAAAGGTTCACCCAGCACAATTGAGCGGCGGGCAAAAACAACGCGTAGCCATTGCAAGAGCGATTGCCAATCGTCCAAATATTCTTTTGTGCGATGAAGCCACATCCGCTTTGGACCCACAAACAACCAAATCGATTTTAACATTAATCAAGAAGTTAAAAAACACCTTAAATCTAACCGTCATTATGATCACCCATGAAATGGAAGTGATTCGAGAAATTTGCGAACGCGTCGCAGTAATGGAAGACGGCTCGGTCATCGAATGTGATGCAGTCGAAACCGTATTTACACATCCTAAAACTGAATTGACACGTTCTTTCGTTTCTCATTTACGACCAGATCGAAGGCAAGAAGCAACAAAAAACGAAATGTCATGTCGTCTTCAATTGACCTTCCTCGGCGACTCCATCCAAGAGCCTTTGCTCAGCCGGACTATTCAAAAATACGGTGTTGAAATCAATATTCTAGCTGCTGAAATCAATCAGCTCGCAACGATTCCCGTAGGAAATTTATTGATTGAGATTTCCGGTAACAAAGAAGAAATAGAATCCTGTGTTCATGATTTCCATAAACAGGACATTCAAGTGGAGGTGGTAGCAACATGATTAATTTTCAATTGTTTCTCATACCAAGCCTAGAAACGATCTACATGGTCTTCTTGTCCACCATTTTTGCTGTGCTAATCGGTTTACCTTGCGGCGTACTTTTGGTTGTCAGTGAAGAAGATCATGTAGCGCCAAACGAAACACTCCATCGATTTCTTGGATTGATCGTTAATATCAGTCGTTCGATTCCCTTTATCATCCTAATGATTCTACTCTTTCCTCTTTCTCGTTTGATCGTAGGCACCACCATTGGAACGACTGCAACGGTCATTCCCTTAGCCATCTCCGCTGCGCCATTTGTAGCACGGGTGGTTGAATCATCCTTGAAAGAGGTCAATGCAGGCGTTATCGAAGCCTGCCGCTCTCAAGGGGCTTCTACCATGCAAATGATTATGAAAGTCTTATTGCCAGAAGCTCTGCCCAGTCTTGTTTTGGGTATCACCATGACGATAATCAACTTAATCGGATATTCAGCTATGGCAGGAGCCATCGGCGGTGGCGGTCTCGGTGATCTTGCCATACGATTTGGCTTCTACCGCTACGAACTAGGTGTTTTGATCATCGCTGTTATCATTATTATCATTTTGGTTCAATTGATGCAATACGCGGGCAATGCGCTCGCGAATGCAATATATAAAAAACGTTCCTAAGGAGGTACAAAATGAAAAAAGCATTACAACTCTTACTCTTGGTGGCATGCACAATGATGCTTTTCGGTTGTCAAAGTACGTCCGATTCGTCACAAGTATTGCGCATTGGCGCAACCCCTGTTCCCCATGTAGAACTACTTAATCAAGTGAAAGATGTCCTGAAAGCTCAGGGTATCGAATTGGAAATCGTCGAATTCACCGACTATGTGAAGCCCAACCTTTCTCTCAACGATGGCGAGATTGATGTTAACTTTTTCCAACATCTTCCTTATCTAGAAGATTTCAACCAAGAAAGAGGTTTAAATCTCGTTTCCGTAGCAGGTATTCATGTAGAGCCCATGGGACTCTATTCTGACGGTTTAACGAGTTTTGAAGATCTGCCAGATGGGGCTGTCATCTCCATTCCAAACGATGCGGTCAATGGCGGAAGAGCTTTACTACTTCTTCAGAGCGCAGGATTGATTACCCTTGATCAAGAGGCAGGTTTGGAAGCAACAGAAGTTGACATTGTTGAGAATCCGAAGAACATAAAGATTCAAGCTATCGAGGCTGCGCAATTACCGCGTACCCTCGTGGATGTAGATGCTGCTGTCATCAATGGCAATTATGCAATCGATGCCGGTTTAAATCCAATTGAGGACGCACTGCTACTGGAAGATGGTAACTCACCTTACGTCAACATCTTGACAACAAGAGAAGACAATGCAGATGATCCAAATGTTCTTGCCCTGATAAAAGCCCTTCAAACAGAGGAAATCAAATCCTTTATTGAAGAGACCTATGATGGTGCTGTTGTAGCAAGCTTCACAAAATAGAAAGAACGGTAAAGCGAAACAAATCGCTTTACCGTTCTTTTAGTCTTCATCCAAATTAGGAAACCAAATGGAAATTTCTCGAGCTGCAGCGCCCAAACTATCGGAAGCATGCACGATATTTCTTGTTGTGCTACAGGCATACATTCCGCGTATGGTGCCGGGCATGGCACAACTTGGATTCTTGTCTCCATGAATACGGCGAACCAACTCTACGACGTTCTCCCCTTCTACGACCAAGACAAAAATTTGCCCCTCCATAAAGTAGTTGATCAAGTCGCTAAAAAAGGACTTGCCGCGATGCACATCATAGTGATACTCCACAATTTCTCGTTCTGGTTTGATCAGCTTTCCTGCAACAATATGAAAGCCTTTTCGCTCATAGCTACTGATGATTTCTCCGATCAATCCGCGAGATACTCCATCAGGTTTGATAATGACCAATGATCTTTCCATGCCAAACTCCCTTCCAAACTGGTTTCCTTGATTTTATCGAAATCTCAATAGAAATGCAAGAATCAAAAGCAGAACAACACCAATACTCTCATTTTTATACCACGGAGACCGTGGGAACAAGAGAAGTTTCACCGTATCTGTCTGCTTTTTCTTTTCCTCATTCCGTTTAACTTTATAGTCTGGATCCTCCTTTGAAACACAGGCCTTCACCCAAGATTGCAAGCCGTTCTTAAATGCCAAATAGAAAACAAAAAAGAGCAATAGCAAGACGGGTAAAGCGACCCCCAATGCATTCATCCAAACCAAGATCGCTGCAAAGATAAGCAATCCCGTGATCAGTACACGATAATACAACTTCGTCCACTTTTCCATTTTATTCTCCCGCAACACTAAGGGACTTCAACCAAATCGATGGTGCGCCAAAATGTCCTCCCGATGGAATGCCAAACCAAAGATCTTTGCCCACCTCGTGAATCTCTTGCAGCAATTGAAACCAATTACCGGCAATTGTAATCTGATGAATCGCATGATCTCGTTCTCCATCCTTGATTAAAAATCCGGAAGCAGCCAAAGAAAAATCACCCGATACCGGATTTAGTCCAGAATGCAGCCCCTGTACTTCAGTAATCACAATACCTTCTTTCATTTCCTTGATCATGCTTTCCTTGCTTCTCATCCCAGGTTCCATATAGAAATTCGAAGTTGAAATTCCCATAGATCCTTTGTAAGAGCTTTGATGTGCATTGCCTGTTGATTCGATTCCCGCCTTATTTGCAGTTTTCAAATTATGCAGATAGGTTGTCAATACCCCCTGATCAATCACTTTTTTCTTTTGGGTTTTTACCCCTTCTGAGTCAAAGGGTTGCTTTAAGAATCCAACAGCGCCAGTGGGGTCATCCACCAAGGTGATCAAGGAAGATGCCACTTTTTCATTGAGTTTACCCTTCATTCTAGACAAGCCTTTTTGTACTGCATCTGCAGAAAAAATTGAGCCAAAGCTTTCAAGAAAATCAACCACAACTCGGTTCTCTAGAACGGCTTCATAGCTTCCCGATAGAATTCGTTTTGGATGAAGAATCGAAATGGCTTCTGCAGCCGCTTCCCTTGCAATGGTCTGTGGATTTAATTCTCGAAAATCACGCGAGAGTTGAAAAGCAAAAGCGGTCTGTCGATCTCCGTCTTCTTCAGCCGTCAGATAAGAATAAGCCATAAAATAGCGATCCTGTTCAGAACAGGACAATCCATGACTATTCATCAATTGATATTCGCTCTCCTGCTCGGCGAAAAAACTATTGGTTACCTTGTGGATACGAGGATCGAACTGCAAAGCAGCTTTTTCCAACTCCATGGCAAATTCAATTTTTTCTGCTTCATTCCCATCACTTGCTTTCCGTAAATCAGATTCCATTGCTATTCCCTTACCCGGATAAAGAAATACAGGATCAGCTGAGTCAATCGATTGAGCATTTTCAATCAAGGTATCAACTAATTCTTCGATCAACTCCAGGTTCAGCAATTCCGTATATACGGAGCCCATCTTTCCATTCACTTTACCGCGAAAAGCATATCCGCCATCTTCCGAGAGTAGATATTTTTCCAACTTCGATTCATAGACGTTGATGCTAAAATTTTTAGAACGTTGCATCATCATCTCGACTTCATCAATGCCTTTGCTTCTTGCCTCGATTAGGAAGGCTTCCCAAAATTGCTTCATGCTTCCTCCCCCTTTCGACCACCGACTGTGATGCCAGAAACTCGAATCATTGGTTGCCCAACATTTGCAGGGATAGAACCGCTACTTGAGCCACACATTCCCTGTCCATGGGCAAGATTGTCCGATACATAATCGATCTGATTCAAGATATCCGCCCCTTTTCCAATTAAGGTGGCACCGCGTACAGGACAGTCAATTTTCCCATTTTTTACTAGATATCCTTCCATCACGGAAAAGTTGAATTCTCCAGTGATGGGATTCACTGATCCGCCACCCATATATTTCGCATAGAGTCCATTTTCTGTTGCAGAAAATATGGACTCAACGGAGTCTGTTCCTGCTGCAATATAGGTATTACTCATACGAGATGTTGGCGCATATTTATAAGACTCTCGTCGTGCAGAACCCGTCGCTTCCATTCCCATGCGTTTTCCATTCAAACGGTCAATCATATAGGATTTTAAAACGCCTTGATCAATAAGAATCCGCTTGCGTTGCAAGTCTCCTTCATCGTCATAGAGACTGCTGCCCCAAGCATTCACAATGGTACCATCATCAATAGCCGTGACTTTTTCAGATGCAATTTTTTCACCCAATCGATTAGAAAAAATGGAATTGTTCTTGGCAACCGATGTCGCTTCCAGACCATGTCCACAAGCTTCATGAAAAATTACGCCTCCAAAGCCATTGTCTATAATCACAGGGAAATTCCCTGCCGGACAAGGCTCAGCTTTTGCCATCGTAACCGCAACCCGCGCCGATTCTTCAGCTACCGCTTTCACATCTAGGTTCTGAACAAACTCATATCCTTGAGCGGCACCCGGAGAAAACCCGCCAGTCTGCATTTCACCTTGGAATTCTGCCACACTGCTGATTGAAAATCGTGTTCTTGTCCGCTGATCCTCTATCCATTTTCCTTGACTATTAGCAATCAAAATATCTTGCACAGCATCGGCGTATCGTACCGAAACCTGTGTGATAATAGAATCATAAGCAGATGCAAATTGATGGGCTTCTTTCATTCTCTCAATTCGGTTTTTCATATGAATCGATCCAGGAGATATCAGAATAGGATGAGGGGATACGATTTCATTTTTTGGAATCCACGGATGCAGAATCCCTTTTTTCGATTCACATACGGCTGCTGCTAATGTTTTAGCCAAGCGAAGCAGAGTCTCTTCCTTCAGATCCGTCGTGTATCCGTAAAGACTTTGCGTTCCAAAAATAATTCGAAGACCCAAACCTGAATCCAATCCACTCTGCACGGTTTCAACATCCCCACCGATCATCAAGACACCATTCACCCGCTTTTTTTCAACAAAGATTTCCGAAAAGTCAGCGCCAGTTTCAAGCGCGGTTTCCAATACCCTCTGTGCCGTTATTTGACTGATTAGCATGATTTTCCCTCCATTCTTTTCGCAAATCACCAATAGATTTGGTCGAAATCAAATCCCTTGGAATTTTAAGCATTTGCAAGGCTCGTTCCAAGTCGTCTTCCGACTCTACTTCTATTTCTAAATATGGGTCAGGATAGGTGTTTTCGTCCCATTGATCCATCTCAAAATCAATTCCCTGCCAGCGATAAGACTTCCGATGTTTCTCTCCACGATGGCGAAGAGGATGACCCAGTAATTCAAACATTTCAATAAGAACTTTCGGATCACTCACCTGTGAAGTGTATTCTTCGTAAACACGCAATTCTTTTGCAGATTCTTTCATCTTTAGGGTTAATTCAAAAGTCGAATCATTTGTGATTCGACTTTTGGTAGATCGAAGGCGAAGATAACCCAACTCACCCTCTGGTGTTTCAAGAACATCAGCTCGGAACACCCAGTTAATTTGATCCTCATCCTTGAGTAGAACGGCGCCAGCTTGAATCAAACGTTCCTCAACAACATTCAAGTTGATACCAAGCACCTTAACTTCTCTTTCCTTCATCCTACGATCTCCTTTAATAGCCGTGGAACAAATTGCAAATAATCAGAAGACACGCAATAAAAACTTGTTCCCCCCCATTTGCCTTCTCGGACAAAACGATGTCCCTCCGCATGCAAATGACCATAGATGCAAATCTCAGTTCCGTTTTCAACAATCCTTCTTCCAAACTCATTCAGTTCCCCATGAAAGGAAAATGGCGGATAATGCAACATAGCTATTCTTGTTTTAGACGTTTTCACCTGCTCCAAAGAAAGAGTAAGACGTTGCAGTTCACGTTTTACAATCTTTTCATCATGCTCATCAAATTGCTGAGAATCCTCTGAAGTCCACCCGCGGGTTCCATAGATTCCAACCGAACCCGATTTGTAAGAAGTGTTATGAATAAAGTGAATGCTTTTAAATTCTAATTGATTCATTTTTGATAATGATTCCCACCAGTAATCATGATTGCCTTTCCCGATGCACTTGATTCCCGGCAAATCATCTAGCAGTTTCAAATGATCAATGGCTTCACGCAGATGCATAGCCCAAGAAAGATCCCCAGGAAGCAGAATCAGATCTTGCTCACCAATCATTTGTTTCCAATTTTCTACTATTCTTTCTTCATGACGCTCCCAATTTTTCCCGAATACGGACATCGGCTTTTCCGATCGGATGTCAAAATGAAGATCAGAAATTCCAAATATTTTCAAACAGTCCTCCTATAATTGAATTAGATGCGGGTTCATATCTAACTCATGCATCAAATCTAACTCATATTCCTGACTCGTAAAGAATATAACCTGCTTTTTCTTAGCATATTCTTTTAACAGCCGCAAAGCCTGAACATGCCGGTCCCGATCGAATTGCGAGAAGGGCTCGTCAAGAAAAAGTGGTGTTTTTGCGTCTCCAGACAATGAATGAATAGAAAGACGCAAGGCAAAATAAACCAATTCGATGGTTGCAGCACTCACCTCGTCGACAGGTACAACCCTCTTCATCTCACCTTCTACCAAACGAATTTCAAAATCACGGCCAATTTTCACTTCACGATATTTACCATTGGTAAGAAAATCAAGTGTTTCTCCCATGTTTTTTGTTAATTCTGGAGAAAACTGTTCTTGAACTTCTCCAGCAATTTGATTTAAAGCATCGATTGCTGCTAAGAGCCCTTTCCTTTTCAGGTGCAGGCGTTCTGCTTGTTCTCGGAGAAGTTCCAATTCCTCTTCTACGTGAGCCAAGGAACGATCTTCTTCCTTTGAAGCGATCATACCTTTCAACCATTCGATCTCTAATTCATTTTCTTTCCTCTGCTGTCGATTCGTTCTACATTCTTCAGCAACCACCTGAGATGAACGTCTAGCCCAGCTAGAAGGAACAACTGGCAGCCGTAACAATTCCTCTTCTAAAAGGTTCCCGTTTTTTTCTTTCCACTGTACTTCAAAGACTTCATCTAAATGAGAAAGATCTCGTTCGATTTCCGCCAATCTTGCTTTGCCATCCAATTTGTTTTTGTAGTCCTGTAATTGCCCACAATTCGCTTTTTGACAATGAGCGTACAATCGCGCCAGCATTCTTTCATAATCTCTCCTGTCAGCAATAGATAAAAAAGAGTCCTCTTTTTCCGATTCCTTGACAACCGATTTGCCTTGCTTTAAATTTGTCCATGCAAAAATCAAGATCGATCCTACAAATATGCCAAGACTCGCAAATACACCGATCGAAACAGAGAAGATATAGAATACTATAACAGCAATCAAAGAGAGTGCTGCCGGCAACAATGGCCATCGAACCCATTCTGTGTGCTGCCTTTCTTCCTGCTTTTCTTCTCCGTGCATGCGATCCTTCAAATAACGAAGTTGACTTTCCAATTCTACAATTTCTTCCGCTTCTGAATCATCAAAATCACGAAAGGGTTCTACCTTTTCATGTTCGATTTCCAATTGACGGATTCGATCCTTCGTTTCCTCTAATTCTGCAAGATCTTCTTCTAAAGCTTTTCGTCTGCAATACTTCTCTTCAATTTCCAATTGCTGAAAATTCAAGTCTAGATCTTGATTCATTTTCTGTAGTTTACGACGCATGACAAACCAATCGCGCATTTCAGAATGACTTCGAAGCAGTGCCAATCGTTCATCTTCCAAGTTTGATAACTCTGCCACTAATTTTCCTAAAACCGAGGTTTTTTGTCGATTAGGCGAGCCGACCTTCTCCAATTGATTTTGCAAATGTGTCATAGCATTTTTAACGGATACATCTTCTGAAAAATCCTGAGCAATGCTAACGAAGTTGTCTCGTACTTCCGAAGCAAAATCATTCTCCGGTTTTACCAATCGCTGTTGAATATATACTGTGTTTTGAAACATCGGTCCCGACATTTGAAATAAAGCATCGCCAGGTACGATTGTACGAGTTGTTCCATTATAAGGAAATTGGTCCGTGATTTCTTCCCCATCCGAAAGACGAATAACAGAAACTGACTCGTCGCCCTTAATGAAATTTCGACTCAATCGATAGACGCCATTTTCTACTTTGTATTGAAGGGAACCACGGTATTCCTGATGATCCCAAGGGCGAAATCGGTCGTACGAAAGTGTATAGCGTTTGGTTTTCGTATAGGGACTATAAAATCCATAAAACATTCCTTGAATAAAGCCTTGCATCGTTGATTTTCCAGCTTCATTCGGTCCATAAACGCAATTGAAACCAGGAGAAAAATCCCAGTGATTCTGATGAAATTTTCCAAAACTCTGCAACTCTAGTCGTGTAATTTTCATCATTTTTTTCCTTTCAACAAAGCTTCAAGTCCAATATACAAGGCTTCTTTTTGAACCAATTCATCAAGATTTGAAGATTGAATTGTTCGAATGTATCGCCCAACAGCCGAATCACTATAGATTTGTTCTAACCTTTCGATGTTCAAATCCGGCTTTGTTTGATCACGGATGGTCAAATCATAGAATTCAGACTGTAATAAAGCCTTCAGCTGGTTAGAAGCCATTTCGAACTGCCCCTCCCAATACCCTGTGACCGTAACCTTGAAAAAATCTTTACTCGGTTGTAGATCAATAACGTGACTACGAATCTTTGTTGCCAATGAAAGAACAGTATCTGTTGCCGAAGCTTCAATCTCAAATGCGATAAATTTACGACTACTTTCTGGAATGAATTGAATATCCGTCTGCCCATCTTTTATGCGAACATCCATATAGCCATGTTCCCCATACTCCCCAAAATCCAAGGGTTCTGGACTTCCCGCATAGGCCCCTGTAAATTTTTTTGAGATTTCAGGTCGATGAATATGTCCTAAAGCGACATAATCAAAATTTCCTTCCTGAATGTTCTTCGAGGACAAATTAGCATAGAGGGATCCTTCAAGATCAAGATCACCATGATGCATAAGAAGATTTTTCGTATCGGGATTAAAAATAGGTACGATACAAGTTTCAGAATCTTCTTTGCGGTCCCAACTTTTCCCCCAGATGGTTAGATTCTTCTCTTCCAACTCGATTTTTTCAAATTGCTGCGAAGAAAACACATACACATTTTTAGGCCATTTCACCCAGTGATAGACACTCTTTTCTCCCAAGGGATCATGATTGCCAGCGATCACATAAATTGAAATAGGCGACAGGCTAGCAAAAAGCTCCGAAACACCCAATAGATCTTGAAGACTACAATAGTGACTGTCAAAAAGATCGCCTGCAATCAAAATAAAATCTACGCCTTCGTCCTTTGCCCTTCCGCAAATGCGCGCAAAGGTTCCCCAGGTTTCATTCCGCCTCGATTCAGCATGCGCATGGCTTAAGCAATGAGTGGAATAGCATTTCCCGATATGAATATCTGCCAAATGAAAAAATCGTATCTCCATGAAGTCCTCCTAGTAGATGACACGCTCCAAACACAAACCCTTTGCTGGAGCTACTGCTCTCGTATTGGCTCGTGATTTTTCGTCAAGAATATCTTTTACCGCCTTCGGCTTAACAACGCCTTGGGCAACCTGGATCAAAAGTCCCATCATCAAGCGTACTTGCTGACGCAGAAATCCACTTCCTAAAAAATCGATTTGTATTTCGTCTGACAAAGCTGTAACAGTAATCGACTCAATCGTCCGAACCGTGGATTTTGTCTTTGATTTCATGGCCGTAAATGATTGAAAATCATGCTCGCCTATTAAATAGCTAGCAGCACTGCGCATTGCCTCTAAGTTCAGAGGCTCTTCAATCCGAATCATTTCTTTTCTCTCAAACACATTTCCAGATGGAGAAACAGAAATTCGATAACGATAAATCTTTTGCTTGGCATTAAATCTAGCATGGAAACGATCATCCGCCTTTTCCATGGACATGATTTGAATATCCTCCGGAAGATAATGGTTGATTTCGCCCAAAGACTTAGGATCAATTCGATTTTTCGGTAGTTCCACAGAAGCAATCTGCCCCTTTGCATGAACGCCGGCATCAGTTCGTCCTGAACCGTCGATCAAAATTGGACGGGTGTATATTCTCGATAAAACTGCTTCAATTTTTCCTTGAATGGTCATATCAGTATTACCCAATCGTTGCCATCCTTGATATTTCGTGCCGTCATAGGCAATGGTCATTTTAAAAGTTGTCATTATTTTCTCCTTGTATTAGGTTTTTTAAATAGGTATGAAATGCGTCGCCAATTTCTGGATTCTTCAGTCCAAATTCAACGGTTGCTTCTAAGAAGCCAAGTTTATCACCGGCATCATATCGCCTTCCCTCGAAGTCATAGGCCAAAACTCGATTCCCTTGGCAAAGTTTTTTAATTCCATCTGTTAATTGAATTTCATTTCCAGCTCCCGGTTGAGTTTCCTCCAAATACCCGAAAATATCAGGTGTCAAAATGTATCGACCCAGAATTGCTACATTGGATGGCGCATCCTCCCTGGCTGGCTTTTCGACCATGTCTTTCACTTCATAAGTCCGAGAAGCAATTTCTTTTCCATCGACAATACCATATTTAGATACATGATCCCACTCAACTGATTGTACGCCAACCACACTGCATTGATACTGCTCATAACTATCAATCAATTGTTTTAAACAGGGCACTTGATGATCAACAATATCGTCTCCCAGCAAGACGGCAAAGGGTTCATTACCCACAAAGGTTTTCGCTTGAAGGATCGCATGCCCCAATCCCAAAGCTTCCTTTTGCCTAATAAAGTGAATATTCACCATGTTTGTTATCTCTCGGACCATGGCTAAAGCTTCATCTTTCTGATTCTTCTCCAATGTCAATTCAAGTTCCACGGATCGATCAAAATGATTGATGATGGAGGACTTGTCGCGTCCCACAATAATCAAGATTTCTTCGATGCCGGAATTCAATGCTTCTTCTACAATATATTGAATCGATGGTTTATCGACGATGGGTAACATTTCTTTTGGTTGTGCTTTCGTAGCTGGAAGAAATCTTGTACCAAACCCAGCCGCAGGAATAACTGCTTTTCTGATTTTCATTCTTTTCTCCTCTCATTTTATTCTACCCTTTATTATAAACGATATATGACTTGGATAAAAGAAAAGAAGCGCGAAATTCACGCTTCTTTTCTTGCACTCAAGACTTGCAATCAATATGTCCTATTCTTCATTGATTTCCTTCATAATTTTTCTCAATTCTTTATATAAGGGTTTCAACTGCTTATAGGTTTTTTTATAGATTCTTTGATATAGAAGTTGGTAGATCTTCGCCTCTTTGGGATCCGGTTCAAACCAATCGGTTTTTTGAACCATTTTTGCAATTCCCTCTTCGAAAGTATCATAAACACCAAGTCCAACAAAACCGGCTATGGCCGCACCCAATCCCGATGTTTCATGGGTTTGCACGCGATATACGGGAATATTGAAAAGATTTGCCGTAATCTGGCAAATGGCATCGCTTTGCGATCCACCGCCGGAAATAGCAATCGATGTAAAAGAATGACCTAGTTTTTTTTCAATCTGTCCCGCTCCTTCCAGCAAGGCATATCCAACACCTTCTATAATCGCTCGATAAATATGAATGCGTGTATGTTGATCATTAAATCCTAAAATTGAACCCCTAGCTTCAGGTTTCTTGATGCCAGCTCCCCATAAGGGTTGTAGAATTAATCCATCTGACCCGGCAGGCACAGCCGCTAAACGCTTATTTAAAAGAGATTCTGGAGACACGCCCAATTCTTTTGCCTCTTGCATTTCCTTTTCTGCAAATTCCCGTTCGAACCAAGATATCATCCAATACCCTTTATATACTTGAATCTCTGGATTAAAACTAGCGGGGATCATCGCTGCAAAGGGTGGAATATATCGTATGGGTTCAAAATAACGCCTTGTTGTTGTTTGGATACTGGCTTGAGAGCCTAAAGATATGCTCGCTGTTGTTTCATCCATGCATCCCGATCCAATCGTCTCACAGCCCTTGTCCGACGCTGAGGCAATAACTGGCAAGCCAAGAGGCATAGCCGATTCACTCGCCGCCCTCTCTACGATCTCACCGACCCTTTGACCTGGCTCAATCAGTTCTGGAAGCATTCCTTTGGGAATTTGAAAAATCTGTCCCTTGATCGAAAAACTAGGTTCCCATTTTCTCGTTTTATGATTAAAAGGAACCTTCCCTGCTTGTGCAGCATCGCTGTCCCGATACAAGCCAGTCATACGAAAGAGCAGATAGCCCGACAGCAACAAAACACGTTCTGTGTTTTTCCAAATTTCGGGCTCCATTACTTTCACCCAATGCGCCGGACAATTTCGATTATATGTGATCGCAGTTTCCCGCATTCCCGTCAACCGAAGAGCCAAAGCTTGCGTTTTATTAAAAGGAAGTGCTTTCTTCAATTTTCTCTGATCCATCCAAATTATCGCAGGACGAAGAGGTCTCCCGCTCTGATCTAAAAATACAGCCGTGTCTCTCTGTGTCGTCAGTGTTACTGCTTCCACCATTTCAAATAATTTTGGTGACTTTTGTTGAAGACTTCGCGTTACTTGGCATAGATTTTCCCAATACTGATCCGCATCCTGCTCCGCCCAATCCAAATGTGGTGACGTGTACGGTTGAAAACTTTTTTTTACCCGATCCAGCAATTCTCCCTTTTGATTAAAGAGCATAGCGCGGACACTCTGGGTGCCGCAATCGATAGATAATACCACCTTGGATGCCATAGTTTCCTCCTATTGGTAGATTCAAGGATATTATATCACTTCTTTCCAAAATGAGACCAAGGACAATTGAATTCCTTGGTTAAATGAAAAAACCGACTTACGTCGGTTAAATGGAAAAATCATATTCTGTCATAGGAATCACAAATGAAACATAGGAGATGGGAGATTCCTTCTTTTTCACATAAATCCATCGTTCCAAAGCTAAAACCTGACAGTTTTCCTTCAATTCCAATTGTTCCCGCTCGACTTTCGTAGGGTTCTTCGGTGTCATAATTTGCTCAATACGATCGATTTGATTTCCCCATTGCTGCAAGAGAAACCGCGAAATGGATTCATGTGGATTCACTTCCTCTAAGTTGATTCCTTGAGAGGAAAAAACCGACTCTTCCATGGCCAAAGGGCGGCCTTCTACAACGCGCAAACGTAAAATCCGCATGGATTCTTTCAACTGAGGCATGCGAGCCCGATCGGCGATTCCCTTCGGTTGCGTGCCGATAAACTGATCCAAAACCACATTCGTTTCTTCTAAGCCCCTCACTTGAAGCGCATAACGCAAGCTAATCAAGGGTTCAAACCCAATGGAGAACTGTGTCTTTGCAACAAAGGTCCCCTTCCCTCTTCGCTTGATCAGATATCCCTCTTGTACCAGGATGGAGACAGCCTTTCGAACCGTATCACGGCCCAAATGATAGAGTTCCATCAACTCCAATTCCGTCGGAATCTGATCCTTTTCCTGCCAAATTCCAGACTTAATTTGATCCAACAAATCGTTTTTTAGTTGAATGTATAAGGGCCTTTCATCTAATGGATTCATCCCTTCCCCCTTGCCGCTGGAAATCCAGGTATCGATTCAGCTTGTTCAACCGCGTCGATGACTGCAGAAGCCACAACCTGCTCCGTCACTTTGCACAGGCTATAAAAATCAAAAGGAATCTTTGCAGTTGACAGGCAAAAAAGCGTGTCTCCATCATAAGGGGTATGACAGGGCCGTATGGATCGTGCATACCCATTATGTCCAACAGAAGCCAATTTATTCGCTTGTGATTTGGTAACAATCGCATTGGTTAAAATGAAACCGATGGTTGTATTGCTTCCTAAAAATGGCTTTTGATCCGGCGTTTGATTCTCAGAAATCTGCACCCCTGCAATCCGTTCTCCTGTTTCTGAAAAAATCTCGCCAAAACTATTGACTGCAATTCCCGCCGCGACAAAAAAATCATCCCTCTCAAAAATCGAAAAACCAAATCCTGATTTCATCGCAAGATGCATGCCCTTTTCCTTGCCAACAGTTGCGCCTGTCCCCGCACCAATATTCCCTCGCAATGGAATTCCATCTTCCGCGTTAACACAGGCATGATATCCCATTTTCGCGGTTGGCCTAATCGCAGCTTGACCGACTGCTAAATCAAAGAGAACGGCTGCTGGAACAATTGGTACTTTCGCAACACCCGTATCAAATCCGATTCCCTGTTCTTCCAAATATTGCATCACACCCGATGCTGCATCCAAACCAAAGGCGCTTCCACCGGAGAGCAACACCCCATGCACACATTCCACCGTCATACGCGGATCCAGCAGTGCCGTTTCTCTTGTACCCGGCGCTCCGCCGCGAACATCGACACCAGCAATTGCACCTTCCGGACAAAGCAAAACTGTACAACCCGTTTTCGCCACTTGGTCATCGGCATGACCAATTAAAAATCCTTTCATCTCTATTACCCCCATCTTTCCTCGAAAGAAGCAACCAAACTTAAGCCGCTAAGTTGACGGCATGAATATACAACATTCCTTAAAAGCACAGCAGACGTCACAGCACCAATCCCCCTGGGGACCGGCGAAGCGGCAACTACCAACGATTCTAATTCTGAATAACGCACATCCCCGCACATGGAACCATCTTGGCGTTTGTTAATCCCCACATCGATAACACAGCTATGAGAATCAAAACACTCTGCGCCAAAAAGCTCTGGCTTTCCGACGGCAGATACCACAATATCGGCAGCTTTCATTTTTTCAATCAGATTCTTGGTTCTGGAATGACAGATCGTTACGGTTGCATTGCGATCCAAGAGTAGCATGGCTAAGGGCTTTCCTACAACCAAGGAACGATTGACAATCACAACATCCTGCCCAGCCAAGGGAATTTCATAATAATCCAGCATTTCCATGACAGCAGCTGGTGTACCAGGCAATCTCCCCCGGCTTTTTCCAATAATGATTTTGCCAAGATTGTCAGGATTCATATAGTCGACATCCTTACAATGATCTAAAAATGTACTAATTTTCTCGTTTGAAATATGGTCAGGCAAGGGTCGAAAAATCATGACACCATGTATTTCAGCATCCTCATTGAACCGCTGAATCTGATGAATTAAATCATCCTCCGTAATAGATTGAGGCAGCGAAACATCATCCGCTTGAATTCCAATTTTTTCACACTGACGTATCAAACTGTGCTTGTAAAAGGTATCATCCGAAGCCGTGCCGATCTGCACCATTGCAACCCGGGGAATATATCCGTACTCCCTTAATAAAGAAATCCTTGTTTTTGCTTTTTTATAAATCGCGTCTGCGACTGGTTTCCCCAATAATTCTTGCATTCGAACCCTCCCGTGACAAATGAAAAAGCGGAGTTTCCTCCGCTTATTTAAACGTTACAGCTGTTCCATACGCCAAAATTTCTGCAGCGCCTTGCATAACTGCCGATGTCGTATACCGCACATTGACAATTGCATCCGCCCCTAAAGTTTTTGCCTCTTCCACCATCTGCAAGGTGGCAAATTGACGCGCTTCCGTCAACATTTCAGCATACTCTTTCATTTCGCCGCCAACAATTTGTCGGAAGCCGGACATAATGTCTTTCCCAATATGTTTCGCCCGAATTGTAGAACCTTTCACAAGTCCCAATGCTTGATCAATTTCTTTCCCTGGAATAGATTCAGTATTTACGATGATCATCGTCATTCTCCTTTCGCTGATCTTGAAACCTTTCTGCTATCAAAAGTCCAAGAAGTATTACCACAACGGCACCCATCACTCTAATAAAACCAAGAGCTAAAGCATCCGTTGGATCTCCCCAAAAAAGTATTACCAAAACAAAAATAGCATAAGCAATTGCCAAGCCGATGGCTAAAAATTGTTTCATTTTACCACCTCCATCTTAATTTTATCACTATTTTAATGAATTGCAAAGATTTAGCGACCGATCATTTCCTTGATTTCATCTTTCCTGATACCGCCAAAAACCACAACTCCAACAAAATAAATCACGGCTGCTGTTCCTATCGAAAGCAAGGTGTTGGCAAAAATCCGATTGACAAAATAAGTGACGATCCCCATAACAATCGATGCAGTCATCGGTGCATATAAAATTCGCTTATCAAATTGTATCTGAGTAAAATGCTTGACGGCGCGAAAATTACTGATGGATATGAAAAGATAAGCAGACAAGGTAGCTATGCTCGCCCCCACAGCTGGTTCCCAAGCGATTAAAAAATAGCTGAGGAAAAGTTTGATTGCAGATCCAATCATCAAGTTCTTTGTCGCGATTCTAGGGCGCCCAATTCCCTGAAGAGAATAGCTCATCAATTGAGATACAATCATAAAAATCAAACAAATCGCATAGGCTTGCAATACGTAGCCACTTCCCGCAAAGGTGGGGAATAAAAGAACCATAATTTCTTCTGGAATCACGAGAAAGCCCATAAAACACGGAAATCCAATTAAAAAGCCTAAACGTAGGCTTAAATTAATTTTTCGATTTGCTTCAGGCATATCATTCTTAGCTACAGCCTTGGAGACAGCTGGTATCAAACTTACTGCTAAAGCCAAAGTAAAGGTTAAAGGCAATCCATTTACCGTAACCGCGCTGCTTAACCACGCATACATCTTATCTACCATTTCTGGTGAGTAGCCCCCAGCAACCGCGCGCGGTTTGATCAAAAGAGAATCAAACAAGGGCATCAAGGGAACAATAACGGAATTCACCGTAATCGGCAAGGTGAAAGCAATCAATTCCTTAGCCAATTGCCACGAAGTCTTGTCTTGAGGATGATGATCCGCTGCCAGATCATTCATGATTCCGCCCCGATTTTTCATATAGTAGATCAAAATAATACCAAAACCAACGACACCACCTGCTGCAGCTCCAAAGGAAGCACCGCCTGCTGCTTTCGCTACACTAGCACCGGCAAAGAAGGCTGCCAGTCCAAGTCCAAATACAAGACGTGCCGCAGACTCAAAAACCTGGGAAACCGAGGTTGCCTGCATCAATTGCATCCCTTGAAAATAACCTCGGAAAGATGTCATAATCGATACAAAGATTGGGCCAACCGCAACGGCAATATATGCGTAATACACCGATTCGCCCCAAATTCTCATAGCAACCGGGGTAAATAAAAGCATCAAAAAGGTAATGATTCCGCTTAAGACCAACATCACCACCAAGGAAACATGAAAAACCCGATGAGCTTCCCGCATCTTCCCCACGGAACGTTTCTCTGCAACTAATTTGGAAATGGAAGAAGCAAATCCCGTTGCTGAAATGGCAATCATCATCACGTAGAACTGCTGTGGATAACTATAGATGCCGGATCCTTCCGGTCCCAGAATAACACTAAGCCTCATCTTGAGAATCAAACCCATAATCTTAGAAAAAATCCCTGCCAGAGATAAAAATAAAGCGCCTTTTAAAAATGTTCTTTCACTCATGCTGTCACGACTCCTTTAATGAACCCAACGATCAATCCAGCCAAAATTCCAAGGCTGATGCCCGCAATAATATCCGATACGTAGTGCTCACGCAAGACAATTCGAGAAATTGACACCAAAAGACAGGCCACAATCCAAGGACTTGCCCACACAGAATGAGAGACCAACAAAACCGTACACTCTGCCGCTAAGACAGCCGCATGTCGAGAAGGAAAACTTCCCGCTTCCTGATCCAAGCGGAAGGTTGATCTGTTCGTTTCTTGCGGTCGCTTTCGACCAACCAAACCCTTCATCCATTTTGCAAGGACAAAAGCTCCCGTACCAGCGCCTAAAACAAAAATCCAAATTTGTTTTCTTGCCATGAGCCAGCCTATCAAGGGAATCACCAATGATAAGAATAAGCTGAACTCCTTGCTGATTATTTTGAAAAAAGGTACACTGTTAGTAAAGTATTTCATTCTCATTATTTGATCTGTTTGGTGATCAATTTTAATACAAAATTCTCGTAAAGTCTTCATTCTTACATTTTACTTTTTTTTAAGCCAGAGCACAACCATTTCATGAAGGAGGAACCAAATGCCGAAATATTCTTTTTTTCAACATACAGAATGTGAATACTTTCCCTGCCACAAGGATGTACCTCTTGAGGAGTTTAACTGTCTATTTTGCTATTGTCCGCTTTATGCCTTAGGTGATCATTGTGGAGGCAATCCCACCTGGACAGATTCGGGAATAAAGAGTTGCCAAAACTGTAGCTTTCCCCACCATAAAAACAACTATCAACCGGTTTTAACAAAATTAAAAGTTTTATATGACGGCGTAAAAAAAAGCAAGGAGATCTAACGATCGCCTTGCTTTTCTAATCCCAAGAATTGCATTTTGTAAAGATGGGCATAAACCCCTTCCTTTGCCAAAAGCGCTTTATGGGTACCTGATTCTTCAATGCCGTCATCCGTCACCACTAGAATTTGATCCGCCGATCGGATCGTGGATAAGCGATGTGCGATAACCAGGGTTGTCCTTCCCCTAGACAGCTTCTCCAAGGAAGCCTGAATCTTCACTTCCGTTTCATTATCTAGAGCCGATGTCGCTTCATCAAGGATCAATATCGGTGGATTTTTCAAAAAGACTCGAGCAATGGACAAACGCTGCTTTTGTCCACCGGAAAGACGAATCCCTCGTTCACCGATTTCCGTTTCGTATGCATCGGGTAGGCTCATGATAAAATCATGAATTTCAGCCTGCTTAGCAGCCTCCACCATTTCATCCAAACTTGCATTTGCACGCCCGTAACCAATATTCTCAGCAACTGTGCCCGCAAACAAAAAAACATCCTGCTGTACAATGCCTATGTTCTTGCGTAAACTCTCTAAACGAATATCACGAATGTCTCTGCCATCAAGAGAAATCCCTCCTCCGGTTACTTCATAAAATCGTGGAATCAACTGACAGATCGTCGTCTTTCCACCCCCAGAAGGTCCCACCAAAGCAGTCGTCTTTCCTGCCGGAATGGTAAAAATAATATTTTTCAGAATCGATTCTTCTTTTTGATAGGCAAAATCGACCTGGTTGAAACGAATTTCTCCTTGAATTTCTTCAATCGGCTTGGCATCAAGTCGATTCACAATTTCAGGGCGTACATCCATAATTTCACTGAACCTGCCAAAGCCGGCCATCCCTTGCTCAAACTGCTGGGTGAAAGACATCAGTCGTCTAACCGGTTGTAAAAACAATCCGATATACAAAAGAAATGCCAAAAGATCGCCTACTGTAATATCACCAGAATACACCAACCAACCCCCATAGAGCAGGACTGTTACATTCAGCACATTGAGCATGGTACGAATTCCTGTCATCAACTGCGCCATAGTCTTATAGGCATTTTCCCGGGATACGCGGAACAAATTATTTCCATTTTCAAATTTTTCGATTTCATAGGCCTCATTGGTGAAGGAATGAACCACACGAATACCAGAGATCGAATTTTCCACCTGGGCATTAACATCTGCAATTTTCTTTTTCACTTCCTTGAAATCACGAGCCAATTTAGACCGCATTTTAATGGCGTAAAAAATGATAAATGGCAGAAAGCCATAGGTGATCAAGGTCAAGCGCCAATCAATTTGCACCAAAACCAAAAAAGAACCAATGATCATGACAAAAGAGATAAATAAATCCTCAGGTCCATGATGAGCCAATTCTGTAATATCTCGCAGATCATTAACGATACGAGACATTAAGTGTCCTGTTCGATTTTTATCATAAAATCGGAAGGATAGGGATTGCATATGGCCAAAGAGATCCTTTCGCATATCATATTCCATGCGAACGCCCAAAACATGTCCATAGCATTCCACAAAATACTCAAACCCCGCACGAATCAAATATAAGACTAGCATCCCTGCGCCTAAAAGCAAAAGTCTCTGGATCTGGCCCTGCGGAATTAGGGTATTTGTCGCATGCCGCGTCAGTACGGGAAACAACAAATCAATTAAAGACATTAAAAAGGCGCACACAAGATCCAAAGAAAACAATCTCCAGTGTGGCCTATAGTATTGAACAAAACGTTTTATCATAACACTCACCCCCATGCCGGGTAATCGTATCATATCAGCCCTGTCACTTCAAGATTGAAGCGAGCATTCGTTCCACCGTACTTTCAATTTTCTCACCATGATCCATGCTCATCTTTCGGATCAACCCGTATGCTTCTTTCTCCGAAACACCTTTTTTTTCCATCAGAATCCCCTTCAAGCGATCCATTTTTTTTCGCCCTTCCAAAGAAGTTTCCAAATCTACCACCTTTTCTTCCAAAGCCAAGATTTTTTTGCTCATAGATATACTAAACTCGATCACTTGAATCAAAGCCAAGGGCTGAATCGGTTTTTGAATATAGGCATACAATCGCAAGGCTTCCATCTGCGAAACCAGAGCTGAATCATATCTGCTACTCATAAAGAGGCAAGAAGAGATTCGATCGACTTCTACGATTTTTGCCAACTCATTGGCAGGCATCCCGCGTGTCAATTCGATGTCAATCAGAATCAAAACTGGATGAAGTCGTCGAGCGTCTCTAAGCGCCTTGTTTCCTTCCCTCGCCTGATGAACATCGTATCCATATTGATGTAAAATAGTCGCTGTTCGAATGCGGCTCTTTTCATCCGAGTCAACAATTAATATCCGGTTGTTCATAGCCAGCCTCCTACTCTACCACTACTTTATAAAAAAAAGGAAGCGACTACAAGAGCCGCTTACCCAATTCTTAAAACTTTTTCAAATAGGTGTCCAATTCCCATTCAGAAACGAAGAGGGAATACTGATCCCATTCCGCCAAAGCTGTCGCTTTCAGCGCCTCATAGACATGTTCGCCTAATGAATCTTTAATGACTTTATTTTGATCGAGTTCTGCAATTGCTTCTTTTAAGTTGGTTGGCAATGACTCAATACCCATTTCATCCAATTCTGCTTGCGTTGTATGATAAAGATTCATATTACTGGCTGCAGGTGGAGTCATTTTATTTTCAATACCATCAAGACCCGCAGATAAAACTGCGGCCAATGCCAAATATGGATTTGCAGCTGGATCTGGATTTCTCAACTCAACTCGAGTGCCCGCGCCACGCTTTGCCGGGATTCGAATCAATGGACTACGGTTGCTAGCAGACCATGCAATCAAAGTCGGTGCTTCGTAACCTGGAACCAAACGCTTGTAAGAGTTAACAGTTGGATTTGTCAGTGCTGCAAAGCCTTTGGCATGTTTGACCAAGCCTGCAATATACTCATAAGCTTCTGCCGACAATTGCGCTTCACCATCTGCGTCATAAAATGCATTCTTGCCTTCTAGTGTAGAAAGAGACATATTGATATGCATACCTGAACCATTGATACCTGCTACTGGTTTTGGCATGAATGTCGCATGTAGTCCATGCCTTTGCGCCATAATTCGTACGACCATTTTAAATGTCATAATACTGTCAGCCGCACGGAGGGCATTATCAAATTTGAAGTCAATTTCATGCTGACCCTCAGCTACCTCATGATGAGATGCTTCCACCAAGAAATGCATGTCTTGCAAGGCTTTTACCATATCTTTACGCGCATTGCCACCCATGTCTACTGGTGCTAAATCGAAATAGCCTGCTTTATCATGGGTTTCCAATGTCGGCTCACCAGACTCATCTGTACTAAATAGGAAGAATTCACATTCCGGTCCAACATTTAAGGTGTAACCCATATTTTCTGCTTTTTCCAAAGCACGTTTTAGTGTTTGTCGCGGACATCCTTTAAAGGGCGTGCCGTCTGCCTTGTAAACATCGCAGATCAATCGCGCTTCTAATGCACCGGGAGTTGACCAAGGAAAAATCACAAAGGTCGTTGGATCTGGGAACAAATACATATCAGACTCTTCAATACGAACAAATCCATCAATCGAAGATCCATCAAACATCAATTCATTATCGAGTGCTGCTTCCAACTGATTCAATGGAATCGAAAGATTTTTCATGATACCTGCAACATCCGTGAACTGTAAGTGAATAAATGCAATCTCTTGTTCATTAGCAATACGTAAAACATCATCCTTGTTATAATTTCTATTCATTCTTCATCCTCCTTAATAAGTACAAAAAAAGCGCCACAACCAAGCTGAGTTTTACCTCTGCTAGTTGGACGCCGTTGTCCGATAAGTGATTTAGTTATTAAAAAGAGTATACATAAATTAATGGTGAATTGCAAGTACTTTTACAATTTTTTTTCCACCAGCCATCATAAAGTAGACCAGCACGGAAACAAAAATAATCATGGCACCGGATGGCACATCGATCATAAAGGATAGAAAAAAACCAATAAATATCGTAGCCCACGCAAAAAACGTAGCCAAAATAATGCGGGGAAACAATCGTTTAGTAAAGAGTCTGGCCGTCATGGGTGGTGTTGTTAAGATCGCAAGAGTGAGAATTATGCCTACAACCTTGATCATTGCAATGACACCCACCGCGATAGATAGATAAAAGATTGACTGATAACGATCTACAGCCAAGCCTTGAAGCAAGGCATGCTCTTCATCAAAGAGAATCAACTTCCACTGTTCAAATCGAAAGCTAAAAATAAGAACAAAGGCCAAACTGACAAAAACCATGAAGAATAAATCTCGCTGAGAAATGGTTAAAATATCTCCAAACAAGTAGCTTGTCATATCCGGTGGATAGCCAGGCCGCAAACCGACAAAAATCATGCCCAAGGCCATACCCAAGGCCCAAAGCATACCCATCACAGTATCTGAACGGCTGGACAATTTACTTTCCATGCGTTTCATAATCATAACAACCAAACCTGCAACGCCCAAAGCTGGAATCATGGGGTCAATCCCCATCAAATACCCCAATCCAATTCCCCCAAAGGATGCATGTGCAACCCCGCTGGTCATCATAATTTTTTTCTTTTCTGTAATTAAAGTGCCTAAAAGACCGGAAATAATTCCTGAAAACAAAGCAGCAATCATCGCTCTTTGTACAAATTGATAAGAAAATATCAAATTCTATCCTCCCCTTCTTCACTGTGTCCGCCCAAGACTCGATGAGGAATTTCTCCATGCAAAATAACTTCAATGGGACAACCATAAACTTTTTTTAATTCATCCGACTCCAATTGATTGCTGGGATGAAAATCCGCATGGAAGTTAACACAAAGAATGGACCCGACTGTCTGATTGACGACATTCAAATCATGACTAACCAAGACGATTGACATATCCGGCTTCTTATCTCGCAATTGTCTGATTATTTGATCCTTGGTTTGAAAATCAATACTGGCTGTTGGTTCATCCATCATCAAAATTGTTGGATCTCCCATCAAGGCACGACAGATTAAAACCCTTTGGGTTTGGCCTCCGGATAAATCTGAAATCGAATGGTTTGCCACATCAAACAAATTAAATTGTTGAATTAAATCCCGCGCTTTCTCATGATCTCCTGCTGCCATGCGTTTCCTCTTTGAAAAATGTACACTGCCACTTAAAACGACTTCTTCAACTGTAATCGGAAACTCCTCATCAAAATGGGCAAATTGAGGCACATAGCCCAAGCGCTCTCCCTTGGCAATCCAAATGACACCCTTGGAAAAAGGGATCAATCGAGCAATGGCTTGCACCAAGGTACTCTTTCCACCTCCATTGGGACCAAGAATGCCTAAAACTTCTCCTCTTTCCAATGAAAAAGAAACATCTTCCAATATTTTTTTCTCGCCTCGAAAGACGTCTAGATTTCTAACTTCCAAAATTTTCATAATACCCTCCGAAGTTATTATACCACGCCACTTGCATCCTACTCATTTCTTTTCTACAATAGAGCAAGGAGGAATACCATGACATTTATTCAAGACCTCGAGCAGGCACATGCTCTTCACTTTAACCAGCAACAAATTGACGCTATTCAACATACCCAAGGACCCGCCTTGATTCTTGCAGTACCTGGTGCAGGGAAAACAACAACTTTAATCTGTAGAACCGGATTTTTAATATTTGAAGAAAAAATTACCCCTCATTCAATCCTTTCCTTAACCTTTAGCCGCGCAGCTGCCTTAGACATGAAAAAGAGGTTCAACGAACTCTTTCAATCCCACCTTCATGCCAACATTTCTTTTTCAACCTTTCATAGCTTTTGTTACCGATTCTTGAAAGCATTTGATCGAGAATTGCCCGCGTGGACATTATTGGAAGGAAAAGGTGCACCCATATCCAAGAAAAAATTAATTGCACAAATTCACTTCTCCATGCATCGAGAATGGCCGAATGAAGAAGTTATCGAAGAAATCCTTCGTCAAATCAGCGTAGCAAAAAACCGAGAAACCACCGTGGCCACCTCGTCCATGGTTAAAGCTTTGCCCGAAATTGCTGCCCAATACGAATCAGAAAAGGAAAAAAATCGTTGGTTTGATTATGATGACTTATTGCGCCATACCCTAAACCGCTTGCGTAAAGATTCAACACTTCGTCAACAATTACAAAAGCGATATCCCTATATTCAGGTGGACGAAAGCCAGGATCTTTCCCCCGTACAATTTCAATTGATATCCTGCCTTCTTTCATCAAAGAAGAATATCTTCATGGTAGCTGATGATGATCAATCCATTTATGGATTTCGCGGTGCCATGCCTGAAGAACTTTTTGCATTTACAAAAAACGAGGCCAACTTTTCTGTTTATCGGATGGAAACGAATTATCGGTCAGGCACACCTTTAATCGAGGCGGCCAATGCCGTCATACAAAAAAACACATCACGTTTTGATAAGCATATGATTAAGAGAGAAGACGTTTCAACGAGTCTTCACCTGCATATCTGCAGCAATCCAGAGGATCAATTGAAACAAATCGAATCAAAGGTTCAAGAAAAACAAGATCAAGGGTCCATCGGTATTCTATTTCGCAATCGCATTTCAGCCCTCCCTATCTTGAATGTGATGGAGAGCCAACACATTCAAGTGAATGTGCGCGATTTACAAACAAACTTTTTCCGTTCCGCCCTTTACAAGGATTTTCGCGCTTTTTTCCTTTTTTCTTTAGACCCTTCAGATGGTGAGTCCTTGGATCAAATTTGGTATAAATTCAATGGTTATATTAAAAAACGGGATTACCAACAACTACGCTCTCTTCAATCTGATGAGAACCTCTTACGAAGACTCATTCAAACAACGGATCTGCCACTCTATCAGCGCCGTAATATCCAAAGAATTGAGGACTGCTTCCACCAAGTTCAAAAACAACGGCCTAGTTTTGCTATTGAGACCATCCTCAGGGATCTGAATTATCGAGACCATTTGAATAGCAAAAAAGATAAAGCAAATTATCGCGGCGAAGTCGATTCTCAACACCTATCCATTTTGCAAACCCTGGCCACCCAATCTGTTTCGATTATCGATTTTCTTTCTCGATGTGATCAGTTGCAAGCAAGACTTTCTCGATTCGAAAAGCCACAATCCTCCATCACCCTCTCTACCCTTCATGGTGCAAAGGGACTTGAATTCGATCATGTTTTAATGATTGACCTCATCGACGGGATTCTCCCCTCAGCAATAGCGAAAAAACAAGATTCCTTTGGGGACATTGCCCTATTAGAAGAAGAACGAAGACTCTTCTATGTAGGAATGACGCGCGCCAAAAAATCTTGTTCCTTCTTTAGCTACACACGATTGGATCAAGCACCATGCACACCCACCCCTTATCTAACAGAGCTCCAGCCCTTCCTGTCGAGTCTGCCCGCTGATGAATGGCAACCAGGTAGTCTGGTCACACATAAAACACTGGGCCAAGGATCCATTCAACAATTGGATTACAAATTTATTTGGATTGACTTTCCCAAACAAGGAATCAAAAAATTTGCTCGAGCTTTTGTCGCAAGACATAATCTATTAAAAAAATCGGACGACTCTAAGTGAGTCGTCCGATTAATATGGGTATCGCTGTTTCGACGCGCATAATTCGATCCCCAAGAGAAACAATTTGAAAACCAATCTCTTCAAACTGCTGAATTTCATATTCGATAAATCCACCCTCAGGTCCAATGACAAGTGTAATCGGTTCTTGAACATCACGTGGTGCTTGTTGATCTGTTTTCGGATGCGCAACAAGTTTAAGACTCCCCTCGCTGATCTCCGGCAAAAGATCTTCAACAAAGGGCTTAAAATAGGGATGAATGGTAATTGTAGGAAAAACCGTATCACGCCCCTGTTCCAATCCCAATCGAATCTGCTCTTCCAAGCTCTCTGCAGCCAATGCCGGAGACGACCAATAACTCTTCTCCACACGCCAGGTTTTAATAATGTGCAATTCCTTGATCCCAAGGGTCGTTATATCCTGGATAATACGTTTTAAGGCCTTAGGTCTTGGCATCGCTAAGATCAAACGGATGGAAGAGGGTGCTGGCGGTTCCTCGGTGCAATCCACATCCAGGAGAATGGCCTCGTCTTCCATCGATCGTATCGTACCAAAACCCATCTTTCCATTTTCCAGACCCACACGCAGCGTTTGCCCATTGACCGCTCGATGCACCTTTCGAATATGGCGCTCCTGCCGCGGACTGACTTTCGCCAGTCCAGAGGGAAGAAAATCCTTCTCGCGCAATAAAATCAGATTCATTATTGATACTGTTCCACTTCTTCATGGATCCGCGCAATAAAATCGTTGAGTTCCATAGCGCCAAGATCGCCTGCATCTCGATTCCTCACGGCTACAGCTTTTGCTTCCACTTCTTTTTCACCCACAATAATCATATATGGCGTCTTTTGCAATTGTGCTTCGCGAATTTTGTATCCAATTTTCTCTGTACGTTGATCCATATCAACACGAACACCCGCACCTTGCAAGGAATTCATAACTTCTTTCGCATACTCATTATATTTATCGCTAATCGGTAAAACCGATACCTGAACAGGCGACAACCATACCGGGAATTTACCTGCATAATGCTCGATCAATATACCGATAAATCGTTCAATACTTCCAAAAATCACGCGATGAATCATGATTGGCACATGTTTCTGATTATCGGCACCAACATAGGACAACTCAAAACGCTGAGGCATTTGGAAATCGAGTTGAACCGTGCCGCATTGCCATGTTCTACCAATCGCATCCTCCAAATGAATATCAATTTTCGGACCGTAAAAAGCACCGTCTCCCTCATTAATGGTATAAGGTTGTTCCAACTCGTCCAATGCAGAAACAAGAGAAGCCGTTGCATGTTCCCACTCTTCATCAGTTCCCATGGAATCCTCAGGACGTGTAGATACCTCTACGTTATATTTGAATCCAAAAATCGCATAAATATCATCGACAAACTTCATAACCCCGATAATTTCATCTTTGATTTGCTCAGGTGTCATAAAGATATGAGCGTCATCTTGTGTGAATGAACGAACACGGAACAGTCCATGCAAGGCTCCTGCAGCTTCATGGCGATGCACAAGACCCAATTCGCCCATTCGCAATGGTAAATCCCGGTAGGAATAGCGTCCGCTCTTATAAGCTAACATGGAACCAGGACAGTTCATAGGTTTAATCGCATAATCTTCTTCATCGATTTTTGTGAAATACATATTATCTTGATAGTGATCCCAATGACCTGAGGTATGCCACAAGTCTTCGTTCAAAATCAAAGGTGTCATAATTTCGCCGTAACCACGCAGGATATGCTCTCGTTTCCATAGATCCTGCAATAGATTTCGAATGACCATTCCCTTTGGTAGGAAGAAAGGAAATCCAGGACCTTCCTTGTGCATAACAAAGAGTCCCAATTCTTTTCCCAAACGACGATGATCACGTTTTTTTGCTTCTTCGATTCTCTCTAAATAGGCATCCAGCTCTTTTTTCTTTTCAAAGGTAATCCCATAAATCCGTTGCAACATGGTTCTTTTTTCATCACCACGCCAGTAAGCACCTGCAATACTCATGAGTTTAATCGCTTTAATTCGCTTGGTTCCCAACAAATGAGGTCCCTTGCACAGATCAATAAAATCTCCTTGGCGGTAAATTGAAATTTCCGCATCCTCTGGCAGGTCTTCAATCAATTCAACCTTATAGTCTTCTTCCTTTTCGCGGAATAGGCTCAGTGCTGCCTCTCGAGATAGAATTTCTTTTTCCATTGCAAAATTTTGTTTTGCCAGCTTTTTCATTTCCACTTCCAATTTTTCCAAATCTTCCGGTGTAAAACGATGCTCGGTTTCTACATCATAATAAAAACCTTCCTTGATTGCCGGTCCAATTGCAAACTTGGTATCTGGAAACAAGTTTTGAATCGCATGTGCCATCAGATGGGCACTTGTATGCCAGAAAAAATGTTTTCCATCTTCTTCGTCCATCTTAATTAAAGACAATTGACCATCTATTTCAATGGTTTCATTTAGATCAGTCAACTCCCCATTCCATTTGGCCCCTACAATCACTCGCGCCAAACCTTCGGAAATCCCTCTTGCAACATCTAGAATTGTCGTGCCTTTTTGCACCTCTTTGATCGATCCATCCGGCAACGTTACTTGTACATTTTGATTCATCCAAAACCCTCCTTTACAGAATAAAAAAACATAAAAAAACCCCTCGTCCTTAATAGGGACGAGAGGTATGCATCACGTGGTACCACCCTAATTCGAAATAACAAAAAAACTGCTATTTCCTCAAAAGACGTAACGTGTCCAAACGGGAATCATTACCTCGCACAGGCTAGCACCTGTCGCAGGTTTTCACCTGTCATAAGGTCTTTGATCCAGCTCCAGGTTAGTTTTCAAAACTATAGGCCTAGGTGGTTTCCAGCATCCCACCCTCTCTAGAGGCATCCAATCTTTACTCGTCCCTTCATTGCTTTTCTAATTGAAGCTATTATAATTCTTTCACAGCTATTTGTCAAACTCTGCATGAATAAATTCACGCATTTGTTTTTGAATCATTTCCATAGATTCATCAGAAGCCGCTTGGCTATCCGCCCAGGTCGAATAGTAGCACTTCAATTTTGGCTCTGTTCCAGAAGGACGAATTGCCACCCATGCCGACTCAAAAAAGACTTTGATGACGTTTTCAGTAGGAAGACCCGTATCGGAAGACAGATAATCAATTATTTTTATCTGCGACCCTAAAAAAGGAGACCTTGTTCGAAATCGTTCCATTATCTTTTGAATTTTTTCTTGTCCCTTTAATCCTTTGCTTTCAAAGGAATCCAATGCTTCTTTATAGAATCCAAAATCATGATAGATCTCTTGAAGATGGCTGCGCAATGAAACACCGTGGCAACAGTAAAAGGAAGCCATTTCAACAATCAACATGGCAGCGAGCACGCCATCCTTGTCTCGCACCTGATTTCCCGTCAAATATCCGTAACTTTCTTCGTAACCAAAGAAGAAAGAGCGGTCTTCCAATGATTGAAACGATTCAATTTTTTCTCCAATATACTTAAATCCAGTCAAGGTTTCCTCGCAGATCAATCCGTTTTTCTCCGCAATTTTTCGTCCCAGGTCACTTGTCACGATGGTTTTCACCACGGTTGCCCCTTTTGGAATTTCATGGGTTTGATTGATCAAGTAATTCAACAACAAAGCGCCAATTTGATTGCCATTTAAAGGAAATGGCTTCCCTTGATCCATAACAACCACACCAACACGATCACAGTCCGGATCCGTTGCAAGTACAAGATCCGCATCCCTTTTTTTTGCCAACTCAACAGCAAGCTGCATCGCTTCCGATTCCTCGGGATTCGGTGTACTTACCGTTGAAAAATCAGGGTCTGGACGTTCTTGAGAGCTAACGGTCCATACGTTCTGATAACCACGTCTTGCCAAAACGCGGCGAACCAAACGATTTCCAGCACCATGAAGTGGTGTATAAACGACTTTGATTGCACAATCAACATCTTTTCTTTTCTTTTGAGAGAGGCAATAGGAAACATAAAACTCATCCATCTCTTCACCAAGATAGGAAAACTTTGTATGATCCGATAAACAATTAGAATGATCCCGATGAATCAATGCCAATTCCGTAATAGCAGAGAAGGCGTCAATAATCGGCTGTATTCGTTTCGGTACCAATTGCGCCCCATCGGCGCCATACAGTTTCACGCCATTGTATTCAGGTGGATTATGACTAGCGGTGATCATAATCCCAATATCAGCTTGAAGCTTACGAACAGCAAAGGACAATTCTGGTACAGGGCGTTCTCCATCAAAAAGAAAAACTCGCGCACCATTAGCCAAAGCAACCCGCGCAGCCTCATCAGCGAACAATCGCGACATGCGACGCGTATCGAAGGCAATAATCACTCGTGGTTCATCTTTACCATCTCGAAGATGCGTCATGGCCGCTTGAACAACTTTTCCCACCATATACCGGTTCATCCGATTGGGTCCTAATCCCAACTCTCCGCGCATGCCTCCTGTTCCGAAAGTAAGTTCACGACCAAAACATTCTTTTATTTCCGATCCTTCCGTAATTTTCAAAAGACTCACGCGATCTTTTTCAGATAAATACGAACTGTCAATCCATTTTTGATACCGCTCCTTTATCTTCATTTCGCCTCCCTCTCCTTTTCCAAACCCAATCATTCCATTTAAGCCGACTCTATAGGTAAATCATCTTTCGCTTTTGAAAGACAACTGCTTTTAAACCCAATGATTCAATAAAGGTATGGGCTTCTCTTATCTTCCAGCCTATGCGCTCACTGGTGTGCGCATCTGATCCAAGGGTCACCGCATGTCCACCCAACTCCGCATAGCGGATATAGATGGGTCGAATGGATTCAAAGTCAGCATTCGTCTCAATCCGTCTCGTGTTTAATTCCAATACGCGTCCTGTTTCAATTAACGCTTTCAATACACGGTCCAAAAGATGATGCAAGTTGGAATCCGACCAAACTTCTGGATCGGGATATGGCGCATATCTTGCTATATAATCAATATGGCCTAGAGCGTCGAAATCGGAAAATTCAAGAATACAAGCCTCCATAGCTTTTAAGTAGGCGCCATAGGTCTCTGTTTTCGATCGGTCAGTATAAAACTCTGGATAATAAATGTCGATGTTTTCAACAACATGAATCGATCCGATTACATAATCAAAGGGATAGTTTCGAATCAAATCTGCTGCGCTTTTTCCGAATCCTGGCACCAATCCCAATTCAACGCCCAAGAAGAATTGGCTGCTTCTCAAGTCATCATACTTCGAAAAATAGCCCTTGGGATCAAATAAAAATGAGTCCGCTTCCGGATATCCAAAATCATAATGTTCCGTAAAAGTTCCACCGATATTTTTTTCTTTTAACTCTCGAAGTGCATCGGTAGCCTCTAGGGTAGAATCCGAAGAAATCGAGGAGTGGATATGCGAATCGAACATATAGACCTCCTAGTTTTATTGAACTCATTATAAACCGAATACGAAAAAGGAACAAGTCTCTCAACGTCAATCTGCTCTTTTTACGAAAACTCGACCAAATATACCCTCTATGCTCCAATACATCTCCAACTCTTCTTGACTTTCCAAATCTATCCAAATTCCAGTGCACGGAAATTTTCCTTTTACCCGTTCCTTTCCGGAATTAACAACTGAAAAAATCATTTGATTTTCCGCTTCCCTAACATGAGTAAAACATTGACCAATCATTTCGCCAGTTTTAAAACTTCCACAAGAGAGCGATGGGTATTGATGATATCGGCGAATCCATTTCTCATACAAGTCGTAAATCAATCGATTTTCATGCCCCCAAGGATATGTTTTACGGTTAAAAGGGTCTTTCCAGCCTTCCAAACCGACCTCATCACCGTAATATACACAAGGTACGCCAGGAAGAGTAAACAACAATTGAACGGCCAAAGCCAGACGCTTGACCGCCAAATTCATTTCTTCTTCCTGCAAAGTCCACTCCATCAATTTACTTTTGGGCTTGTTGGGTTCTTCTCTATAAATCATCGCATTCAACACACGAATTGTGTCATGGGTACCAAGAAAATTCATTAGCTGTTGAAAAATTTCCCTTGGATAATTCTCATGAATTGATCGAATGATCCTGCATAGTTTGCTTGCGTTTTCCTCCTGTCGAACAAAACGCAGAATCCCTTCTCGATAGGGATAGTTCATTACAGAATCCAACTCTCCACCAAATAGATACTCCCGTTGTTTTCCATAACTGATTTTATTGGAGGCGTCCTCCCAGACCTCACCAATCACGATCCCTTCCGGATTTTCTTCCTGAACACGTTGATGAATCCCTTGAATAAAACGATCTGGTAACTCATCTGCAACATCGAGCCGCCAGCCCTTAACGCCTATTTTCATCCAATGTGCAATCACACCGGTATCTTCCCCAAGAATAAAATCCTGATACGCCGGATTTTCTTCTTCAATATTGGGCATGGTGTCAATTCCCCACCATGATTCGTAATCATCGGGATGATTTCTAAATCGAAACCATCCATAATAAGGAGATTCCTTTGATTGATAAGCACCGACTTCATCATAGAATCCTTCACGATTAAAATACAGACTGTCGCTACCGACATGGCTGAACACGCCGTCCAAAATAATGGAGATCCCTCGTCGTTCTGCTTCTTCACAGAGACGAGAAAAATCAATTTCATCTCCAAAATTCGGATCGATCTTTTGATAATTAGCCGTATCGTATTTATGATTGCTTGGAGATTCAAAAATTGGATTCAAATAAAGAATGCTAATGCCTAGATCCTGCAAGTAAGAGAGTTTTTCCCTAATCCCATTTAAAGTACCACCAAAAAAATCGTAGCGAATAATTCGTCCTTCTTCATCTCTCGTATAATACGGTGAATCATTCCAATCCGTATGCAGTAAAACTGGACGCGGATATATCCCTGCTTTTTTTCCTTGTGCAAATCGATCCACAAAAATTTGATACATCACGCCACCAACAAACCATTTTGGAACTTTTGGAATCTCGCCATGTACAGTGATTTGAAAGGGAGCCGTTGGTTCTGAGACTAAAATCGCCTTTCCGCCTAAACGATCAGCAGGATTGCATAGATAGCCATACTCTTCCCCGTCACGAATAACAAATTCATACCAAACCAAGGATGGTTCTTTTGGCATAATCAAGGTACATGTGTATCTACAACAATTCTCCTCATCATCCACTCTCTTCATGGAGCAAATTTCTTCCGACTCTTGCCCAACGCGATAGCGCATCAAGCATTGTACCGTTTTTTTCTTTTCAAGAACAACCGTAAAGGTAATTGGCGTACCTAGGTGTACTGCGCCAATAGGATTTCGATATTTCGGGTCCTGCGAATCAAACCTCGCCTTCACTACTATACCTCTCTCTCACTTGGTCATAAATATCCTCATATTCCTTTGCTGAGTCTTCCCAACTTCTTACAGAATTAACCGATTGACGAACTAAAGATTGCCATATCTTTGGATCTTGGTAGGCCCGAATGGAACGCTTAACAGCTTCGATCATGGCAAATCCATCATATCGTTCAAAAACAAAGCCGTTCGGATTTTCATCCGACCGTTCATAATCACAAACTGTATCTTTAAGTCCGCCCGTTGCACGAACAATTGGAATTGAACCATAGCGCTGAGCGATCATTTGCGTCAGTCCACAAGGTTCGAATCGAGAAGGCATCAAGAGCATATCGGAAGCAGCATAGATTCTTTGCGCCAAACCCTCGTCAAAATCAATAATTGCACGAAATCGCTTGGGATATTCGCGGCTTGTTTTTATCAGTAACTCTTCATATCGTTGTTCCCCAGTTCCCAATACAACGAATTGCAAATCCAAATTAATCAATTCATGGATAACAGAAACAATCAAGTCCAAGCCCTTCTGTTCCACCAAACGACTTACGAACCCAATCAATGGCAGACTATTTTGAGGAAGTCCTAGTTCCTCTTGCAAAGCTGCTTTGTTTTGTGCCTTTTTCTTGCATGAATAGCGATAAGGAAATCTAATAAACGGATCTGTCATGGGATTGAATTTTTCCAAGTCCAAACCATTCAAAACACCACGAAATTTACTCTTTATACCGCGCAGAACCGGGTCGAGTCCTTCTCCGTATGCATGCCCCATGACTTCTTCAGCATAACTTGGACTAACCGTTGTTACATAATCCGATGCTACCAAGGCCCCTTTCATCAAATTTAAATCACCGTCAAACTCCATTTCATTAATGATCCCATCGTAGCCCATCAAATCTACGGCCACATCTTTTCCGTATCTACCCTGATATCGAAGGTTGTGGATCGTAAAGATAACGGGAAGATGCATCCGCTTTTCCTTAATCAATTGAGCTGCCCAAGCAGACTGCCAGTCATGGCAATGTATCATTTGATACTTCTTTGGATTTTTCTGAATCCATTCCACTACAGCTGCTGAAAAAAAGAGATATCGTTCCGCTTCATCAAAATATCCATATAATTGTTCGCGACGGAAATAATACTCGTTATCAATAAACCAATAAATCACTCCCTTATATTCACTGCGATAGATGCCAGCATACAATTGACGCCACCCCAAGTTCACTTCAAAACTCTCAACGAATTCAAGATTCTCCTTATCGATATGAGCATATTTTGGCATAATTACATCCGCTATCCAACCATTATGCAGGGCATGAGGCAAGGAACCAATGACGTCGCCAAGTCCACCGCTCTTTGCATAAGGCGTCCCCTCGGACGCAACGTACAAGACTCGTTTTTCCATCAAATCACACTCCCTTTAGGAATCACAATTGGTTCTTCTTTTGTCCCTTTCAAAACCGTTCGATCTCGAATGGTCACTGTCTTGTCAAGTATCACATGCTCCAAATGAACATCCTTGCCAATCCGCGCGCGTTGCATGAGAATAGAATCCTTAATCACACTGCCCTCACCGATCATAGATTCCCTGGAAACAATGCTATTCTGAACGATTCCACAAATTAGACAACCACTGGCAACCCATGAATTATTTACCCGTACACCACTACAGTATTGGGTTGGATGATTGTCCTTGCTCTTTGTAAAAACACTTCTTTCTGACCAAAATAATTCTTTTCGCACGGCTCCTTCTAAAAGATCCATATTGGCTTTATAGTAACCCGCAACATCTGAAATTTCGCGATAATAGCCTTTATGCGCCACGTTATCAACACGAAGATGCTCTTGATTTCTTCGTATCATTTCCAGAAGGTCGTAAGATCCCCCTTGCTCCATGCGTTGAAGGGCTTGCGAGATCAAGGACCGTTGCACCATGACTGCTAAGATTTCACGCCCCTGCCATTTTCTGCGATTTTCATTCGGATCACCAACTGCCTCATCAATCTGAGGTTCGCCAGTCACAACGGTCACATCATTACCGCTGTCAAAATGTTTATTCATCAGTGATTTGAAATCAAGATTGTCAATTTGATTACTCGGCTGAAATATTATCATTTCTATTGTCGTTTGATTTTCTATAAACAATTTACTTGGCTGCAGTTCCCGTAGGTCAAAGTATATGCCGGGTTCAATGGAGTAATTTTCCAATGCTGGAAGAATGGCAAGATCCTGTGTTTTCCGGTGTAAGGACCATTCCTGCCCGGTACCCAAGTGATCGATCAAGGAGCCATACTTCGCCCCGCCCAAGACACCAATGGAATGAATATTCGCATTTACTAAATTGGAAAGCGCAAAATCAATCATCCGATATCGTCCACCAAAAGGAATGGTCGATATGCCTCTATTCATCGTAAACTTCTGCAGTTCATGATCCCATCGCTGAAAAATAATGCCCATTACTTTACGCATCATGATCCTCCTTTCCAATCAATTGAATGGCTTGATTCGCAAATCCAATTTCTTTATCTGCAGGAATCACGACACCTTCATCCAAAATTGCATGCCGTATCTTTGCATTTTTTCCAATTCTCACATTTTTGAGAATAATCGAGTCTTCCACAAGAGCTCCCTTTTCGACGATCACGCCACCGGACAAAATAGAATGCGTAACCTCTCCGTGAACCAAACATCCATCAGATATTAAACAGTCGGTTACGGACGCATTTCTGGAAATAAAATGGGGTGGCAAACTTTCAAAATTTGAATAAATGCGAAAATCTTTGTCAAAGAGATTAAGTGGTGGGTTTTTCATCAATAATTCCATCTGTGCATCGTAAAAGCTTTCAATGGTTCCCACATCTCTCCAATATCCATTAAAAGGAAAGGCAAAGACGCCCAATTGCTCAGCCAAAGCTGTTGGAATAATATTCTTGCCAAAATCATGCTGACTGTCATCCTTGACTCCATCTTCTTTTAATAATCGTTTTAATTCCGACCATTTGAAAATATAGATGCCCATCGAAGCAAGATTACCTTTAGGATTTTTTGGTTTCTCTTCAAAATCGGTGATGCGATTTTCATCATCCGTACTCATGATTCCAAACCGGGAAGCCTCCTCTGCTTCCACAATTAATCCACCAATGGTCAAATCCGCATCATTCTCAATATGGTTTCTCAACATCTCTGAATAATCCATTTTATAGATATGATCACCCGAAATTATCAAAACATGCTCAGGATTATAGGATTGAAGAAAGGAAATGTTTTGAAAAATAGCATCAGCAGTACCTCGATACCAGCTTGCCCCATATCGATTCTGATACGGTGGCAAAATTGTAACTCCGCCACTCACATTATCAAGAGACCAAGCGCTTCCTGTAGCGATGTATGAATTGAGTTCCAGGGGTTGATACTGAGTCAAAACACCAACCGTATCGATATTGGAGTGATAACAATTACTTAAAGAAAAATCTATCAATCGATACTTCCCACCAAAAAGCACTGCTGGTTTGGCGACTGCCTTAGTTAATACACCCAAACGGCTTCCTTGGCCTCCTGCTAAGAGCATGGCAACACATTTTTTTTTCATAATTTCCCTCCTAATCTCCATATCCTAGCTGCATATTCCTGGATCGAACGATCGCTGGAAAAATAACCAGAATGTGCAATATTTGAAAGTTGCATCCGATTCCAGCGATAAGAATCTCGATAATATCGACCCACAACTTGTTGTGTTTCCGCATAATCCGCAAAGTCACGCAGAACAAAGAACTGATCATTTTCCAATAAAAGCGAATCGAAAATAGATTGAAAAGCACCTGGACGTTTGTCAAAAAAACCATTCACTAGTTCATCAACAACTAGTTTTAACCGCGGATCTTTTTGGTATTCTCCCAAGGCATGATAAGAATCATCCCGATAATAACGCAAAACTTCATCGGCTTTCAATCCAAAAACAAACATATTATCCCAGCCGGCTTCACGATAAATTTCTACATTTGCGCCATCGAGTGTTCCGATCGTAACGGCGCCATTCATCATAAACTTCATATTTCCTGTTCCCGAAGCTTCCCGGGATGCAGTAGAAATCTGCTCACTCAAATCAGCTGCCGGATACAGACGTTCCGCCACCGTGACATTGAAGTTTGGGATAAAGACGACTCGAATGATATCACGTGTTTTTGGATTTGCTTCAATCTTCTCTGAGACCGCATGAATCAATTCAATCAACCGTTTTGCATAATAGTATCCCGGAGCCGCCTTACCTGCAAAGACAAAGGTTCGAGGTATCATTTCCTGGGCATGATCATCTATGATTCGATTATAGAGATGCATAATATGCAAAACATTTAATAATTGACGCTTATAGGCATGGATTCGTTTCACATGCACATCAAAGATGGAGCTCGGATCGACACAAATATTCATTTGCTGCTGAATGATCGCAGCTAGTTCTTCTTTGTTTCCCTGCTTCACTCGATGCAATTCATCAAGAAAACCATTATCTTCGGAGCAATCGGTTAAACATTGAAGGAGTTCTGGTTTTTTCCTCCAATCCACTCCGATTTTTTCAGTGATCAATCGTGACAAATTGGGGTTGGCTCCAATTAAAAATCGCCGATGAGAAACCCCGTTGGTAATCGAATCGAATTGTTCAGGATATTTTTGGTATCTGCCTGCGAATAACTCCTCTTTTAAGATCTCGGTGTGCAACTTGGCCACCCCATTCACTCGTCTTGATCCAATAATTGAAAGGGTTGCCATCTTGACCTTTCCCCATTCCATCATTGGGTCTAATTCAGGGTTTTCTATGCGGTCCCTCCGATGAATTTCGTCGAGGATCATTGTAATGCGTGGAAGCAGATGTTTCATAGTTTCATAAGACCATTCTTCCAAAGCCTCGGGCATAATGGTGTGATTCGTATAATGAATGGTGTTTTTCGTCTGTTCCCAAGCCGTTTCCCAATCCATGCCTCTACCATCGATCAGAATACGCATTAGTTCAGCCACGCATAAAGCGGGGTGGGTATCATTGATTTGAATGGCAACCGATTCGGACAATCGCTTCACATTGCCCCCCCGGCCAGTAAATCGACCGATTATCGTCTCTAGACCCGCAGCTACCAAAAGATATTGTTGCTTTAACCGCAAAACTCTTCCCTCATGGCTTTGATCATTGGGGTAGAGAATTTGAGAAATGGCTTCCGCCTCTGACTGATGACGTACTGCCTCAATAAATTCTCCACGATTAAAGGCATTGATATCCATATCCTGCATGGCAACGGCTCTCCACAAGCGAAGTGTATTGACTTGACCATTCTCGCTTCCTACAATCGGTACATCATAGGGAACTGCACGAATTGCATCGTACCCTTCATGAAAGTAAACCCATCTTCCTTCGACTTCTTCCCCTCTTACATGGCCGCCAAAGCGAACCACAACAGACCGGGTCGGTTTCACAACTTCCCAGGAAAAAGCATCATTTAACCACTCATCCGGAACTTCCACCTGGTTGCCCTTTACAATCTGCTGTTCAAACATCCCGTGAGAATAACGCAATCCCATTCCATTCCCAGCAATTCCAAGGGCAGCCATGGAATCCAAGTAACATGCGGCCAATCTTCCCAAACCGCCGTTGCCCAAGCCGGCTTCATTTTCTTCATCTAACATATCCTTTAAAGAGATGGATAAACCTTCCAGACCTTCCTCAACCAGATCCCGTATTCCCAAGGAATACAAGACCTGATCCAATAATTTTCCAATCAAAAATTCCATAGAAAAATAGTAGATCAGTTTTGGATCCTCCGTGTAATGTCGGTCATTTGACTCAAACCACATTTCTGACAATTCATCCATTAATACTTTCACTAGCCCTAGATATTGTTCATGACGAGAGGAACGATCAATTTTTTCCCCGGTTACCTTTCGTATTTTTTTCTTAAATAAACCTTGAAATTCTTCAGCCGTTTGAAACATCTTTTTTTCTCCTTTTTCTAACAGGCTTGAGGATCAAGCCCGTGTACGACGGCAAGCGTAGACAGATAGAATATGGCTGATTTTGCCAAGGCCTTGAACTCGCCTGCATCGTTTTCTTCAGCGGTTGATCCAACCCATGCGCGTAGGTAGCGCTGGTAAACACCAAACGGTATTTCAAGCGTTCAGGAACCCCCATTCTGTATTCCATATAATTGCCCGCTCCTTCGTTGATTACAACCATGTTATAGTTTTCAGGATCTTTAGCCAGACGCTGATAAACAAATATCGACTGTTCCTGATTGTCTGCGTCAACCCATCGAAATCCTTCCCATGAAGAATCCTGCTCCCAAAGCGATTTTTCCTTCAGGTAAAAATGATTCAATTGACTCAGGTAGAGGTAAAAGGAACGATGGGAATCGTATGCCAGCATCTTCCACTCCAACTCTTCGTAATAACGCCATTCTAAAAATGGCGCTAACTCATTCCCCATAAAACTTAATTTTTTACCCGGATGCGTCATCATGTACAGGTAGAGTACACGAAGTTGGTTAAACATTTCCTCATATTCTCCGGACATTCGATCCAAGAGTGTTTTTTTTCCATGGACAACCTCGTCGTGGGAGAAAGGAAGTATATACGATTCTTCAAATGCATAAACCAGTGAAAAGGTTAATTGATGATGATTTTTTGATTTTTCCTGTGGAGACATAGATATATATTGCAAGGTATCGTTCATCCATCCCATATTCCATTTGTAGGTAAATCCCAATCCTCCATGATGCACGGGTGCCGTTACATGGGGAAAAGCAGTTGAATCTTCAGCGGACATAATGGCATAGGGAAAACGTCTGAATATCATACGATTCAGATTCTTAAAGAAGTCAACGGCTTGGCAATCATAGGCTTTATCAGGCTGCAACATACTAGCAACGCCATCAACTCGAATTCCGTCGATATCATAAAAGGCAAACCAATATGCTGCATTGGAAAGAAGAAAACTCCGCACCTCTGGTCTAGACACTTGAAATCGCTTAGTCCCCCACTCAAGATGCTCCTCCGCCTCATAAACATCTTGACCGTTTAATTGAGACAGTCCTTCTTCATTTTTACAAAAATGACCCGGCACCCAGTCAAAAATCACAGCAAGGCCAACTTGATGACAGGCTTCCACAAGTTCCCTTAATTCTTGAGGGGAACCCCACTCCGCGTTTACCGCATAAAACCCAGTAATTTGATAGCCCCATGACCCGCCAAAAGGATGGTGCATCACCGGCATAAATTCAACATGGGTGTATCCTAGTTGAACCAAATACGCTGGCAAAACTTTCCCTAAAGAATGATAAGAGTCACACATTTTACGCCATGAACCAATATGAATCTCATAGATATTAATGGGTTGATTGCTGTTCCCGGCGCGTTTTTGTTTCACCAAATTCGAATTTTCAGAACTGGACGACAGTGAAAATGCAGACACGATGGATGCTGTGGCTGGAGGCACTTCAACTTCTCTGCCATAGGGATCCATTTTCCAGATTTTCCTTCCTGCTTTTGTTTCAATCACATACTTGTATCGATCTCCAACCTTTGCTTCTGGCACGATGATTTGCCAAATCTCTGAACCAGGGCTTACCAACGCCATCGGGATGCCCTCTTCACTCCATTGCGTAAAATCTCCAGTTACTGCAACAAAATTTGTATCGGGTACCCAAATACAAAATCGTATCCCTTCTGAAGTGATATGAGCACCAAAGGCTTCATAGGCTTGAAAATATCGCCCTTCATGAAAAAGAAAAATCAAATCATTATTCCAACGAAACGACATAATGGTCACCTCCTACACTGTTTTTACCCAAAAAAAGAACCCCATATACTGGGGTTCACGAAATCACTTCAAAACTTTGATTGCCCTGTCGCAAGGCAATTGACATCATTAATTTAATTCGATTAATTTGATTGACCTCGCTTGTCCCTGGATCATAATCAATGGGAACGATGTTAGCCATAGGGTAGGCATCGCGAAGTGCTTTAAACAATCCTTTTCCGGAGATATGATTGGGCAAACAAGCAAACGGCTGAACACAAACAATATTCGGCACCCCTTCTTGAAGGAGTTCTATCATTTCTGCTGTTAATAACCAGCCTTCCCCCATTTTATTCGCCGTAGACACCAAATCCTTAACCAGATCGGCCTTATGATAAATCGATGGAGAAGATGAGAATCTTTGACTTGCATCTAATGCTTTACGCAAAGACTTTGTATACATTTGCAAACCTTGAATGACCGTCTCACTGATGATTCGATTTTTTCTTCCGCCACCAAGGTAACGATGATCTGCAATATTACTGTACATGTAATACGTTAAGAAATTGAATAATTCAGGGACAACAACTTCTGCGCCTTCTTTTTCCAACTCCTTCACAACTTGATTGTTCGCTGTTGGATGGAATTTAACCAGGATTTCACCCACGATTCCAACCTTTGGTTTATGAATATCATTCAAAGGAATATGATCAAAATCAGCGATAATTTGCTTTAATAGCGTTTGAAATCGATGATAGGTTTGGCCTTTCTTTAATTCTCCTTGAATTTTTTGATTCCAAGCTTCATACAGGACTTCGACGCTTCCCGCTTCTTTTTCATAAGGACGAGTACGACATACGCACTTCATCAATAAATCACCATAAATCACAGCACGCAATAATTCCATCACCGCTTTAGAAGGCAGATTAAATCCTGGTTGACCTTCTAATCCTTTAAAGTTAAATGAAATGACCGGTACCTGTTGCATATCCAAATCCCTTAATGCCTTTCGAATAAAGGAGATATAATTGGTTGCTCGACAGCCACCCCCGGTCTGTGACATTAAAATAGCGGTTCGATCAAGGTCATAGTCTCCCGATTTTAGCGCGCGCACAAACTGACCCGTTGTTAAAACTGCGGGATAACAGGCGTCATTATGAACAACTTTTACCCCTTCTGTCACGGCCTCATAATCAATTTCCGGCAAGATCACAACTTTATATCCGTAATTCCGTAAGATTGTAGCAATAAAATCGAAATGATAGGGTGCCATTTGCGGCACGAGAATTGTATGGGTCTTCTTCATTTCTTCCGTAAAGACTGTTCGTTTTACCAAAGGCTTAGGGATATGCACGTGTTTTTCTTGATTTTTTCTTTCTTCGAGAGCGGCTTTCAAGGATCGAATCCGAATCCTTGCAGCTCCCAGATTTGAAATTTCATCAATCTTCAAGAGTGTATAGGTCTTCCCATCGTACTCGAGTATTTCCTTAACTTCATCTGTCGTGATGGCGTCCAGGCCACATCCGAAAGAAGTCAATTGAATCATCTCTAAGTTCGGTTGACTTGCAACATAAGCCGCTGCGCGATAGAGACGCGCATGATAGGTCCATTGATTGTGAACGGTCAGTGGCCGCTTCAATTCCCCCAGATGCGAAATAGAATCTTCCGTAAATATCGCAAACCCTTCTCCTTCAACAAGATCTGGGATTCCGTGATTGATTTCAGGATCCACATGATAAGGTCGTCCAGCCAGAACAATCCCGCGCCCACCTTCTTTCGCAAGCAGTTCCAATAAATGTTCGCCTGCCTTTTGAATATCTTTGTGGTATCGATCCAATTCCATATAGGCTGCATCCACTGCAATCTTCACTGCGCCTTTGCTTACTTGAAAACAGGATAACTCATCCATCAATCGAGTCACTAAAGCTTTTGGATTGTCAAAAGAAAGATATGGATGCATAAATTTCACTTGATCTTTAAAGGCTTCAATCGATCCTTTCAGTACGTCTGGATAAGATGCAACGACAGGACAATTAAATCGATTCGTTGCGATCGAATCTTCCTGCTGATTATAAGGGACAGACGGATAAAAAATATGACTGACTCCTTGATTCACCAGATCTTCAATATGGCCATGAGCAATCTTAGCAGGATAGCAAACTGATTCTGATGGAATACTTTCCAGACCTAGATCATACAACTTGCGATTGGATTCGTGAGACAAAACAACTTCGAATCCCAAAGAATCAAACAAGGTATACCAGAATGGATAGTTTTCATAGAGATTTAAGACCCTTGGGATCCCGATTCGTTCTCGTCTGCTAACGGGTTTTGTTCTGTGATAATCAAACACACGTTGATACTTATAAAGAGAAAGATTCCGTTCTGGATCCTTCTTTTTCTCAAGTCCAAGTCCTTTTTCACAGCGATTTCCACTGATATAAGAAGTCTTGTCATTGAATTTATTAATCGTCAATAAGCAATTATTTGAACAGCCTTTGCAACGTGCTGTTCGATGGGTATAGTCAAAATGAGAAAGCTCTTCTTTGGTTAGAATGCCGGTTGACTTGCATCGATCTTGCGCCAACAAAGCAACGCCAAAAGCACCCATTAATCCCGCAATATCCGGTCGTATAACTTCTACACCGGTTTCCAGTTCAAAGGCCCTAAGCACAGCCTCGTTATAGAAAGTTCCACCCTGAACAACGATTGATTTTCCTAAGTCTTCTGGAGAGTGAATTCGAATGACTTTATACAAGGCGTTTTTCACAACTGAATAGGCAATGCCAGCTGAGATATCAGAAACTGTCGCACCTTGGCGTTGAGATTCTTTAACGCGTGAATTCATAAATACAGTACATCGTGTGCCCAAATCAACAGGAGCCTTAGATTCTAGGGCTTGTTTTGCAAAGTTTTCCACTGAGACACCCAAAGCACTGGCAAAGGTTTGAATAAAGGAACCACAACCAGATGAACAGGCTTCATTTAGCATAATCGAATCAATCATACCATCACGGATACGAAGACTTTTCATATCCTGACCGCCGATATCGATTATAAAATCGACATCAGGACGAAAATATCTCGCAGCGCGATAATGTGCAATAGTTTCCACTTCTCCAACATCAATATGCAATGCTTTTTGTATTAAGGCTTCCCCATAGCCTGTAACTCCTGTTCCCGTAATCACCACAGTTTCAGGAAGCGTTTCATACAATTTTTTTACTTCTCGTATTACAGTCTTCAATGGACTGCCTTGATTTACTTCATAAAATGAATAAAGCAGCTCATGATTTTCACCGACTAAAGCAATTTTTGTGGTCGTAGAACCAGAATCTATCCCAAGAAAAGCCTTGCCGCGATAGCTTGCAAGTTCCCCTTTCGCTACTTGATTCGTTGCATGCCTCTTTCTAAATGTAACAAGATCCTCTTCTGTTTGAAACAATGGATCTAGGGTCTGCGTGGCTGTTTCAAAATGATCCTTCTGTTCCGTCATCTTCTTTGTCAATTTTTGAAGCTGAAAAATCGGTTGATCCGAATCTTCCTCCGCGCCATAAGCGGCACCCATGGCAACAAAATACTGTGCATCAGCCGGGTGTACAACATTTGGCTCTGTCAGGCGCAAGGTTTCAATAAAGCGAACTCTCAGTTCCGACAAAAAGGTTAAGGGTCCACCTAAAAAAGCAACTTTTCCTCTAATCGGTCTTCCCTGAGCTAGCCCGCCAATTGTTTGCGTTACAATTGCTTGTAGAATCGAAGCTGCAATGTCCTCTCTTCTTACCCCTTCATTTAATAAGGGTTGGACATCACTTTTCGCAAATACACCACAGCGGGATGCGATGGGATAAATCTGCTTTGCTTCCTTTGCCAAATCGTTTAGACCCTTGGGATCCGTTTCCATTAAGGAAGCCATTTGATCGATAAATGCACCCGTGCCACCCGCACAGGTTCCATTCATCCTCTGCTCCACTGCATGAGAAAGATAAGTGATCTTAGCATCTTCACCACCCAATTCAATCGCAACGTCGGTATCCGGCGCCGTACGCTCAATAGCGCGGGTAGAAGCAATTACCTCCTGCATAAAAGGAATCTCTAACCAGCTAGAGATTCCAATTCCGGCTGAACCCGTCATATAGATTCGAAGGTCTCTCTCTGACCATCGACTCGCTAGATCTCGTAACATATCCATAAAGGTCCGCCTCACATCCGATCGGTGTCGGCGATATTCTTTTTCCACCTCAATCCCTTGGGGATCGAGCAATACATATTTGATAGTCGTTGACCCTACGTCAACGCCCAATGAATAAACTTTTTCCATGCTGAAAACTCCTCTCGAACTGTATATAATTATAGTATAGCAATTAACATGCGGTTTCAAATTCTACAGTCATGTTTTATAAAGATTTTAACTTTTGAAACCTTCCAAACGTTTTCTCGTCAAAATAAAAAAAGGAGGATACAATGAAAAAGAAAATAAGTGCCATACTTTTATTCCTCGTGTTAATTTTATTGATCGCAGGTTGCAGCCAATCAAAAGATTCAGAATTTACTGATTCGCGTAATGAGTCCATGGCAGCAATGGAAGCGCCAGGAATGCCAGCCCCGGAATATGACATGGCTGAAAGTGTCACGTCGGAAGAATTTTCCCTCAACAAAAATGGGGATCCCCTTCTGGACACCACACCTTTGGGCCAAGATGAACGTCAAAAAATGACCTATTCAGGCTCCGCGTCCATCGAAACGGAAACCTTTGATGATACTCTCTTAGGGCTTGATCAATGGATCCAAGAATTCGATGCCATGATCGCCTCTTCACGCATTGAGGATCATGGGAGTTTTGATCAACCACGACGATATGCATCCTACACCATCAGAATCCCTGCTGAAAACTTTCAAAAGGCTATTCAAATCTTGCAAAATCAAGTACAAGTTCGTCGTTTGCAATTGGATTCTCAAGATGTTACAGATCATTACTTTGATTTAACCGCACGAATTGAAAGTGCACAGACCCACGAAAGCAGACTTTTAGCCCTTGTGGAAAAATCAACAGAACTAAAAGATGTTCTTGCTCTTGAACAAGAATTAAACAGAATTCGCTATGAAATTGAAAACAATCAAGGCATTCTTCGTCGTCTTGATTCACAAGTTCGATACAGTACCCTTTATATCGATATTCAAGAAACCAAGAATGTACTGCCTGAACCGATCACATTCTTTGATCGAGTCAAAAATCAAATTGCTAGGGCTGGTCAACAAATCGTCGACGGCCTTCAAGGGATCATTTTGTGGGCAATTCTTTGGTTACCGACCTTGTTTATTCTTGGACTCTTGTTCTTTATCCTATATCGTTTTACGAAACGATTGGTTCCCATTTGGAAAAAAAAGAAAGATCCACTAGAATCTGATCACAAATAAGGGTATGATATGAATAAGAAATTTCAGGAGGGTCCCTTATGAAACGTGTAATGATCAAAGCAATTGGGCGGGTGCAGGGCGTTGGTTTTCGATGGTTTGTCAAACAAACCGCCGAACACTATCAAGTAACCGGCTGGGTCCAAAATCAATGGGATGGCAGCGTCTGGATGGAAGTCCAGGGCGCGGATAAGGTGTTGATACTTTTTCTTCAAGCCATTCAACATAAGCATCCCTATGCGAGAGTGGATTCAATTACCTCACAAGATCGGAGCCTAGTTGAAGATGAAGAAGCCTTTTATATTCGAGGATAATCCCTCCCCCTCCTCCGCTTTGATCACGTTAAAAGGGATGATCCTCCGTTTTCAACGACACGACTTAATGGGTTTAAGTGCCCAGTTAACCTATTATATTCTTCTGGCACTTTTCCCTTTTCTTTATTTATTGACTTCTTTCAGCCGATTCACCTCGCTGACCGAAGAGACCTTTGTTCGATCACTGGCGGATTTTCTTCCTCATGAATCATTTCAAATCGTTTATAATATCGTGCAAGAAATTACAGGAACACAAAGTGCCGGTGGTTTTACAGCTGGTTTTCTCGTTATGATCTGGCTCGCCTCCCGAGGAACGAGAGCCATTATGAAGGGAATTAATCGTGCTTATGACGAGATTCCAAAACGAAAGTTCACTCGACATATTCCCACCTCCCTTTTTTTCACGGTAATGATTTTGGTTTTATTTATTGCGGATGCATTCTTTTTACTCTTCGCTTCCAACGCTTTGACTTGGATTCTCACCATGGTTTTCCGATTCAACATCAGCGAAACGGGTTTTAATTTTTCCGTTACCCTGTTCTCGTTTGTCATTACTTTTTTAAATATTCTTCTGATCTATCGATTTGCACCTGGTCACCAGCCGCGACTCATGCGTGTTTTACCTGGCACAACCCTAACGGCTGTGGCTTGGATGATCAGCTCCAAGATCTTTGGTGTCTATGTATCCCAGTTTGCTCACTATCTGTCATTCTACGGCAGTCTATGGGGTTTGTTCGCCCTTTTAATCTGGATGTATCTAAGCAGTTTGATTCTTCTTCTAGGTGCCGAGCTCAACGCAGAATTAACGCCAAAATAAATCATCTCATTACAATTTAACATGACTGCATTCCATTCTCAGCCTTCGGGCTGAGTTTTTTGTAAAAAAAAAGAGACTTACTCGTCCCTTCCAAATATGCGATCTGCAATTTTTTTACCTGTAGGCGTTGCGGCAAGGCCACCTTTCCCCGTTTCTCGTAAATCCGGATCCATTGAATCCCCTACCTCTTTCATCGTTATAATCACTTCATCAAAAGGAATGATACTTTCAATTCCGGCCAAAGCCATATCCGCCGAGATCATGGCATTTGCCACCCCCGAAGCATTTCGCTTTGAACAAGGCGCCTCCACAAGTCCAGCAATTGGGTCACAAACCAAACCCATCACATTTTTCAATGCAATGGATGCTGCATGAAAGACCATTTCCGCACTGCCACCAGACAATTCTACCAAAGCACCTGCTGCCATGGCTGCCGCAGAACCACATTCTGCCTGACATCCACCTTCCGCGCCAGAAACCGTTGCCGTTTTGGCAATCAACTCGCCAATCCCGCCTGCAGTAAACAAGGCACGTAGACACGATTCTTCCGAATATCCATACTGGTTCATAGCTGATAGAATTGCCGCCGGCACGATTCCTGCAGAACCCGCTGTTGGGGCGGCACAAATTTTCCCCATGGATGCATTATATTCCGAAGTAGAAAATGCGTATGCCATGGCATCAACAAGAGCTGAACCGGAATACGATTGATTTCGTTTCTGGTACTCTCTCATTTTATAGGCTTCTCCACCAATAATTCCACCCAATGGCTGAAGAGCGCCATGTAGGCCCTTTTGTGCAGAATTTGACATAATCGCCCATCGTTTTTTCATTTCCTTAAGCAATTCTTCTTTTGTCTGACCCAATTTATTCGATTGCTCTTCCAAATAGCTTTCAGACAATGTACCTTGCGTTTTCATTGATTTTTCTAACCATTCCTTCGCAGAATTCATTGTTTTTCCTCCCCTTGCGGATCGATTTGTTTCACCGACTGAATCCAAGCAAATTCACGCAGTATTTGAATGGCTCCCCTAGGGATCGATTCATCGGTTTCAATAATCATGGATGCCAACTTTCCTTTTTCTGTTCTGCGAACCCGCATATCAGCAATATTAACACCTGAGTCAGCAATAACCTTTGAAACCGTACTAATTACACCCGGCTTGTCCATGTGTTGAATCAAAAGGGTTGGCTCACTTCCAGTAATTCGCACATTAAAATCATCTATCTGCGTAATCACAATTTGACCACCGCCCAAGGAGGACCCCGTGACACGAATGACTTCGTGCTGATCATTCACAAAAATAAACTTAACCGAATTCGGATGTACATGTCCAAGGTCGATCGCTACATAAGAATAAATGAGTTTTCGATTGCGGGCAATTTGTTTAGATTGTCCTAGCCGTTCATCGTCGGGCCCCATCCCCAAAACTCCCGCTAATAGTGCACGGTCTGTGCCATGACCTCGATAGGTCTCGGCAAAGGAACCATGAAGTCCAAAGGTTACCGAAAGTATCTCTCCCTCTACAAGGTCTCTAGCCACCTTTCCAAGTCGTGCTGCACCTGCTGTATGAGAACTCGAAGGGCCAATCATAATTGGACCAAGAATATCAAAAACCATTATAAACCTCCCCTGTTAAAATCACTTCATTTTACCATGATTGGTTTGGGCTTTCAATGAATGCTTGAAGCATCATGTAAAACAAGGTAAAATTAGAATCTAGAAAGACAGAAGTAGAAATTGGAGGCGAATTTATGCGGTTAAAATATGTAGAAAACGGTTATGAAATTTTAGAAGCTTGTCAACAAATTGTTACCATTCGAAAGGCATCGGCCGAAGAGGTTTGGTCTAACTTGCCAACGCATCAAGACCTGCATCTTGAATTAGGCACAGGAATGGGAGACTTTTTGTTTGGTATGGCTGAACAATACCCAAATCGCTTTTTTGTCGGTTTTGAACGGGATACAAAGGTCCTGATTCGAGTTGCAAAAAAGACGGAAGAGTTTGAATGTATGAATTATCAATTTGTTCATATGGATGCAGGGAACGCACTACCCCACTTTCCTGATCATCAGATCCAAGGCATTTACTTAAATTTTTCCGATCCATGGCCAAAGAATTCTCATGCAAAACGGCGTTTGACTCATCACAACTTTTTGCGCGAATATCAACGGTTATTAGCTCTAGGCGGGGTTTTAGAAATGAAAACCGACAATCTGGGTCTTTTCGAATATTCCTTAAAGCAATTTCAAAGAGAAGAATGGATTCTTCAGCGAGTTGAACGGGATTTGCACCAAACAGAGCTTGCTGAAAAAAATGTAGAAACAGAATATGAAAGAAAATTTCGTGCTAAAGGACAGCCCATCTATTTTCTTCGCGCTTGTCCTAAATAGAAATATAATCCATTGACAAACCCGTTCTTTTTTTATAAATTATAGATAATTCTGAAAAAAGGGTGAAAATATGATTAATCAATTTCTGGAATTTTTCTCAAACCTGGCCCTTATCGAATGGGTCATGACTGCCATGAAAACTCATGGAGTCCTTGCAGGTATTGGAATTCCAATCGCTGAAGCATTTTTTCCAGTCTTTCCATTAACCGCAATTGTAGCGTTGAATGTTCATTTATATGGACTTCTCACTGGTGCGTTTTATTCATGGACAGGCAATGTTGTAGGTTCCTTCCTCCTCTACACGGCCATTACACGCTGGAAAAAGAAAACGGAAACGAATAAAATGAAAAAAATCCATCAATGGATGGAAGAAAAAGGATGGATGGGACTACTGGTCTTATATGCTATGCCTTTTATGCCTTCGATCCTTCTCAGTACTAGCGCAGCCTGGTTCAATTTGTCACGAAAGCACTTTCTTTTCGCTTTGCTGGGCGGCAAACTGTTTTTAATGTTATTTTTAACAGTAATTGGATCACAGATTACAACCCTTGTGGATCATCCAGTTCGTAGCGTTGGAATTCTTTTCCTATTAGTAGCCGCTATGTGGGGAATGAAACGGTGGACACAAAAAACAGTGGGAGTAACGACTGTATAGAACCAGAAAGAAACGGGTAAAGCCAAAGCTTTACCCGTTTCTTTCTTCCTTTTCTCTTTTTAGCCCTTCAAAGAACCAGCCTGCCATTTCAAGTGCTTCTTCCACACGTCCGTTTTCTTCCACTTCAATTCTCACTTTAGCAATTGCCAAAGATTCCGAGGCTTCCACGACTTGGCCGATCCATCGAATCCACTCGCATTCTGCTTCAAAGATTGCTCGAGACTGTACCGGATAAACATGAGAAGCCACGATCCACTCGGCCGGATAAGACAACAATCGATCGATCAGACTCTCAACCTTTCTCGGTGTCCAATACCATTCCCCGTCATAAATATCGACAAAGAGAATATCTCCAATAAAAAGTACGCGATCTTCTTCTGAATAGATGATCAAATGGTCCTCTGCATGTTCACTTCCAATATGTTCTATGACACACTTTGTCCGTCCAAGATCCACGATCATTCGTTTATCCACTTCAACCTCTGGAATTCGAATAACAACTTCTCTTGGACTTGGTAATTCCTTCAAAAGACACGCTCTGCAAAATTCGATTTCAAGTCCGCTCAAGACTCGCTGTTCAAGCGCTTCGTCAGTCCATTCATAATCCTTTAATTCCTTCATTTTTTCCCGGGTCAATCGATGAGCGAAAACCGGTCCTGTCGCTGATGCCGCACCAAAAATATGATCCCAATGCCAATGGGTTAAAACGAGAGCATTTCGCAGTGGAAATCCCTGTTCTGCCAATGCAATTTCAAATTCTTGGTAATGGGCTTTCGAATTGCCCGCATCAATAAGTAGGGTAAACTCATCACCACGTATTCCGGCGAGAATCGGGCGGTCCGTTTCCTCCACTGGATGAGAAAATACAATTCCATCTGTTAGTTTTTCAAGCTTCATAATCTCCTCCTTTTTCGCAAGTATATCACAAAAAAATAAGAACCCGCGAAGTCCAACACCTTGGTTGCCCTCACCGGTTCTTATTTTTCTGCAAGTACCCTATAATGTCGCTTAGGTCACCTTTCATCTTTAGTCCTCCCATTCGTCTTTACATGTGCCCAAGCCAAAATAATTTACATTATATTGTCCATACGCATAAACAGCTGAATATTCGTTTTTTTCCATATTATATTCTTCCACGATCATTTCACCTCCTATTTAACCCATTGCGGCTCTTTCTTTTAGTCTTCCCACTCATCTTTACATGCGCCCAAACCAAAATAATTTACATTGTGTTGTCCGTACGCATAAATCGTTGAATGATCATAATGATCCATTTTCCCTTGTTCCATTGATCTTCACCTCCCCTTCTATTATTTTCAAGTAAACAAAAAGACCCGTCCAATAAAAGGACGAGTCATTACCCGCGGTACCACCTTCGTTACACTTTCGTGTCACTCCGAATTTCTTCTTTGCCTATAACGGGGCTTCCGTTGTCCACTACTAAGCTTCACAGACAAGACTCTGAAAGGAGTTCGAAATCAATCCCCGATCTGGGTTCCACCACTTCCCCAAATTCGCTGTACAGTTCCTGATTTCGGCGTTTCGTCATCGCCATTTAAATATTAACGAAAGTGTATCATCTTGTCCGCGGATTGTCAACACTTGTTTTTTATAAAATATGCAAGGCTTTCTCATCAAAACCCAACATCAGCTTGTCGCCCACGTCATAGCTTGGTTTGCCAAATGGATTGCTCTCACAAATTTGAAGAATCGTATCTCCCCATTTTACCTCGTATTCATGGGTTTCTCCCATAAAGATACTCTTGCTTACTTGGGTTTCAAATTCTTCTACACCAAGAGTGACACTCTCGGGCCGTAGCACCATTTCTATCGTTTCCCCGATCTCATGTTCCGTTGCACGTGGCACCCGGTATTTTACGCCTTTGACTTCAACCACCGTCGCTTCCTCTTCCTTGGACTCAATGACACCAGGTATAATATTGGCTCGCCCGATAAATCCCGCAACAAAAGCATTGGCCGGCATTTGATAAATCTCATGAGGAGAACCGACTTGCTGGATCATGCCGTCTTTCATAATAACAACCTTGTCAGAAAGTCCCATCGCTTCCGATTGATCGTGAGTTACATAGATTGATGTAATCCCAACCTCTTGCTGAATTCTTCGAATTTCATCTCGCATATGGAGACGAAGCTTCGCATCCAGATTCGACAAGGGCTCATCAAAGAGCAAGACTGCTGGCTCCATCACCAAGGCACGAGCAAGTGAAACCCTTTGCTGTTGCCCACCAGACATCTGTGATGGAACTCGACTTGCAAAATCCTCCATCTTCATCATAGTTAAAATCCGATTAACCCGCTCGTCAATCTCCTTTTTGGGTAGTTTTTGAAGCTTCAATCCATAGGCGATATTGTTATAGACATTCATATGGGGAAACAAAGCATAGTTTTGAAAGACCATTGAGATATCTCGCTTATCCGGTGTCAAAGGGCTCACATCCTCGTTCCCAATGACAACCTCACCCTCAGTCAAGGTTTCGAATCCTGCAACCATTCTCAAAATAGTCGTTTTCCCACAGCCCGAAGGTCCTAAAAGCGTTACAAATTCACCGGGTCTGATGGTTAAATTCACTTGTTTAACAGCCTCAACCTGGGTGTTTTTTGACGTGACAAATGTCTTCGTCAGATTTTTTAAAAGTATTCCTTTTGCTTCTTTCATATTTTCCTCCTACAACACGATATCATCCGCACTTACGCCAAATCGAGATACAATAACTCGAATCAGTGAAATGACACTCGCCACAATAATAATCAAAATGGTTGAATACACACTGGCTACGCCAATCTTACCCTGATCAATCTGTGCCATTATTGCAACCGTCAGTAAATTCCATCGTGCTGATACCAAGAAAATCACGGTAGAAACCAATGTCATACTTCTTGCAAAGGAGTTCACAAGTCCGCTAAAGAAAGCGGGACGAATCATTGGCAAAGTAACTGAGGTAAACACTTTTTGACTGGAAGCACCCAAAATACTGGCAGCCTCTTCAATGGATGGATCGATTTGTTGAAGTGCCGCTATACCCGATCGAATTCCAACTGGCATACTTCTGATCATAAATGCAATGATCAAAATAGTAGCTGTTCCCGTTAAAACCACTGGCCCTGTATTAAAGGTCAATACATAGCCGAGTCCAATAACGGTTCCTGGAATGGCAATCGCCAACATGGTTGTAAATTCCATATAGCTTCGCCCTGGAAATCTTCGACGCACCGTAAGAAAAGCAATGACCATCGCTAAAATTCCGGTAATCGGAGTCGCAATTAAAGCAAGAACCGTTGTATCCAAAATTGGTTTGATTCCCAGATCCATGACATAGCGGAAATGGTCTAAGGTTAAGGAATAATTGACACCCCACAATTTTACAAACGAACCAATCGGTACAAGAATATACATCATTCCAACCAATAGACTGATCAATATAACCAGTACTTGAATCGGTTTCACGATATGGGGTTCATCGATTAATTGTCGTGCACGAGAGATTTTACCCGTTACTGTAATATAGGATTTTTTTCCTACATAATATTTTTGAATAATAAATGCCGATACTGAGATCACCAACAGAATCATCGCTAGAGCCGTTGCTCCGCTCATATCCATGCTACCAATCCCCTGTAGATAAATCTGCGCCGCCATGGTGGTGTAATTCCCACCGATTACCATGGGATTGCCGAAATCGGCAACGGATTGAATGAAAATTAGTAACGCTGCATTGGCGATTCCAGGTGCCATCAAGGGCACCGTAACCGTTCTAAACACTTCGCTTCTTGATGCACCCAGGCTTCTAGATGCTTCTTCCACCGATGGATCAATCTGCTTTAACAGGCCGGATAAGACCAGATAGGCAACTGGGAAAAAGGTCAACGTCTGAACCAAAACCAGTCCTTTGAAACCATAGATTTCAGCATCTCTCATGCCCAAGAGTCCTCGGCTAATCAAACCCGTTCGTCCAAATAGTAAAATTGCCGACAATGCAATTAAAAAGGGTGGTGAAATAATGGGTAAAATTGCAATCGCATCAAAAAGTCGCTTACTTTTCATCTTTAGATAAGCCGATGCATAGGCGAAAAGGAAACCGATACTCGTCGCCAAGATACTGACTGTCAAACCGAGTTTTAACGTATTCTTAATAATTAATCGATTATACGCTTTTGTAAAAATTGCTTCATAGTACTTGGTTGAAACTCCACCTTCAAAAAGAAAACTGCTACCCATAATGCGAAATAACGGAATTACAATAAATAATGTCACTATTGACAAGACAATAATGATCGTCGTAAACAAAGCCGGATCTCTGATCACATTTTTCATGGTAGCAATCTCAGATTTCATCTTTAATTTTCTCGTGTTCGTTTGCATGATAATCCCCCCTGAAAGAAAAGTGCCCCGAATGGGGCACCTTTTCCAGTTTTATTCTTCGAGTACAACTTTTCCAGTACTACTCTGTTGGCAATTCAGTTTGAGTCAACTCCATGAATTTCTCAATAAAAGCCTGTCGTTGATTTCCAGCCCAGACAAAATCATAATCGATCAATGTTGTTCCTTTCAATTGCATAGCTGCTTCCGGTGGATTTGCGTCAGGATTTGTCAAGAACTGGTACGAACCAACTGTCTGTCCCAACTCTTGTGCTTCCTTAGACAATGCCCAATCAACAAATAATTTCGCTGCTTCTTGATCCGGTCCGTCTTTGATAATACCAACTGCGCCGATTTCATAACCCGTTCCATCTTCCGGTGCTGTAAATATCAAATCTTCATAACCTTCTTTTTGATATTTAATCGCATCGTGCAAGAAACCGATGGCGATTGGCGCTTCACCCATACCAACCATACGTCCTGGAGCGGAGCCTGATTTCGTGTATTGACGAACCTGCTCGTTAAATTTCTGCAGATACTTGAAGCCTTCTTCCTCGCCCTTCAATTGAATAACGGTCGCCAAGAAGTTATAGGCAGTCGATGAAGAGCCAGGATGAGCAATAACAATATTGCCTTTGAATTCCGGTTTCAATAGGTCATCAAATGTTTTTGGCAATTCCATTCCATTTTCTTCCAACCACTTTTTATTGCCTTCAATACCAAGATAGCCAGAGTATATACCAGTCCATGCGCCCTCTGAATCTTTAAAGTTCGCTGGGATCGTTTCTGCAATAGGTGATTGATAGTTTTCCAACAATCCTTCGTTCTTGGCTTGAATAAATGTTAATGCGCCACCACCATACCAAACACTCGCTGATGGATTTTCTTTCTCGGCTTTAATTCGAGCAAAAATTTCACCACCGCTCATTCGAACCATGTCGACATTAACACCAGTTTCCTTCTCAAATTCTCGCATTGCCAAGATTGCATGATCTTCCATCAATCCTGCATAAACCACAAGTTCAAGACCATCGCCCGGTAAAGCATCTGCCGCCGGTGCTGCTGCTTCATCACTTGCACACCCCGCAAAAACAGTTAATGCCATCATTAAAACTAGTACGAGTGAAAAAAATCGTTTCATAAAAAATCCCCCTCAGTCATAAACTTAACTACAAGTTTATTATAAGGGGAAATCGCTTACTTTATCGTCCATTCTTTTGCGCGTCTAGCCCGCAAATCCTAACAATTGGATAATTCGTTTAATTCCCATGGTAATGCCAGCCAAAATTTGAAAATCAATTTCTGGGAAAACAACACGGTAAAATCCCAATTCCGAGAGCAACCTCATGGTCAAAATCGGCAAAGCACCCAAAGCGAAACCAAATAGAACCGAGGAAAGAATAGCACCACGCTTCCCTCCCGTAGAGTATCCATAGAGACCAGAGGCAGAACCACTGAAGAAATAAACGGTTGATGAAGGAATAATCACCCATACGCTCCAAGTCCCCAAAACAAACATAGCTAAAACACCACCAAGCAAAGAACCGACAAATCCCAACATCAGTCTTCCACGTTGATAAACGAACAACATTGATACATCCAAAGCCGGAATCGCATTGGGAACAAATCGTTTTGCAACTTGCTGAAAGATTGGCATAATTTCTTGAATAATCAATCTCACACCGTTAATGATAATATAAACGCCTCCAGTAAATGTCAATCCTTGTTCCAAGGCAAATAACAAATAGAAGTTTCCACCGGTAATATCCTCCACATAGGATCGCTTGGCAAAAAGCGCACTGATTAAAAATATCGCAACCATGAAAATCGCTGTTGCTACAATATGATCATCTAAGAATCCATTTGCATTCTTCCTTTTAATAGATTCGTCCGCTTCCTTATGAAACACCTTGCCAATCCATGCGCTTAAAAAAAATCCCAGACTGGAAAAATGACCGACAGCCATTTCTTTTTTCCCCGTAATTCGTTCTGTATAGGGTTGAATCAAATGGGGAAAAACCGTCATCATCACACCCAACAAAATCCCTGCACTCAAAATCCCGACTAAGGGCGAAAGAGTTAGATAGGTTGCCATAGCTGCCAACGCGCCACTCATAAATAGTACTTGATGACCCGCCAAAAAAACGTACTTGAATCGTGTAAATCGGGCCATCAATACATTAATGGCCATTCCAACTAGCATGATCCCATACAACATGCCTCCATATTGACTATCTGTATAAGCCAGTAATCGTTCATTGCTGGACAAGATGCCAATCACGCGAAAACTGCGTTGAAAAACATAGGTCAAGCTGACCAAGGATCTCATAATCACTTCCCCGCCCAAGGTGAGGAGGATCACTCCGATGGCCGCTCGAATTACGGATCGCATGGTTTTTTTCCAATTCTGACGCATCAGTATTCCGCCTACAAGAACATACAAGGCCATAATCAAGTATCCATTCTTCGCAATTTGTGCTCCAAGCTCAATCATGAAGTTGCTCCTTCACCTTTTTCATCTTTTCAACAAGCTCATCCTGATCCAACAAATCATCCAAGGCAATCCGCATACAATCGCTTTCAACCAAGTCGACCAGATAGTCTGCACCAACAAGCAAATCAACTTCCATGGAGGCAGCATTGAAGATATCCGTATTTTCAACCTCAGCGTTCCAACCCATTTCCTTCACGGCCTGAATGACGTTCTGCATCACAAAATAGCTACTTCCCACACCCATTCCACAGACAACCAGTATTTTTATTGTTCCAGTTCGGCTATCCATTTCTTGCACACCTCCCGATCTTTCATTTGCTTTAAGTATTTCAACGCATCCTCTGTTGCAATCATTTTCCGAAAGGTGTCCAAAGCCCTTAAGTGCTGATGACCATCTATCGATGTCAGAACAAAGACAACACGTACGGGATCGTTTTTAGGATGGCCGAATTTTACGCCTTTGGAAAGAACCACAAGACTAGCCTGGGTATCCAAAGCACCGTCTTCTGGCCTTGCATGAGGCATTGCCACAGATTTTTTCACAACAACATAGGCTCGAAATCGTTCGATGTTTTCCATCATTTTTAAATGATAGCTTTCCGTGATGGCACCGCATTGCGAAAGTGGTTCTGCTGCAAGCTGAACCGCATCCTGCCAGGTTTCCGCATGAACACCCAATTGAATTCGATCAAGGGGCAAGCAATCAGACAGTTTTTTCCCAGACTGTTTTTCTTCCAAAATTTCTTGAATCGAGGACCGTAGAAGTCGAGGCTGATGAATCGTACAATACCGTTCCACTTCCTGGAGGATCCTTTCTGTAGATTTATCTCGATGATTCGTTCTCTTGTTTAATAGTTCTCCCAATCGATTCTGATTGCGTTCAGATAACAAAGGCTCTACTTGTACTATTGGAAGTCCCTTTCCCTGTAAATTCACCGTTGTTACAATCAAATCTGCATGGATCTCACGACATTCCATATATTCATTCCGGCTCATGATTCCTATAATTTCATAGGAATCAAATTCTTCCCGTAAACGTGATTCAATCAATCGTACCGTAGCCATCCCTTCGTGACAAACGAGAAGAATTCGGATCTGCTTTTTCTGCTCTTTCTCGATAAATGCACCGAAATGCATAGCGATAAAGGCCACTTCTTCTGCTGGCATATGAATCAAAAAATGCTGTTCTAAAGGACGGGATGCAATTCGTGCTGCCCGATAATACCCTCGATATCTTTCTTGAATTTGTGCAAGCAGAGAATTTTCCACTTCAATACCAAACCGAATACGGAAAATTGTAGGTTGCAAATGAGCAATCAAACTCTTCACTAGCCGTTCAGGTTCACGGATCGGATTGTGGGAAATTTCGCACATATCTTTAACCATGGTCTTCACAATCTTAGGTAGTTCATCGAAGACGACTTCAATCTTCTGATCCATGTCAATCGCTCGATTTCCCAAAAGATACTTAGCACAGAACACGTGATCCTGATGATTCAAAGGAAAATCAAAGCCTTTGATTAAAGCCTCAAAACGCGGTAATGCGCCACTTTCGACCAGAACTGGAATTTCTATGGGCTGCACACTTAATTCTTTCGCATTTTGATGACGCAAGATTGAAATTACAATACTTGCAACGACACGCCCGCTAGATCGATCTGAAATCCCCTTCGATAGGATAGAAAACCGTTCTTTTTTCCAATCCGCCCATTTCGGAATCTCACCCTCGATCATTTGAAGCATCGCATTTCTATGAATATCCACCCCTGAGCCTCGATTAACAAAGACTTCATGGAACCATTTAACAAAGCAACGGCGAAGATCAGCCTCATCACCAATCAATGCCCATCCGGACTTTGGCTTGCTTTTCAAATATACACCTTCTGCTTTAACCTTTTCCTGCAGATCGACCAAGATTTTACGTATGCTGTTGCGACTCATTTCAAGCTTCTTGCTCAGCGCTTGGGCAGTCACAAAATCTTTCTCAAAATAAAGCAAAAATAACAAATACTCTTCTCGCGCCCTTTCATTCATTTGATGAAAAAGGATGCTATGGCTTTCAATTTCTTGCAAAACCTGTTCCTGCATCAATTGAGTCAACAACAATTGAAAGCATCCGTCATTCATTCGAGTCAACTCAGGCAGCGTACGTTCCATCAACCATTCATTGATTGCCTTGATGTCATATTGTAAGGTTCTCTTTGAAATCATGTATCGTTCAAGTATTTCATTTTCAGCAACAGAATCATGTTGCAAAATCCATCGCAATAGAGCAAATTGTCGTTGTTTCATCCCGGCTTCCTCCAATGGATTTATCATACCATAGGTTTTCCATGAAAAAAAAGGGCTTCTGCCCTTTTTTACTTCTTCTTGATTTTCATCTCAGAAATGTTGTAATTGCAACAAGTATTCCAATATGTACAGGATAGAACCAATACCCTACGGCCCGATTCAAATGAATTTGAAACCGCCCTCGATAGGATTCAAAGAAGATGAGTATCGGAATTGAAAGGAAACTCCGAGCTTGAAACCAAACCCCGGTTAGACTGAAATTAACTAGATTTCTTGTCATAATCCCCCTAATTAAATCCCAGTTCTGTAGCGCTTGAAAATATCCAACGTCTCCGCCTGTGAGTTGAGGGCCATATTTAACCGCGACCCAAATGGATGTCAAGCCCACACCAATCAATGACAATGCCAGATAGGCAACCGCCATCTTCCATGGCCTTCTTCGAAATCGATAAAAAAGCAAAATCATGAGCAGACCATAACTGCTGTATTCAAAGGAGATATCAATTCCTCTTTGAAGGCAAAGAATCGTTACTGCTTCAGGTAAAACAATCCATGCAAGGGTCGCAAAATAAAAGCCAGCGGCAATAAAAAAATCAATTCCTCTTTGTACTTCTCGATAGCGTTGCCTTGCTTGCTCGCCCCATTCAAAAAGCTGCAAAACCCCCAATCCGGCCAGTAACAGGAAGAGTATATTAAAATGCAAAAGATTTCGTTCCAATTCTGGATTGAACCAGATATAGGGTATTTGTGCAATCAATCCGAATCCGAATAAACGAAGGGCATAGCGTTTTCGGTTGCTTGTCTTCTCAAACCCAATGGCGATTTGATAGGCAAAAATCGGAAACGCAATTCGCCCAATCGTTCGACTGATCGTGTAAAAAGCATCCCCCACCATTCGCATATGACCCAAGTGATCAATCAGCATGGTAATCATTGCAATCAGCTTTAAATTGTCATTGCGTTTGATATTCATCGATTCCATGGTTCCTCCCTAAAAGGAAATTTTCATATATCTCGTTTGACTAATAAGACCAGCACGCTCCAAGGTTTTTTTTGATCCATGATTCCAAACCCAACAACCCGCGATCGGTATTCGATTCTTGTCAATCGTTCGTCTCTGTAATTCTTGAATGATACGTGTCCCAAATCCTTTTCTCCGATATTCCTCACACACATACATTCCAATGCTCGCCATTTCTTTGCGAATAACACCCAATTCCATCACTCCAAATCCAACAATCTCGTCACCAACTTTTCCAAGATAAATTTCTTGGCGACAGATTTGTTGCTCAAGATCATCAAAAAACTCTCCACTTTTTTCTTGAATAAAAGACTGGTCAGATTCCATGGCGACTTCCAAGCTAAAAGGCCCTTTTGATTCATTGATCCGCAATGTTTCAAAAAAGTAGGCTTGACGCTCTACCTTTTTCCCTACATCTAAGGAATGACTCAAAAATGCTTCATCACAGGTTGCAACAAGAGCCTCTTGGACGAATTCGTGCTTTATTGCCAACTGAAAGATCTCTTGTGCGTCAGACCATGCCTCCGGTATCAGATAGAATGAAGTTATTGTCTCTTTTTGAAAAACAGAAAAGAAACCGATCGCTTGATTATTCTTAGAAATTTGATAAACATTTGCGTGAATCAACTTCTCCTCCCAAAAGGAGTCCGTAGGTCCATTCAATGTTTTAATTAAATCCTCTACCATGGAATTCACTTGACGCCAAGTGGTTGGCATCGTATGTATTTCATTCATACTTGCTCCTATCTTTTAATCTCTTCAAAGGCCATCTTAGGTTGATTGCAAGTTGGGCATCTCCAATCATCTGGGAGATCCTCGAAAGCTGTATGAGGAGGAATGTCGTGAATCCAGTCTCCTCGTTCCGGTCGGTAGGTGTATCCGCATACAGTACACTTATAAGCATTCATTTATTTCTCCTCTCTACACATCAAATTCAAAATATACGACTTTCCATTGCCCATCCACTTGTTGAAAGTGGAGATTTAAAAAAGTAGGTGGTGATGTTTCTTGCGCATTTTCCGTATAGAACTCACGAATATGTATGACATAACGACTATTTTCAAGCTGTCCAAACCCTTGAATCACCATATCTTTATAAGACCTCGAATCGTCTTTCCGCCACAATTCCCACTCTATTTTTTGACCGTCTTCTTCCCATGTCCCAATAAGAACTCCATTTCCATCAACTCTTCTTGAATTCGGCTGTTTTCAATTTGTAAAGACGCAAGTTCTTTCTGACATGCATCGAGAGATTCTTCTAACCGACTCAATTTGTCCTGCAGTTGATTCACTTGAGACTCAAGAACTAGAATTTGTGAATTTGTTTGATTCAACGCCTTGCTACAAGCACTCAATAAAAAACAGACGATTAAGCAAAGCCCTATCTTTTTCATTGCTGCTCCTTTCCATCTTTACTCTCTTATTCCATTATACCCCTTCTTTTGAGAATAAAAAAACTGCCTAAAATTCGGCAGTCTTTTAACGATAACGAATCAACTCCATGGTTAGATTCCCATCCTTCATCTCAATCCTAGCTTCATCAATCATCGCTCCCACAAGTGTCAGTTCATCGTCGCAATCGCTTTCTCCAGCCAATTGCCAATAATACTCCTCCATCTCGTGCTCCCGTTCAATCGACAGAGCTTCACGCAATCGTTCAATCTTCTTTTCATCACATCGGCTGTGATAATCAACGATTGTAATGACGGTTTGATTGGAATCCATCTTGATCTTAAAATCCACCTCATTGGTGTCATCCTTCAAAAGCATGGTTGTCAACTCGTCCACAATTCGAGAAATCTTCTTTACTTCATGACGCATAATTATCTTCCTCCTTTTTTAAAAGCATCGATAATCGGCACAAAGAAACCGGCAACGAGCCCACCTGAAAAACCATTGTTATAGAGGTTGATCCCTCCATGAACACCACCGATATTCGTGACAAGTGCCAAATGCAACATCCCGGCAATTACACCCGCAATGGGTCCATAAGTCCCTGCTATGGGCGCAATCGTTGTAGAAAATAGAACAGCAAGAATCATCCCCGTCGATTGCAAATCATAACCAAAAAATACAGCCGCAATCCAAACGCCTAGGACGACAGAAAAGCTATTCTTCGGGTGTTTCCCAAAAGCAGAAAAACCCACAACGGTGAAAATTGCTGCCAGCACCGGTCCATTAAAAATACCGTCTACCAAAACAACATAGATCACACTCAGTAAGCCCATAACGCCCATATTCACAAAGGTCACTCCATATCCAACTAACCTAGGAAAATCGGTGACGGTTCGACCTGGGAACCGCAGGATCCCACGATAGTTTTGTATTGCTTTCGGATTAATCTGCAAACCAATCAAAATCAAATATACAAGCAAACAAATCATAAAAAGAATCATCACAACATGATTCTTCTGATACACCAAAAAAACTGGTTCGATTTCAATTCGAAAGCTCCTCATAATACTTGTAAAAATGGTGCCAATAATTCCAGCAGTAAAGCCCAGGTTATACAAATTAAACCCATCATGGAAACGTAACATATGAGATGAAATCGGAACAATAATAAAACCGATTAGAATCCCAATCGCCATGCCCAATGCGAATGCGATACCCGGCTTGAAAATTCCAGCAAACATAATCTGACTAACGATTGGAGATAAACCAGTACTGAACAACAGCACCAGCAGAACATCCCGAATTTCAATTTTTTGATACCGGCAATAAATCACTCCGCCAATAAATATCGGAAAAATGTTCAACGGATTCTTTCCAAAAAATGAGAAGCCTAAGACTGTAAAAAAGGCAGCAATTGATAAGCCACCAATTCGTACTTGATAACGCTTGAATAGATATAGTGTTACTCCACCCATAACAGCAGCATTGGTAAACGCGGCACGAATTCCTCCAACCTCAAAAAAATCAGTTAATAGTGTGCCCGGTGAGGTAAAAATTCCAAGCATTCCCTCAAACCATGTCAGTTCGTTAGATTTAACGAACATACTAAATACGAGAAACAAAACTGGAAAAACAAGTAAAAGAACAAGCAAGCGATGTTGTGATTGTTGCTTTTCCTCAACCTTGCGAATTGGTATCATGTTGTTTCCCCTTTCTAACGGTAATGGAAGCTCATTACAACTTCCTGATACCCAAATATCATATCAAAAAAAGCCATGGAATTCCATGGCTTTTGAATCTACTCCGTTAAATTGGCGGGTCCAAACGCTTTGGGTGTTAAATCAGCCACCGTATTAATAAAATACTCGTTAACGCTATTCGCACTAATGATCTTGATGTCCGATCCAAATTCCATCAATACCTGGCGACAAACACCGCACGGTCCCGTGAAATCACCGGTTTCTTTCAATTCCCCATTGGGTCCCCCTACAACAGCAATCGCTTCAAATTCTGTCTCACCCTCAGAAACAGCTTTGAAAATTGCTGTTCGTTCCGCACAAACCGTTGGAGAAAAAGCCGCATTTTCAATGTTACAGCCCGTAAAAATCTTTCCACTCTTGGTTAGAAGTGCTGCGCCCACTTTAAAGTTGGAATACGGAGTATAAGCATAACTCATTGCCTCAATCGCTCGTTCTATTAAATCTTGAATATCCATAAAGACTCCTTTTTCTTTTATTATAAGGAGTAAAACTCAAGTAAAACAAGTCCCTTAATCCAGAATATTCACAGGCCTCTTCGTTGTTAAGGTCTGAATGGGACAAATTACGCACCATGCTCGGGGTACATAGAGGAATCCAAGAATCAGTCCGATCGTGGTTGAAGTCAGCATCATCGAATAAATCCGAAAGGATAAATGAAGGAACCACGGAGAAAGATCCACCCGAATCAACTGAGGCAAATCAATCGGGATAGGGAAAGCAATGAGGAAACGAAGATAATCAATAGGTGCGACACGACCTAAACTGACCATAATCGTTGACATGGTTGCAAAGAATAAATTGAGCCCAAAATAGATCAGCACGCCTGTTTTCACCTTCTGCTTGGTAAATCCTTTCGGCAGTGGTTTTTTTAAAGAAATTCGGCTCAGAACTCTCAAAAACAAACTCGCTCTAGGACAATAGTTCTTACACCAAAGCTTCTCCCCACTTTTCCAGTACAGGATAAAAGGCAAAATCATACAAATAAGTCCTGCAAGCGATAAGCCTATATTCACAAAGCCAAGCGCAAAAAACAAAATCGTAATCACCCATAAATGATCCATCATCGGAATTCTTTCTTTCTTCATCTGAACACTCCTTTTGTCAAAACTCTCCACAGTATACCCTAACCCCCTATGCCTATGCAAGCTTTTTTTCAAGCAAACAACTAAAGTGCAGGGATTCGAATGACCTGATCCGCAAAAACTTCTGCATCTTCAGGGTTATGGCTGACCATAATCGTGGTAATACCCGATTTTTTGACAATGGAAAATAGATCATTTCTTACTTTTACCAATAATTCTGTATCCAAATTACTGAATGGTTCATCTAAAAACAAGACCTTTGGTGCTGGGGCCAAAGCACGTGCCAATGCGACTCGTTGCTGTTGGCCTCCACTCAATTCATGAGGATATCGATTGCCATACTCCTCCAATTCAACTAATTGAAGCATCTTTTTCACTCTTTCTTTTCGCTGTTTTCTAGATAATCCATTAAGGCCAAAGGCAATATTCTTTTCAACAGTGAGGTGCGGGAAAAGTGCATAGTCTTGAAATAACATACCGATCCCGCGTTTTTCTGCAGGAACGAAAGTTTTCTTGTTTACCATTATTTTCGAATCAATTTGTATTTCTCCATAGCTAGGTTCTTCCAAGCCTGCTAGAAGGCGGAGAAGAGTTGATTTGCCACCCCCACTAGGTCCCACAACAACAAGGATCTGTCTTTCAATAAGAGAAAAGGAAAGATCCTTTAACGTGGGACTTTTTGCATTCTCATATTGAAAGGTCAAATTTTTTACTTCAATCATAACTTTTTCTCCTTTTTTGAATTGCCTGCATAGTGATCAATGCCAATCCACTAACGCCAATAATTAGCAATGCATACACAGATGCTTCATGAATCATTTCATCACCCGCATAGGTGAAAACACGCGTCGCCAAGGTATCAAAGTTAAAGGGCCGCAGGATCAATGTTAATGGCAACTCCTTCAACACATCAACAAAAGTGAGCAGGATCGCGCTGAAAATTGCAGGTTTTAGCATAGGGAAATCAACATGCCAAAAAGATCTCCACCCACTGGCACCCAGTGTTCTTGCCGCATCATAATAGCGCCTTCCAATTCGATTAAAACCTGCTGACAGGCTGTTATATCCAATTGCCATATAGCGGAGTGTCAAAGCAAAAATCAGCAAGAATAAACTTCCCGTCAAAAATGCATTTTTCAAACCTAGCCATTGATAGGTTCCCTGCAGACTTTGGTCCACTTGTACAAAAAACAAGAGTACGGCAACAGCGATAATCGGTGCAGGAATCGAATAGCCAAGTACAACTAATTTTGAGTAAAACCGCCCCCAAAAATTATTCTTCAAACGTTGATAATTTCCAATGATCAAACCGCAAAGAATGACGCCAACTGTGACGATCAATCCCAATTTCAGAGTATTTCCTATAAGACTTGGCAGACCACGCATAATCACTTGTTTGGATGCCATCTTGCTCCATGCAAGCAATTGCGCGACCGGTATCAAGACGCCTGCCCCAAGATACAAAAAGTAAACGGAATGAAAACTCCACCATAGCCACTTAGAAGGTTTATTGCGCCGTCTGATACGGGCATCTGCCTTTGCTGGCACAGTAGGTATGGACTGAGTCAACTTTTGTTCGGTAAATAAGACTACAAATACAATCCCCATTAGGATCATGGCCAAGCGAATCGCACTTTGAACATCACCCAAGCCAAACCATGCAGAATAGATGGCTGTACTGAATACAGGAACGCCAAAGTATCGAACCAAGCCATAGTCATTCAACACTTCTAAAAGAACCAATACAGTTCCTCCAGCAATCACCCCACGGCTCATAGGCAAAATCACCCGGAAGAAAGTCTGAAATCGAGAGTGCCCCAAAAGACGTGCTGATTCGAAATAACTGGCCGGCAATCGATAAAAGAAGCCACGAGTAACTAAGATCACGTATGGCATCAAAAAAATCGAAAAGACAAAAATGGCTCCACTCATGGAAAGCATATCAATATGAATAGGAGCCCAACCCAAACTCCGAAAGATTCTTTCTAACGTGCCGGAGTAATTAAAGATCCCTCCATAAACATAGCCTCCTATATAAGGCGGAATGGCAAGAGGCAAAAGCAAAAGACTCATTTTCACTTGATTCCATTTGAAATCATATTGCGTTAAACTCCAAGAGAGAAACGTTCCAACACTTGCCGTGACAAGGCCGACAGCGCCAAGCAAAACAAGGGTGTTTTTTACATATCTCTCCAAGACAATTGTACGAATATGCTCCCAATTTTCAGAAACTGGTTGAAACAATCCAGCGAGCAAAAAAATAGAAGGGAGGAGAATTAATATCGCAATACAGGTTGATAAGAGAAAAAGAGGACTGCGTCCCCTTATTGACATTTTCATTATTGCCAGTTTGCCGTGTTAAAGATCTTCACAGCAGTACTATTGTTTTCGCCTAAGACAGACAACGACAACTCTTGTCTTGAAAATTCTCCCCACGAATCTAACAAGTCTGACGCCGCAACCTTTGGATTTACTGGATATTCGTAGTTTGCATTGGCATAATCCGCCTGCGCACCTTCACCCGTTAGGAATTCCAGCAATTGATTCGCAGCATCTGCATGCTTCGCAAATCGTGTCACCCCAGCACCACTTATGTTAATATGGGTTCCTGTTGTCTTTTGATTTGGGAAGAAAATTCCAATCTGCTCTGCAACCTCTACTTCGTATGGGTCCGAAGAATTCAGCATTTTCCCTACATAATAGGTGTTCACAATCGCAAGATCGCCTTCTCCAGCAACAAGCGCTTTCATCTGATCACGATCATTTCCTTCAGGCGTTCTTGCCATATTTTCTACAAGCCCTTCTGCCCATTCTTGCGCTTGTCTTTCCCCATTTAACGCAATTAATGAGGCTAAAAGCGATTGATTGTAAATGTTGCTTGCACTTCGAACCAAAAGCTTACCCTTCCACTTTGGCTCTGTGAGAGCTTCGTACGTTGACAAGTCATCCGGCGAAATTCGATCTCTTGCATAGACAATAACTCTGGCTCGCATGGTTAAGGCTGTCCAGTTTGAATCCTTCTCTCTCAATTGCTCCGGAACATTCTCTTTTACTTTATTGGAAGTGATAGGTTGCAATAAATTTTTATTCTGCGCCCGAACGAGACGTCCCGCATCCGAAGTAATCATCAAATCCACTTCTGTGGCTTCTCCTTCGGATGCCAGTCTTTCAATTAGTTCATCAGAACCTGCCTTAACTACATTCACTTGGATTCCCGTTTCCTCAGTGAATTGATCGTAAAGCGCTTGATCTGTATCATAATGACGATCGGTATAAATATTCACCACAGCTGAAGCTTCCTTATCCTGTGCTTGACATCCAGCCAAAGCAACTATAAGTAAGATAACAATAATCGTAATTCCTATTTTTTTCATCTTGTCCCCCTAGTCGTTATTGAGAATCGCTCTCAATTTCTCACAGTTTAACTGAGAATGATTCTCATGTCAATGGTAATATTGAAGGTTTTCTCTAAAATCCGCTACAAAAAAAAGAAGGGTTTCCCCTTCTTGATCGACTGACTGTTTCTAAAACATACCCATTAGACCTGCGATGACAACAAATCCTGCAAAAATCATGCGATATTTGGCAAAAATTTTCATAGGTTTATGCTTTAAGTAGTTAATAAATCGGCCAATGACAACGATAGCAACGAGAAAAGAAACAAGAAAACCAACAATCAGCGCTCCCCATTCCAATCCAGTCATTAGTCCGAATCCACCCATCTTGACAATCTTCAAAAATGACATACCCACCATGACAGGAATCGCCAAGAAGAAAGAGAACTCCGCTGCCGCAACCGTTGAAAGCCCTGCAATCCAACCACCTATAATCGTGGATGCCGAACGTGACATCCCTGGAATAATCGCCAAGCATTGAAACAGTCCAATAATAATGGCTTGTTTGGGAGTAATCACCAGTTCCTCAATACCACCATTCTTCCCTCGAAATCGATTCTCCGCAACGATCATGAATATTGCACCTACAAACAAAGATGCTGCAACTGTATAGGGTGAAAATAAATATTTCTCAGCTAGATCGTCCAGAAGAATCCCAAAAAAACCACCAGGAATACAAGCGATGACAATCATCAACCAGAATCGAAATCCTGAATTTTCATACCCAACTTTTTTTGGAAAAAAATGAATCAAGGTGTCTTTAATCTTCTGCCAGTACAAAACGACGACCGCGAGAATAGCACCCAATTGAATGACATAGGTATACATTTCCAAATAGGCACCACGTACTGAGGTAAAACCAATTATATTTTGCGCAATAATCAAGTGACCCGTTGAAGATACGGGAAGAAACTCTGTAATTCCTTCAACGATTCCCAAAATCACCGATTGAATCAATAAAATCCATGTGTCCATCTGACATCCTCCTTTTGCTCTTCTCAGTATAGACGAAAAAAAGAGGAATCTCAATGAAATTCCCCTTACAATTTTATGAACGATAGCTTACTGTTGATGTGATTTGTAAGCTATCATATGCTGACATTGATGGCGTCGATCCGAATAAAAATCCGCATTAACCGAAAATGTCTCTTGAAGAATCGACTCATTTAAAACCTGATCCGGCTTGCCTCCACAAATGACTCTTCCTTCCTTCATCACATAGATTTGGTCAGAAAATCGAATGGCTTGATTCAAATCATGCAAAACCATCAAAATACTCAATCCTTCATTTTGATTCAATTCACTCAACAATTCCAATACCTCTAATTGATGAGACAGATCCAAGAAAGTCGTGGGTTCATCCAAGATCATAAGCTCTGTTTTCTGTGCCAAAGCCATGGCGATCCAAGCCCGCTGGGCTTCCCCGCCTGAAAGTTGATCAATTCTTCGATCTGCATAGTCTGTCATGGCTGTTTTATCCAAAGCCCATTCAATTGTTTCTTGATCCTTCTCATTGAGCTTTCCTCGCCAATTCAAATGCGGATATCGTCCAAGTGCAACCAAATCTCTCACTCGAATATCTTCCGGTGCCCTTCGAATCTGCGGAAGAATGGCAATCTTTTTTGCGATCCTCTTACTTGTCAGATCGCCAATCCGTTCGTCTTCTAAATATACATCTCCATCAATGGGGTTCAACAATCTAGAGATCCCCTTCAAGACTGTACTCTTTCCACATCCATTGGGACCAACAATTGTTGTAATCTTTCCTTTTTCGATATGCAAATCCACATCTTGAACGATCTTATTATGATGATAGCCAAGACTTAATCCTTGAGTTTTAATCATAAGGATCCTTTCCTTTCTCTTATCAAGTACAGAAAAAACGGGGCACCCAAAAGGGCCATAATAATGCCTACCGGAAGTTCAACCGGATCAAAGAGCAGACGTGCAATACAATCACAGAGTACCATGATCCCTGCACCCAATCCTATGGTTGCCGGATATAAATAACGATAATCAGAACCGATTAATAAGCGAGCGATATGAGGGACAATCAAGCCGACAAAGCCCAACAATCCAGCAACACTCACTGCACTAGCCGCTAAAAAGGCTGACAGCACAATAAAAATACGCCGAGTCCGTTCTACCGAAATTCCGAGTCCCGTTGCTACTTCATCCCCCAATAAAAGGGCATTCATACGATAGGACATCAATAAACAACCCGTTCCCGCGATCAAACTATATGGCCAAATCATCCGAAAATCCGGCCAAGTTCGACCCGATAGTCCCCCCACCATAAATGACATGGTTCCAGCAATACGGTCTGGATAAAAAGTCATTAAAAAGTTAATTGCAGCTCCTAACAAAGCTGACACTGCCATCCCTGCTAAGATCAATCTGATTGGACTCACCCCATTTTTCCAGGCTAGAGAATAGATAAGAAAGGTCGTTAGCAAGGCTCCGGCAAATGCTCCTATAGGTACCAAATAGGCGTAATCCGGAAATAGAATCATCACAATAAAGGCAGCAAATCCTGCTCCGGAAGAAATCCCAATAATTCCTGGATCTGCCAAGGGATTGTTCATAACGCCTTGTAAAGTCACACCAGATAGGGCTAGATTAATACCAACCAAAGCAGCAATCAAATTTCTAGGTAACCGTACATTAAAGATAATATTGTGATGAACACGATTTTCTTCAGAAAAAATGGCGGAAATCACTTCCCTTGCCGACAATTCTAATGACCCCTTGGCAATTCCCCAAAAGAAAGAGAACCCAAAAAACAGGAAAATTCCAATTAATATTTTTATGCGGCGATCCACTTTGCTATTCATGGATCAAATCGACAAAGTATTGATAAGCATCTGGGTACTTCATATTTGGCTTGTACAAGAACAACTCTTTAGGGAGATACAAATATCGATCACCTTGCACGGCGGACAGACCATTCCATGCTGGATTGGATAAGATATCCGACTCTAAACGTGCCTGCGCTTTCTCTACACTCCCCATCGTTTGAACAAAGATATAGTCGGGATCCATTTCAAGAATTTTCTCCAAGCTAAATTGCTTGCTTTCTTCATTGGCTACAGCACCATCTTCTGCTATGTTGATACCACCACATTCATTGATAATTTCTGAGGCAATATTGTCATCTTTTGTTGTAACCGATTTTGATGTCGCGAATAAGAGCAAATAAGTAAATTCATTTTTTTCTTGCTCCGACACGATCGTCTCAATTTCCTCCTGCATCTTCAGTCCTTGGCTTTCAAACAAATCTGCACGATCTGTCAACTGACAAAATTTTTCATAAGTCGACAAACATTCTTCAAAATTATTGTAGTCGATAAACAGATACTGAATTCCATTTTGGTCAAATACATCAGCCAATTCTTGATGGGCTGATCGGCCGGCACTAAGAAGAACTAAATCTGGTTCATATGTTAAAATATCTTCTACATTCGGCGTTCCTTTTCCGAGTTTTGGAATATCACCTGCTGCTTCAGGCAAGGTTGAACTGTCGACGGTTCCAACTAGGCTACCGCCCGCTTCTAGCCATAAATCAGTAAATGAAGCATAAAGAGAAAGTACTCTTTCCGGTAGGACTTCAAATTCTACCTGACGGCCAAGTTCATCTTCTACAATCAAATTCGGCACCACGATTTCTTCTGCTTGCTCACTATTTTCACTTTCCTGAACTGCCGTTTCACCTTCTATCGTTTCCGCCGCAGGCGCCGTTTCACTTGCAGCTTGACTGCACCCGACTAGCATTACCATCAGTCCTATAAGCAATACACTTCCTAATTTTTTCATATCAATTCTCCATTCCTTGTATTTGATCTTGCACCCAATTTAGTAATTCATCTTGTGATTCCGTTGAAAAACTTGTTTCCTCCGATTTTTTCATAATGCTCAAAACCTCAACATTCATTTTTTGTGCAGCCTCAACCTTTTCTTGAAAACCGCCAATGGTTCCACTTTCTTTGGTTACCATTTGGCTAATTTTAAAATCTTTCATCATCGTTTGATTCATTTCATAGGAAAAGGGACCTTGAATCGCAAGGATTTGATTGGCTTTTAATCCGATTCTTTCACACTTTTCCAATACATTTGCCCGCGGCAGAACACGTGCAATGAGTCTTTCCTTTGGCAAAGATTCAGTGAATTTTTCAAGGTTATTGCTTCCGGTAGTTAAAAGGATTTTTCCCGTTCCTGTTCGCAAATATGATATGCACTCTTCATAACTTGCAAACCGTTTGACCGAATCCGTAGGAAGCCAAGAACGCTTGAGTCGTGCAAGGGGCAATTGCATGCCCTGACAAACCTTTGCAATATTGGCTGTCACCTCATGAGCATAAGGATGTGTCGCATCAATAACGACTCGAATTTTCTTTTCCTTCAACCACGATTCCATCTCGCTTTGATTCATGGGAGACGCATTCAGTTCTAAATTTTTGTAATTCTTGATCAATTCACACCCGTAGCTTGTCGCTGTCGAACCAAAAATTGGTAGATTCAACGCTTTTAAGCGTTCAAGAACCTCCCGCCCTTCTTGAGTTCCCGCAAATACTGCAATCAAATTGGATACCCCCTTGGCGTGATTAGAAAGTCATTAAATCGGAAGGTGTGACGATTCCCGATAATAACCATACTACTCATAGAAACCTCCCGCTTAGGCAATTCCATTAGGCTTGTTAATTCAACAACTTGTTCTGCCCTTGCCGCATGGGTCACAATACCAACAGGTGTTTCTTTTGATTTGATCTCCATCAAGATCTTACAGGCACGCGTTAGATGCTCGTTACGAGCATGGCTTTTTGGATTAAAAAGACAAATAACAAAGTCACCTTCTGCTGCCAAGCGCAGTCTCTTTTCGATTAAGGACCAATCCGTCAAGCAATCGCTTAAACTAATATAAGCATGATCATGCATTAAGGGTGCACCCAGGGCTGCCGCAGCCGCATTGGCAGAGGTTACGCCAGGAATAATTTCCACACGAACTTCTGGTGCCTCTTGAGCTACAATCTCCAAAAGTAAACCCGCCATGGCGTAAACGCCTGGATCTCCCCCGCTGACTAGGGCAACATCCGCTCCTGTTTTTGCCTGGTTGACCGCTTCTCGACAGCGTTCCACCTCGCCTCGCATTCCATTTTGAATCACTTCTTTCCCCTCTAAAAGTGGCTCAATCAAGCGAATATAGGTTTTGTATCCCAAGATCACCTTTGCTTTTTTTATTCCTTCTTTGGCTCGTTCAGTCATATCCTCAATATTTCCCGGTCCAGTTCCAATCACATAAATCATTACGATTCCCCCTCTTTCTTCTGCCATAGCGATAATGTTATTCCATTATTTTTTTGAATCGGCACCATACATCTGCCACCCTTTGCAGAAAGATAACCACAAGGTTCACTCACGCATGGAACCCCTATGGTTGTTTGCACAAAATCAGATCCGATAAAGCGATCCGCAATTTCTAGAATTTCTTCTTTCTGAAAGGTTCTCATCTCTGCTTTCCAGAAATTTGCCAAGGCAAGAATACCTTGTTCGTCCGCCTTCACCCATGCAGTAGCAAAAATGCCAACACCCTCTTTTGCGATACCTGCTTGATTGAGCATCTTAAGTGCTTCCTCTTCCAGTTTTTCCATTTTCATACCACGACGGCATCCAATTCCAATGCAAAACTTTCGAGGATATAATTGCACATGCCGATAACTGGACTCAAATTTTTCATCTCCAATAATAATAAAGCTGGCAATAGCTCCGAGCTGAAGTTTTTTTTCCAATTCCACCCATCCTATTTTCCCTTCAAATTTTTCATACTCTGAAGGAAGAACAAGATCAAGCGATTGGTGTGAAAAGACCCCAACTGCTTTTCCATTGACCAAATCTGCAGTCACTTGTTTTGCACCATCAAAATCAAATAAAAATAAGCTTTGTTCTTTTGCAAATTCGTCCACAGCCTTTAAACCGCAAACATCCGATGCCGTTGTTATCACCGGGGTCGCTTGTAAGGCTTTTGCCAATTCAATTGCCTTTTGGTTGGCCCCACCCAGATGACCAGAAACCAAGGGAATAATAAATTGCCCCTTTTCGTCTAGGACCAGAATCGCAGGGTCCTTACTCTTATGTTTTAACAAGGGAGCAATGGTTCTCACCACAATCCCGGTCGCCATAATAAATACGATTTCGCTGTAGTTGTTAAAGCACATCTCCACTAACGCTGAAAATCGCTTTTCAAATGGCAAAAGACTTGTGTCATTCAGATCAAACTTCGCATAACAATCCGCTTCTGGTATCAATTTCTTCACCCGCTTCGCCTGTTTTGCGCCACCTTTCGTTAAACTGATCACCGCCAACATTTATTTTGCCTCACGGTATTCGTGAGAAAATTTTGCATCATATAATTTAGAAAGTTCGTAAGGCCCCTCTAGGAATCCCCCCACAAGAATCTGTGCGGTCTTTGTGATATTTGCCTTTTGAACCAGTTTCCCTATAGTTTCGAGGGTTCCAACCACCTTAATTTCATCCGGCCAGCTTGCACGCTGAACAACTGCAACAGGCGTGTTCATAGGATAATGAACCAGCAATTGTTCCACAACATCTTGAATCATATGTACCGATAGAAAAATTGCCATGGACGCTTGATGCGAGGCTAACTTTGAAAGTGCTTCTTTTTCAGGCACTGGTGTTCTTCCCTCTAAACGTGTACAGATTACCGTCTGAGAAACCCCAGGCAAGGTATATTCCTTTTTTAGGGCTGCGGCCGAGGCCACAAAGGATGACACACCAGGAATTACTCTATAGGGAATCGACAAGGCATCTAAGGCATCCATCTGCTCTCGAATTGCACCGTAGATACTAGGATCACCCGTATGAACACGAACAACCTTTTTCCCTATTTTCCAAGCACTGCTCATGGATTCGATCACTTCATCCAAGGTCATTTTTGCACTATTTTCAATTACACAACTTGATTTTCTAGAATCGATTACTGCAACAGGCACCAAAGAACCTGCATAAACAATCAAGTCCGCCTCATTAACATGCCTTTGTCCCTTAACCGTGATCAATTCCGGATCTCCAGGACCCGCACCTACAAATACAATCTCATTCATTTTTGCCTCCCGTTTTTACTATCATTGTTGTGAAATAAGGAATTTCTTCCGGCATTTCCTCAACAGAACCTTTCCATATTTGTTCCGTTTCCTTCCCACAATTTCCAACCATTTCCCAGGATCCCTTTAGCTCTTCATCATGCAAAATTTGACGAATCGATACAATCGCCCGTTTTGGTTTCATAACGACAAGCGTATCGGTCCACTCAAGAGCCTTTCTTATCGACTCTTCATCTGCTGAGGGAACAATTGCCAAGCTTTGGTCCCCCAATACCAAGTCCTTGTGCAAGCGTGCAGACACGGCACAGAAGGAAGGGATTCCCGGAATCCATTCAGGTATTAATTCCTTTGGTAGATAGTCTTGCAAATACGACCAAGTACTGTATATGGATGGATCACCCAGAGTTAAGAATGCAATTTCTTTTCCGTCTTTCCATACCTTAACAATTTGTTCCGCATTGTTTTTCCAAGAGGGTTCCCAAGTTTCCTTTTTCCCCGCCATTGGAAATACCATCATTTGAACATGATCCATGCGATTCTCAATATGCTTTTTTACGATCTCCAATGCGGTACTGCCAGCTCCTTTTTCTTTCTCAGGACAAATGATCAGATCTGCCTTTTGCATGATCTGAATCGCCTTATACGTTACCAAGTCTGGATCGCCAGGTCCCACACCCACACCATACAAATTAGCCATTAGCGTTCCCCTTTCTGCCTGAAATGACATAGACAGGATTTTCGCCCATCATCATGGTCACAGAACCAACACCTTTTCCCCTGCTGACAACAACCTGTACCAGCTCGACTTCATCAAAGCCACAGCCTTGTATGGTTTCCCATCCAATATGTAAATTTTCAAGGGTGATCATATTCATAACCAACCTGCCACCATAAGGCATCACTTGATTGGCCCAATGAATCAATTCTGCAAGATGACCACCGCTTCCACCTATGATCACCTTGTCTGCGTAGGCAATTTGATCAAGTCCCAGGGGTGCTTCCATTTCTAGAATTTTCATATTTTCACAAGCAAACTTCTTTCTATTTTGCTTTAATACCGCTATGGCTTGCGGATTGCGTTCTACCGAAATTACAGAGCCTTCTGTCAATAGACGTGCTGACTCAATCGACAAGGAACCAGAGCCCGCTCCAAGATCAACAATAATATCCGAATTTTTCAATTGAAGCTTAGACAGAGTTACAGCTCTTACTTCCGCCTTGGTCATGGGAACCTTCCCTCTTATAAATTCGCTGTCTTTTACCCCCGAGTTCACGGGTCTTTTTTCCTTACTCATAGCCGATCACCACCACGCTTAGGGCCTCAAATTCACGTTGAACCGCTTCCTCTGGCCGTATTTTTTCAATCTTTTCATTGGCGTAAGAAAGATTTTCCCCCACAGCCATCCAACAATCCTGGATCCCAGCTTCCACCAATTGCTTTGCAATCCACACAGGCGATTGATTCTGATCAGTTAGCAAGCCAATCAACTTTCTTTTTTTAACTTCTTCCATCCAATCCCAAGAGCGCCCATGCAGACTTCCCAATTCCGCATCACTCCAGGGTAAGCCCAAGCGCGCGAATAAATATTGCATGGAGCTGATTCCTGGATATACATCCAATTCGTCATTTGAAAAAAAACGACGAAGAGCTGCAAGAAGACTATAATAGCCCGCATCACCAGAAACAAGGACGCCAACTTGTTTGGTTTGAGCCGATTCCCGAATCTTTTTCATCATCGTTTCTATGGGCATGGAAAATGGAATGATTTCATGATGATCATCTTCCCCTCTCACAGAGATCTGTCGATCTCCCCCTACCAATACTTGGCATTCATTGATTATGCGCTTGGTAATGGGCAAAAGATAGTCAGGGTGTCCCGGTCCGATTCCCAAAACCTTAATCGATTTCATTACTGATTCCCTCCATCCATTCTGCTGCCTTTTCAGTTTCAGCCAAGAGGCCTTGATCCGTTGAAAAAACAAGAACCTCTACCTCCACCTGTTCAAAGCAAAACCGCTCAACCCGCTCTTGAATGGCCTTCGCTATTCGAGGAAAAATTTTCATCCTTTCATTTTCGGTCAAAAGTGATACCATGGCCTCAGTTGTTACCGATTGATAAATTTTTTCTAATCTCTCTCCCTGAACGCCAGCCATGGCCGCATAAGCTGTTATGGTTTCCCTTCTTCCATCTGACATGCGGTTATGGGTATGAAAATTTCCAGCTGCTAATTTAGCGAACTTACCGATATGACCAACCAATAAAATTCTCGGAATATTAAATTTCATCGCTTGCTCCAACATGTATCCAATAAAATTACTAGTCTTATAAATCCGTACTTCCTCGATTCCACGTTCAAGACAAAAATCCTCCCCATAGTTCCCAGGTACAAAGACGATCAAATCTTGTTCTTTGCTGTTCATTTCCAAATCCATTGAAAGTGTATCTCGAAACGCTTCCTCACTCATCGGTTCAACAATACCGGAGGTTCCCACGATGGAAATCCCCCCCTTTATCCCCAATTGCGGGTTAAAGGTCCGTTTGGCCAACTCCACGCCTTCCGGAGCAGAGATCGTTATGGCAAGGCCAAAGTCCGCTGGAAGGATCTGAAGTACTTCTTTTGTCATCATCTCTTTTGGCACCCGATTGATGGCTGCCTCTCCAACGATCAGACCCAAACCTTCACGAGTTACGATCCCCACTCCCAGTCCACCCGCAATAGAAATGCCAGGCTCTTCCTTTCGTGTAACACTGGCGTATACATGTATGCCATGGGTGCAATCAATATCATCGCCCCCATCTTTTATAATCGAGCAAGACGCTCGATTTTCGTTCCATTCTTGGTTATTTACATCCAGAATCAAATCCCATCCCTTAGGCGTTTCAATTCGGACTTCCTCTATTTTTTCTTGCTGAATTAACATCAGAACAGCTGCCTTGGCTGCAGCTGTTGCACAAGAACCCGTCGTGTATCCGTAACGAAGTTCTTTCCCTGCTTTAAAAATTGTTCGATTTATCATGGCATTTCAATCCCTTTTAGAATCGCATTGAAAATCGCTGCAACAACAGGGCTGCCGCCTTTTCTTCCCTCAATGGTGATATAGGGAATATCCATTTTCATCAAGACTTCTTTTGATTCAGCAGCACCGACAAAACCAATGGGCGCACCAACAATTGCCAATGGCTTTTTCCCTGTCATTTCAATGCATTCCTTTAATCGATAGATGGCTGTTGGCGCATTACCAATTGCATAGAGCTGAATGTTTTCCACTTGCATGGCTTTTTCAATTCCCGCCATCGATCGTGTGATACCCGCTTCTTTGGCACGAAGGGCTACATCATGATCATGAACAAAATTATGCACACAACTGGATAACGCCTTTATTTTCTTCCGATTGATCCCAGATACAATCATGGATGTATCCGCATAAATTTCCGCCCCAGCAATCAAGGCTTCCCGAATAATTCGAATGGCATCGGGATGAAAACGGATTTGATCCGCATACTCAAAGTCGGCCGTTGTATGAATCACCCTTTTTACAATGGGCAATTCCTCTTGTGAAAATTTCAGAGCTTGTTGGCCCATTTCTTCTTCAATAATGGCAAAGCTTTTGCTTTCAATACTTTCAGGATTCTTTACGTACATGGCCATTCTCCTTTTTTCTCTTTTGTACAATCCCTATCATTTTCTTTAAAAACTCAGGATTGCCCGTAAAATGAAGATGCGGATACCCAGCCAACACATTATGAAATCGTTCTCCGCACTTCCAGTGTTTTTCTTGATTCCGAAGTTGTGTAAGTTGAAGCACTTGTTGAACAGGCTCTAGATGAATGATCCGCGAGCGATGAAACTCATGTGCGCGAATCTCTAACTCCCCCCATTGGCAACTCACATATCCGAACCGCTGAAGTCTTTTGGTCATTTCTCCTTTCCCCGACAGAATTCCTGTCATGGGTACAAGAGATCCATCTAGTTGCTGAATGGATGAAGATAGATATAGATAGCCACCGCATTCTGCATATACTGGAAGTCCCTCTGCAATCTTTTCTTTCAAATCTTGAACAAAGCCTTGATTTTCATTAAGCTCCTTGGCAAAGACCTCAGGGAATCCACCTCCTAGATAGAGAGCATCGATTCCCTCTGGTAATTTTGAATCTTTCATGGGTGAACAAGAAATCCACTCTCCTCCCCACTTTTCTACACGCTCCAGATTCTCTTGATAGTAGAAATTGAAGGCATCATCATGAGCAATTCCAATTCGTAGTCCCTTGGCCCAAGCATGATCTGCTTTCGTTTCATTTCTTCCTATCTGTATCTCACTAATTTCCTGAATCAGTTCCCAATCAAAATGTTCCTCTACCAAATCTGCAATCCGATTGAGTTTTTCATCGAAATGATCCAACTCATTAACCGGGATCAAGCCTAAGTGACGACTGGAAAGATGCACTTGCTTATCTTTTGGTAAATACCCCACACATGGGATCCCTAAGTGTTCTTCAATTGGCTCTTTTAGATATTTATAAAGCCCTTCTGAACTCACTCGATTCAAAATGATTCCCGCAATACGAAGATTTGGATCATAGGAACAATAACCCTGAATATGCGCCAATACGCTGGCTGCCATTCCCTGGGCATCAACAACCAAAAATACCGGTAAATCCAAAACACGAGCTACATGCGCCGTACTTCCATTGTCTTTTGAAAAATTCATTCCGTCATAGAGTCCCATCACACCCTCTACAATTGCAATATCACTTTGACCCGCATGGTCAACAAATGAACGCTTCACACCATCTTTCTTCATCAAGATCAGATCAAGATTATATGAAATATTTCCTGCGGCGATCCGATGAAACATCGGGTCTATATAATCGGGACCAACCTTAAAGGGTGCGACCTGCATGCCGCGATTTCGATATGCTCGCATCAATCCCAAAGACAAGGTCGTTTTACCAACACCGCTATGGGTACCCGCCAATACAAATCCTTTCATCCTATCCTCCTCAAAAAAGCAAACAAAAAAAACCGTATCTCTCGATACGGTTTACAAGTTTCTAGTTTGAACTTGGCGTAAGTGCACGCGCCAAAAAACCACCCTTCCCGCCGAAGTTTAGAGATACATAACAAAAGGCAGATCTCCTGACTTACAGATCATCCTACTCACCAGCCTTCTCAGGTTTCCCCAATGGCATCCAGGTTTTCGTACTGCTTACAGTAGCGGGGGCTGTAACGGATTTGCACCGTTTTCCCTTTTCATCTTTCCTAGAAAGAACCTTTTATTCTATTAAATTTATCTATATCTTACCTGTGCTCCCAAGCAATGTCAATTCATCCTCATGAAGTCCCACATATAATCCTGATTTCGAACAAAATAGTCTCAAAAGGAATCGCAAAACTCCTGAATACAACCATTTCACACAGCTGGCACAAGTCCTATTCTCTTTTGATCCTGTATCAATTTCTCGCGAAGCTTGTCTTGATAGACCATTGCCAAATCGTGATTCATTTCTGGAATATCCTGTAAAGGAACTGCCATTTCTAATGCTTCGTATTTTTCTGCACCCATTTTATGATAGGGTAGAATTTCAATTTTTTCTATTTTTTTAGCCAAAAATCGAATCGATCTGTACAAATGGTCCATTGCATTTTTTGAATCCGTCAGTCCCGGTACCATCACGTGCCGGATCCAAACCTTTCCTCTAAAGTTAACCAAACGATTCAAAAAGGGATCTCTGCCCTTCATTTTCACACCCGTCAACTTTTGATGCTCTTTTCGATCAAAATGCTTGATGTCCAAAAGTACAAGGTCTACCAATTCCAGAATTTCATCGAAGTAGTTCTCCTGACCAAACCCACTGGTATCTAAAGCCGTATGAATTCCTTCCGCCTTAAGGAGTTTCAGCGTTTCAAGAAGAAAAGCTCCCTGTAGCAAGGGCTCGCCCCCCGAAAAAGTAACACCACCGCCCGAGTGTCGATAATAAGGAAGATATCTTTTCGCTGTCTGAACAATTTCCTCCGATGTCATTTCATCACCACCAGCAATTCGCTGAGTATCTGGGTTATGACAATAACTGCATCGTAAAGGACACCCTTGTAAAAAAAATACGGTTCGAACCCCTGGTCCGTCCAGCAATCCCATCGTTTCAATAGAGTGAATTCTTCCCATCATCATCCTCCTAAACAGCCTCGTGGAATGTCCGACTAATGACTTCTAATTGTTGCTCTTTTGTTAAGCGATTAAAGTGTACAGCATATCCCGAAACCCGAATTGTCAAAGTTGGATATTTCTCAGGGTGTTCCATCGCGTCAATCAACAAAGCCTTTTCCATCACATTCACATTGAGATGAAATGCTTTTTGTTCAAAATATCCGTCCAGTATTGCAGTCAAGTTGGCATATCGAACTTCATCCTCTTTTCCCAAAGCAGTTGGCACAATAGAGAATGTATTGGAAATGCCATCTTGACAAACACCTTCGTAGGGAAGCTTTGCAACAGAGTTCAAAGAAGCCAAGGCACCTTTTTCATCACGTCCATGCATGGGGTTAGCACCCGGTGCAAAAGGCTCTCCCTTTTGTCTTCCATCTGGAGTCGCACCGGTTTTCTTGCCGTAAACCACATTGGAAGTAATCGTCAAAACAGAAAGCGTATGCTCAGATTTTCGATAAGTCGGGTGCTTTTTCAGTTCAGAAACAAACTTTTCAAGCACTTTCACAGCCAATTGATCCACACGATCATCATCATTTCCATACTTCGGAAATTCGCCTTCAATTGCAAAATCCGTTGTAATGCCAAATTCATTTCGAATTGGCGTTACCTTTGCGTATTTAATCGCGCTTAAAGAATCGGCCACCAGAGATATTCCCGCAACTCCAAATGCCATGAATCGATGAACAGAAACATCATGTAAGGCCATTTGACCTGCTTCGTACGCATATTTATCATGCATATAGTGAATCGTATTCATGGTATTTACATACAAGTCAGCCAAGTACTCCATCACCTTATTGAATCGTTTCATTACTTCGTCATAGACCAAAACGCCATCTTCGATTTTCTCGATTCCTTTGACCATTTGAATTAAATTGCCCGCTTTATCCGTTTTCACTTCTTCATAGCCTTCATTGATTGCCATAAGCAAGGCTTTGCCCAGGTTGGCTCGTGCACCGAAAAACTGCATCTGTTTACCAATTTGCATGGCCGATACACAGCATGCGATGCCATAATCATCTCCATAGATCGGACGCATTAAATCATCGTTTTCATACTGAAGGGCACCCGTTTCGATAGACATCCTTGTGCAATAGCGTTTAAAGGCTTTCGGTAATTTCTCCGACCAAAGAATTGTCATATTCGGTTCTGGTGCGGAACCAAGGTTAGTCAATGTGTGCAAGAATCGATATGCGGTTTTTGTCACCATGGTACGTCCGTCAATTCCCATTCCACCGATCACCTCTGTAATCCATGTCGGATCTCCGGCAAACAGGGTATTGTAATCCGGCGTTCGCAAATGACGCGCCATTCTCAACTTAATCACAAATTGATCGATCATCTCTTGGGCTTGATTTTCTGTAATCACACCCATTGCTAAATCACGTTCGATGTAGATATCCAAGAATGCTGTATTCTTGCCAAGTGACATGGCAGCCCCATTATTTTCCTTGATTGCCGAAAGATAGCCGAAGTATAAAAATTGTACAGCTTCTGAAGCATTCTTAGCCGGCTGAGAAAGATCAATGCCGTAACTTAATGACATCTCTTTCATCGCCGCCAAGGCCCGTAATTGCTCATTAATTTCTTCGCGCAACTGAATCATTTCTTCAACTGCAGCCTGATTAACTAAATTGACAAAGTCATTCTTGCGTTCCTCAATCAAACGATTTATACCATATAAGGCAATTCGTCGATAATCACCAATGATACGACCTCGACCATAGGCATCAGGAAGACCCGTCATCAATCCAATCGATCGGGCTTTTCTCATATCAGGCGTGTATGCATCAAAGACACCCTCATTATGTGTTTTTCTAAATTGTTTAAAGTCAGACTTCAGTTCATCATCCATTTCAAATCCATAGGCTTTTAATGACGCTTCCACCATACGGAATCCACCGTATGGATTCATAATGCGTTTTAATGGAGAGTCAGTTTGATACCCGACGACAACCTCATTTTCTTTGTCTAGGTAGCCAGGTTTAAAATTATTTATTCCGGAAAATGTTTCCGTATCGACACCAATAATGCCTTTTTTAATTTCCTCAGCAATCAGGTTTTCCGCCTTTTCCCATAGAAGTGTTGTTTTTTGACTCTTTCCTGTCAAAAATGCCTCATCACCCCGGTAAGGAGTATAATTTTTTTGAATAAAGTCTCGTACATCGATGGTTTCTTGCCATTTCCCCGAGTTAAAGTTTTCCTGATTTTTCATCGTTTATCCCCTTTCAAGCCTAAGAATCTTGCGATATGGTTATTATACGACATATTTTCAGGAAAAATTGTGATTTCACTCACAATTTAGGAAAAACCCAATTTGTTTTCCAGCTTACAATTTATTGTTTTCCCATTAAACAATAAAAGAGTCGAAATCTTCGAAGATTTCGACTCTTTTTCTAAAATGCAAGTACAATGCCCCCATCTCCCGCATAGACCGTACTGAGACCATTGGTTTCAAAAATCTTAATCTCTGCAAAAGAGAACTGTCCTTCAGCAAGTGCTTTAACCTGCAAAGCCTTTTGCTTTGCATTGCAATGAGAAATATACAAGATTCGATCCTCTAGATTTAAATCTTTTCCACGTTCCTCTATTGCTGTCATCAAGTCCCTTAAAGCCTTCTTGGTTCCCCGGCTCTTTTTATATAAAACGATTTCTCCATTTCCATCATCCCCTAAAACAGGTTTAATATGTAAAAAAGCTGCAAATAGACCAGCCAGTTTTCCCATTCGTCCATTCTTCACTAAATTAGATAAATCTTCTAATACAAATAGTGTTTTGACGGTTTTTGCATAGGCTTTTGTAGCAAGAAACAGTTCTTCCATCGTTTGAAAACGCTCTACTTCTAATGCGTCCTGAATATAGTATGCAATAGCCGTTTCTCCTGCAGAAGCACTTAAGGAATCAACCACAAAAATGTCCTTGTCTGGATTCTCCTCTAAATAGATTTCTTTTGCAATTTTCGCACTATTATAACTGCCGCTTAAGTTTGACGAGATTGTCACAACAAATATCACTTCCGCATCACAAGTGAAAGTATTAAGAAATGCTGCCGGTGAAGGACAAGAAGATTTAGCGGCAGTCGACTCCTCTTTCATCAGTAGAAGCAATTCCATCTGCGTCTTTTCATCATCATGAAAACTCACATCACCAACTTTTATCTCAAAGGGTACATATGCAAATTCTGAATCGCTACCCGGTTGCAAATCGCAAGAAGTATCCACTACAATTCTAACTTTCATTCCCACTCACCTCTTATTATTCAATAAAATTTATTTTATCTTATTTATAACAAAAAGTAAATGCAGGTAGACTTTTCAACTGATTGGGCGGTTTTTTATGACTTTCCTTGCCAATTAAATGACACCTGTTTCCAGTCCAGTAAAAACGGGTATTTTTTTATCAAGAAGGGAGCCGCCTATGTTAAAGCAAGAACAACCTATGGAAAAAGCCTTACTATACCGTCGTTTTCTGATGGCAACCGTTCTTTTTATATTTTTTTTGGTTCTTATTCTCCCGAATTCTTCCCAAAAAAGTTCTGATCTTCTTGGGGATGCTAAGCTCCCGGACACTAGTCTGTTTTACTCAGGCCAAGAGATTTATCAAACAGCGGGCACAATCGGAGAAGAAGGACGAGCCTTCTATGTTCGCCAACGCATTACTTATGATTTCATTTGGCCACTTGTTTATGCCTGGTTCCTATATTCTTGTCTCCATTTGGTTTTCCAGAATTCAAACCAGGAGGTTTTGATTAACAGCATTCGATGGCTCCCCATAATCGGATTAGGCTTCGACTATGCGGAAAATGCTTTTGCCATCATAATCATGCTCTTCTATCCAACACAATTGGTCTTCGCAGAAAAATGGCTCCCCATCATCAGCTTGATCAAATGGTCTGCCATCGCTACAGCCTTCATTCTGATCGTTACAGGTGTCGTTATATGGGCAATACGAACCGCACGCGGACGCGAAGCTTCACGTTGGGAATAAGTAGTAAAAAAAAGGAATGCATAAGCATTCCTTTTTCCTATTTCGCATAATTTAAAAAATCAAAAGCATATTGCACATACAATGCCGTTCCATGCACCAATGAATTTTCATCGATATCGAATTTTGGATTATGATGTGGGTAGATGACATCTTTTTTAGGGTCTGCAGTTCCAACGAAAGCAATCAATCCAGGTACACGGCAAATATATTCAGCCATGTCTTCGCTTCCTGTTGTCTTAACCATGGGCTGAACAGCCTCTGGGGATAGAATTTTACCAACCGATCCAGCTGCAATCTTTGAACAGGTTTCATCATTAATCAAGGCAGCAACACCAAAGGAATAGTCTATTTCAATTTCCGCACGATAAGCTTTGGCAACTTCTTTTGAAACCAAACTAATATTTTTTTCCAATTCAACTCGAAGTTCTGGGGTAAAACACCGTGCCGTCCCTTCTAATTTCGCTTCCTGGGCAATCACATTAAATCGTGTTCCACTTGCAAAACGTCCAATTGTTACCACAACAGGTTCAAGGGGCGAACTCCTTCGGCTAGCAATGGTTTGAAGATCTCGAACAATCGCTGCTCCTACAACTACGGCATCAACCGTTTCATGCGGATTGGCACCATGGCCACCCTTTCCCTTAACATTAATGACATAGTTGTCACTAGAGGCCATTCGAGGACCTGCTTCCACAGAAACAACTCCTGTAGGTAAATCTGCCCAGAGATGGATTCCTAAAATTCCATCGACACCTTCTAGACATCCATCTGCAATCATCGCTTTAGCACCCTGAACATACTCTTCTGCAGGTTGAAATAACAATCTGACCGTTCCGCTAATTTCGTCCTGTTTGCTTTTCAATATCTTCGCGGCGCCCAAAAGCATGGCCGTATGACCATCGTGGCCACAGCCGTGCATCATTCCATCAATTTCTGATTTGAATTCTAAATCATTCAGTTCTATAATTTCTAAAGCATCCATATCTGCTCGTAAAGCTATTGTTTTACCTGGTTTTGCACCAGGTATCCAAGCCATCACACCCGTTTTTGCAATTCTTTTATATTCGATCCCCATGGCTGTTAATTCTTCGATTACGCGAGAGGACGTCCACTCCTCTCCCCAGCTGGGTTCTGGGTGACGATGAAACTCTCGACGAAGTTCTCTTACATATTCCTCTTGAAGTAACGCTTCCTTCATCATTTTATGCCTCGCCTCCTTCTGCCAAGAAATCATAAGCAACCTGAGCATAAAGCGCTGTTGCCACTTCTAAACTGTCTTCATCAATATCAAACATAGGATGGTGATGCGGGTAGTACTCCGCCGCTTCTTTTTTACACCCAACCAAAGCCAAAACGCCAGGCACTTGATCCATAAAGAAAGAATAATCTTCGCCCACATTTAATGCAGGAAAGCTCTGAATTGCTTCTTTCGAGCGAATTTTTTCTACAGAACCAGCTGCTATTTCAGATATTTTCTCATCGTTGATCACGGGGATTACCAAAGTTTCATATTCCAATGTCGCCGTCGCACCATGTGCAAAGGCTGTATGTTGGCACACCCGCCGAATTCGATCTTCGAATAAATTATTGACTTCGTGGTTATAACATCTTGTTGTTCCAATGATAACAGCATCTTCTGCAATTACATTGTTTCTGCTTCCTGCTTCAAATTTCCCTACGCTTAACACGGCAGGATCTGAGGGATGAATCTCCCTACTTACGATGGATTGCAGATCAAGTACAATCGAAGATCCAACAACAACAGCATCAATGGTTTGATGAGGCATTGCCCCATGACCACCTTTCCCTTTGACTCTAATTGTGAACTCCCCAGCAGATGCCATACGGGGTCCCGCTTCAACACTTACCTTTCCACACTCCAAGCTATTCCATATGTGGATGCCAAAAATAGAATCAACCCCATTTAAAGCCCCTTCGGCAATCATCTTCTTTGCACCACGAGCAACTTCCTCAGCTGGTTGAAAGAAAAGTTTTACGGTTCCCTGTAATTCAGATTGGATTTCCTTTAAAACCTTGGCCGCGCCCAATAAAGATGCCGTATGACCATCGTGTCCACAGCCATGCATAAATCCGTCATTCTTAGAGCGATAAGGTACATCGGCAATTTCCTGAAGATCCAAAGCATCCATATCCGCACGCAAAGCAATGGTTTTTCCCGGTTTCCCTCCCACAATCGTACCAATCACACCAGTATTTGCGATCCGTTCAAAAGGAATTTCTAGTTTCGTTAGTTCTTCGATCACGCGTTTTTGTGTTCGCACCTCTTCTAAACTTTTTTCGGGGTACATATGAAACTCACGTCGTAGATTGATTACGTAGTCCTTACATTCTTTTGCAGATTCTTTGATTGTCATAGCTTCGCCCCTTCCTGTTTCGTTCCATTGTATCATTTCCGCCATAAAATATGAACTTTTCGAAACATGTATGGTTTGATTATATCGAAACTCCTCCTTTTTTTCTATGTTGTGTACAACTAAATATTACATATATGTTTGTGCTTTTGATATAATAGTATAATCAAAGCAAGGAGGCGCCCATGGATCACGAAAAAGCTCTACTCAATAAGATTAATAAACTCGAAACCCTTTTGGAATCTGTCAAACTCTTAAACTCCACGCAAGATATGCCCGATATCCTCCAGTCGCTTTTAACAGAGTCTATCTCCAATATCAAAGATGGTGATGCGGGTATTATCTTTTTGTACAACGAGGACTTAAATTGTCTTGAGGCAAAAACCTATATCGGCTTTGAATCCGAGATGGGAAACCTTCAGCTTCAACCCAACGAATCGATTACTGGTATGACTTTCACTCAAAAAAAACCTTTACGGTTAAATAGTGCGAAAGATATCTCTGCCATCACAAGCACCATGAGTCCACGATCTCAAAAAACGATCAAACATGTTTTCCATGAGATTTTCCCTAATATACACAGCACCATCTCTTGCCCACTGATTTTTCGAGACCGTTGCTTCGGTGTTATTGTAATTGATGGTTTCCGAGAAGATGCAAAATTAACAGAAGAAGATTTAATATTTTTAGAATCCATCTCCATTCAAGCGTCCGTTGCGATCAATAGCGCCATGAGTCTCGAGAGAGAAAGCAAGAACTCAGCCGATTTAGAAGAAAACAACCGCACAATTGAGATGCAAAAAAATGCCTATAAGTTTACTCTTGATCTCCACACAAAATTCACTAATATGATTCTTCATGGGTGTGATCCCGTCGATATCTTACAAGAGATGTCTCGACTGATCAAACTTGATACAATATTGGTAAGTCCCCTCTTTGCAATTATCGGTCATCATTTACCGAGTACCCAGTCCTTGAAACAACTCGAAGCTTCACGACTTGATTGGGCGGGTCGGCTGTCTCAGATCCAGCCGACTCAATTTCTTGATCCGAAAGTCCCCTGTGTCATCCGCTTTCTACCCGTCTTAATCAATCAAGAAAATTATGGATGGCTCGGTATTCTCAATCCACCCGAGCATCATGCAGAAAAGGAATCCATTGCCATTGAAAGAAGTCTCGCAGTCTTGGCCTTAATCCTCTTAAAAATTCAGGATATTCACTCCACCGAGCTAAGAGTAAAAGGAGAGTTCCTTGATACGCTCTTGGCTTATCGAGACGTTGAGTTTATTCACCGCACCATCTCAAACTATGGGTATCGCAAAAAGCAACTCCATGCCCTGCTTGTAATCGACCTTGAACCCCTCAATACCACAAGTAACTCCAATCCCTTGCTCACTCATTCAACAAGTAATATGAAAGCCTTACAAGAGCAATTTATCAAAGCCCTCCACCCCCTATCCTCGCAAATAATCCCCTTTCTCAAGGGCACACAGTTGATTTTTTTATTGGAAAGCAATCAAGACTTAGATGAAAATATTGAAGCGGACGCTCTTTGGGAAATGCTTGCAAAAGATCCACTTCTTTGGTTACTCATTAAAAAAGAATGGCGATTACGTGCAGGCGCAAGCACACTATTTAGAGACCTAAGAGAATTCAAGGAAGCCTATCTACAGACACAATACGCCATAGAAATCGGTACGATCTATCACAAAGATGATTTCTTGGTCTTCTACTCACAACTAAAAGTGAAACGCTTTCTATTAAATAACGACAATAATGAATTACAGCAATTCGCACTGGATACCCTAGGTCCATTGATTATTTACGATCAAAAATCCAATGGTCGTCTTTTAGATACCTTGAAAATCTATATCCACACCAATAATAGTTGGACAAAAACAAAAGACCAACTATTTATCCACGGAAATACCTTAACTTATCGATTAAAGCGAATCGAAGAAATTCTTGAACTTCATCTTAATGACTACAGCGATCGCTTGAATATTCAAATTGCCTTTGAAATTCTTGAACTTAAAATTTCGCATAAAAAATCACCCTCAGGAATTCTCTCCTGAGGGTGATTTTTCCAACTATTTCATAATTTCACAAATCTGATTGGTAAAGGCAACCGGATCTTCGATTGGCAATCCTTCAATCAATAAAGCTTGTTGATACAACACATCCGTATATAAAGCAAATTTTTCCGGATCATTCTTATACGCATCCTGTACCGTTGTGAAAATTTCATGATTGATATTGATTTCCAAAACCTTTTCAGCCTTCACTTCCTGATCGGTTGGCATAGCATTAAGAATTTTTTCCATCTCTATGGATACTTCACCTTCACTCGTCAAACATACTGGATGAGTTTTTAAACGTTTCGAAGCTCGAACAGCTTTTACTTTGTTGGATAAGTGTTCCATCATCGAAGTAAAGATTGCTTCGTTTTCAGGAGATTCTTCCACTTGTTGGTCTTCTTCCGTTTCAAGACCTAAATCATTTGCGGAAACAGACTTGAATTCCTTTTCCTTGAAATCTCTCATGGTTTGAATGGCAAACTCGTCAACCTCTTCAGTAAAATAAAGAATCTCGTAGCCTTTGTCCAAAACCATTTCTGTTTGAGGCATCTTCTCAAGACGTTCGATCGACGCACCCGTCGCATAGTAGATATACTTTTGTTCTTCTTTCATACGCTCTACATATTCCTCTAGGCGAACAAGCTTTTTCTCAAACGATGACGAAAATAACAATAGATCTTGCAAAAATTCTTTGTTCGAACCAAACTCACTATATACGCCGTATTTCAATTGACGTCCAAAAGATTCGTAGAAAGCTTCATATTTTTTGCGATCGGATTTCATTAATTTTGTCAGTTCGCTTTTCACCTTGGATTTTATGTTTTTTGCAATCAGCTTCAATTGTCGATCATGCTGCAGAACTTCCCTCGAGATATTCAAAGATAGATCCTCTGAATCAACAACACCTTTCACAAAACTGAAATAATCCGGTAAAAGGTCACTGCATTTTTCCATAATCATTACGCCACGGGAATAGAGTTCCAATCCCTTTTCATACTCCTTCGTATAAAAATCATATGGCGGTTTCCCTGGAATAAATAACACCGCATTATAACTCACATTTCCATCAATACTAGAATGAATCGTTCGAACGGGTTGATCAAATCCAAATCGCTTTTCGACATAGAAGTTCTGATAGTCTTCATCCGTCAATTCATTTTTATTCTTTCTCCAAATCGGTACCATACTATTAATGGTTTCATTCTTCGTTACATCTTCATATTCCGATTCCGTACCTTCTTTCAATTGGCTTCGCGTTATCTCCATTTTGATTGGGTAACGAATGAAATCAGAGTATTTCTTAATAATGGCGCGAAGTCGGTACTCTTCTAAATACTCATCAAAGTTCTCGTCTTCAATATTTTCCTTCAGGTCCATAATAATATCGGTTCCCACGGATTCCTTCTCACATGGCGTCACCGTATATCCATCAATCCCCTGCGATTTCCATTCATAGGCAAACTCGCTGCCGAAAGCCTTGCTTCGAACAATAACCGTGTCTGCAACAAGAAATGCTGAGTAGAACCCAACCCCGAATTGCCCGATGATATCAACACCGTCTTTGCTTTCATTTTCTTCCTTGAACTTTAAAGATCCACTTCTAGCGATAACACCTAGATTTTCTTCCAGTTCTTCTTTGGTCATTCCAATTCCCGAATCCGATAACTTCAATTGTCTTTTTTCCTTGTCTACAGACAAGGTGATATAATAATCTTCTTTGTTAAATTGGATAGAATCATCCGTCAACGCCGTATAGTAAATCTTATCAATGGCGTCGCTTGCATTGGAAATCAATTCTCTTAAGAAGATTTCACGATGCGTATAAATTGAATTGATTACCAAATCCAATAGTCGTTTTGACTCTGCTTTAAATTGTTTTTTTCTCATGGATTTCATTCCTTTCAGTAGTTTTTGTTAGCACTCCATAACAGTGAGTGCTAACTCTCTACTACATTTATACTCCTTTCCCATCCCCTTGTCAAGTCTCCCCAATCAAAAAAAGAGTTCTCGATTCGAGAACTCTTTTCTATCGCTCAATTAACCTACTTACACCTTCTGACTTTTACCCATTCTACATAAACAATTTCAATAAGGCTGTTGCCAAGATGATAATAAAAGCACCGCCTAGTCGAGATGAAATCTGAGCAAATGGCATTAATTCCATTCTTTTCGATGCTGATAGTACCGCAACATCACCAGTTCCACCCATATTCGCCATACAAAGCCCAGCAGTGATCGCTGATTCAATCGGATAGAAGCCCATAAAGTAACCAACAAAACCTGAGCCAACTACTGCTCCAAAAATCACGACTGCTACCAAAACGATATACTGAAGGGTAAATGCACTAATCACAGCCCCTAAGTCTGTGTATGCCGCACCAATACCAACCAACAAGGCCGGTGTCCATGCCACCATGACAAATCGGAAGAAGTAAAAAGCGCCCTCTTCATATTTTCTTGGTAGAATTCCCAGAGCCTTAACCGCTGCAACTGAAATGATCATCAGTGCATAGGAATGGATCGGAAGGAAGGCGCCAAGGATTTTGCCCAACACGTAGAAGCTTGTCGCCATCAACATGCCTAGCGCCATTCCTTCTAAGGTGATTTCAGACTTTTTCTCATCAGTAGCTTTGAAATCTTCATCCTGTACGCGCATCAGTTCCCCGTTACCGGTCAGTTTTTGGTTTTTCTTGCCGATCCGGTTTAAGATGCCTGCTGCAACGATTGCCATAGCATTTCCCATTGCAAGCGCTGGAATCATAATAGAAAGCATTTTTGATACATCAACATTCATGACTTCGCCAAACATTTCAGATAAAGGTACGGCTCCAGCACCCATGCCACCACCCATAATTGGTACACCAATATATAGAATGGCTTCTTTAACTCCATATCCAATGAGTCCGCCGACAATACCAACAAGACCCAAAGCAACTACAATGCCTCCAAGAATCGCTGGCAGATATCGAAGGGATGCCTTCATTAAAAGTTTTCGATCCATCCCCAAAATACTTCCTGTGATCAATGCTGCAATATAAAAATTTAAGAATCCGCCTGCCTTAGTAAAGGTAACCACAATGTCAGTCACTGCAGTTGGTATGATTTGATAGGTAAATAATGCCGCACTTCCAAAGATGATTACGATCGGACCACCGCCAAAAAAATCTTTAATGATCGGTGTCCGGTTCCCTACCTCATTTAAAATTGCTCCCAGCACCATCATAAATGGAACGGCACCCACTAAGCCTTTTGGTAAAACACCCATCACTGTCGCAACGGCAACAATCATAGAGAAAGTCAAAAAAACAGGTATAGACATGCCCATAATTTTATACCCTTGTTCCTCCTGAATCGAATTACCCGAACTTGTCATTTCATTTGTTGAGACCATACTATTCCTCCTCCTTACTTATTTTTGCTACACCACTCATACGAGCAGCTTCAGCAACAGCCTTTGAAACTCGCTCTGCTACACGCGGATCGAAGGGATCAGGAATGATATAAGTATCTGACAATTCATCATCCTCAATAATCGATGCGATCGCTGTCGCAGCAGCAATTTTCATTTCTTCATTAATATCACTGGCACGAACATCCAATGCTCCGCGAAATACACCAGGGAAAGCCAAAACATTATTGATTTGATTTGCAAAATCCGATCTGCCCGTTCCAACAATTCTCGCACCTGCCTGCAAGGCTAAGTCTGGTAAAATCTCAGGTGTTGGATTGGCCATAGCGAAAACAATAGCTTCTTTGTTCATGGAGGCAACCATCGCCTTAGTCACGACTCCTGGCGCTGAAACTCCAATCAGCACATCGGCACCTTTCAATGCGTCAGCAAGCAAGCCTTGTTGATTATCTGGATTTGTTCGATTAGACAATTCTTCTTTTAGAAAATCCAGTTCATCCATACCTCGGTAGAGTATGCCCATACGATCACAAACTAAAACGTGCTGCGCACCCATTGAAAGCAAAATCTTTGTTATTGCACTACCCGCAGCTCCAGCTCCATTCACAACAATCTTAGTCTCTTGAATGCTTCTTTTTGTCAGCTTACATGCATTCATCAAGGCTGAAGCAACAACAATTGCAGTTCCATGTTGATCATCATGAAATACAGGAATATCCAATTCATCTTTCAGACGTTTTTCGATCAGAATACACCTCGGTGCAGAGATGTCTTCCAAGTTTATTCCCCCAAATGTCGGTGCCATAGCTTTGACTATTGCAACAATTTCATCCACGTCTTTCGTGTCTAAGCAAATCGGAAATGCATCTACATCTGCAAATTCTTGAAACAATACTGCCTTTCCTTCCATAACAGGCATTGCAGCTTCTGGTCCAATATCACCGAGTCCCAGTACTGCCGTTCCATCCGTTACGACCGCAACCAAATTCCCTTTTGCCGTATAGCGATATACCTCCTCTTTTCTTTTTGCAATTTCCCGACAGGGCTCTGCAACACCAGGCGTATACACGACACTGAGTTGATCATTTGTTGCAACAGGCACCTTGGACCGAATCATTAGTTTGCCTTTAAACGCTTCATGTAATTCTAAACTTTTTTTCTTGTAATCCATTTTCTCACTCCTCTTCCTGTTTCTTGTTCTCATGATAACGTTTGCATTCAGAAAATTCTACTTTTGGTCATTCTCATTTAATTGTCTTCATACTCCTCATTTTTTGGTCATAATGTGAAAAAGATCACAAAATCGCATATGAATTCATGCGGTTCTGTGATCTTTTTATCGACTTTTGGTCTCTTCGAGAAAACGTTGTCAATCTTTATGATTCAACTTCTACTCTATTTGGCAATTCGGGCAAGCATATACACTCCCTCCCATATATGCTTGCTTTTGTATCGGTTCTCCACATTTTGGACAGGGCTTCCCGACAGTCTTACGGCTCATTTTAGTACCATATCCACCAGGATTTCCAAAAAGATCCTTCTCTGTATCGCGCCCATTTTGTTCTACCATCATCTTAATCACAGCGATCAGTTCGGAATACAGAATACTTTTCTCACTCTCTGAAAATGTATATAGCTTTCGCTTTGGGTGAATGCCCGCCGCAAAAAGGATATCTTGCAAGATCCCATTCCCCAATCCTGGAATTCTCTGTTCTGTCGCCAAAAAGGCCTTTGCACTCAGTTTCATCATCTTTTCACTCGACATCAGCTGTTTGAAATATGCCTCTGAAAATGATTCTGTTAAAGGCGATGGTTTCACTTTTGCAATTTCATAGTACTTGTTCTCCCATTCATCCGGTTGAAAACACCATATTCCACCATACATCTGAACTTTGGCCGTAAATACAGATTGATCCGTAAATCGAATCATCAATTGGTGTTTTTTAGGAATTTGTTTGCCTTCTTGCGTATAGAGCAATTGAACACCATCGCTAAATGCAAGACGAACATCCTCAATCTTTAATTCAATAAACCCCGCAATGGCCGAAGCCTTTTCAATCGTCTTTCCGGTCAATTTTTTGATATAATCTTCCGGGTCCCCAACAAACCAGGCCAACTTATGCGGACTTTGATTGACTCGGATTTCTTCGATTACTTTTCCAACAATAAATTGATTACATTGTTTCGCTAAAACCATGGCTTCTGGTAACTCAATCATTTCCATACCCCCTTATATTTAAAGCATTTCAAAGTGTATATACCCGCATTTTTATCTATAAAAAAAAGCGAGTCATAATCGACTCGCTTCTACCCTCTTTCTTACCAGGAACCGCCTCCGCCGCCTCCGCCGCCTCCGCCGACAGAACCACCGCCAGAAGAACTTTGTTGAGGCGCAGCGCTCATTCGCGCAAATGAATGATTGACTGTATTCATCATATAATACGCCCTAAATGGTCGATTAGACACATACCAGTCTGGACCCGTCACCGCAATCATGCGCATATACTCGTCCCAGATCTCCGTTGATCCAAAGATCATCACATAAGGCAGCATATCATAGAAGTATTCTGGATTCTCCTTAAAAAGCATATGAAGCTTATCAAGCTTCGCCGTCTCCAAAAAATTCTTAAATCCGTGAATACGATTCAGGAGATCCTGAGCAAACGGTGTATAGCGTTTCACTTTTCCAATAGAATACATCACAGCAATGTATAAAACCAAAGCAATCAATGGATAGAGCATCAAACTTGAAAAAGAAATCTCGCTCCATTGTATGTCTCTAAATATAACCCGCGACACAATGAAAAATTGGCTAAGAAAAATACCCGTGAACAAATACCTAACAATTTTCACACCTTTTTTTGCCCCACGTCTCCCAGGTCTTCTCGATGCAATGGCATAAGGAATCAACCAAAGAATCAAAAGAACAATAGCAGTGGGTATTAAAGCACCAAGAAATGGAATTCCAAGAATGACTTGGACATAGGGAGCCAATAAGAACGTGGAAACAAGCATGATCAAAAATGCAATTGCGCCAGCACCATATTGCGTCTTGTTTTCCAATATTTCGCGCTCGTCTCGATATTGATCCCGAATAAATTCCCGGGTGACATTTAAATCCTCATAGAATTTTTCTTTTAAATCATCAATATGAACTGTATCTCCATAGCCATAAGCAAACAATTCACTAAACAAGATTCTCTCGTATCCTGACGGCAACTGTGAGGACTCAACAAGACGCTCGAAATACACCTCTTCTTTGTTGCCAAATAGTCCCGGTTTTTCATCTTCTACAATACGAAGATATCCCTTAGACGCCCAATAGACAATCAAAGACGCAACGTTCTCATTGCTTAACTGTTCTTCTCCAAACACATAAGCCATTTCTGCTGGATTCAAGTCATCAGGTGGATAAAAACTTAATACAGGCACAATTTGGCTACTTTTAAAATTGCCATTACGAACAAGTATTGCTCCGATCAAAGCAAGGACTAATAATCCGTAAAGGACAATGATCCAAATCATGGAATAAGGCTCTGATACATCCTCATAATAGCCCTGTGGTAAATTAAGGGCGACAGTAAGACCCTCAAAAGGTCTTAAACCAAGGGCTTCACCAGTGATTACGTTCCCTTTAACTTCCCAACTTACTTGGCTATTGTCTGTGGATCCCGCTCTGCCGGCCGTCACATTTAATTTTGAAGAATCAAAAGATTTAGGCATGGTCACTCGAAAGGTAACCGAGTCAATCGTCGAATCCCACGCGTTCCCAATCAGGTTGAAATAGAATTCATCATAATCTCGAGTTCGATCATCTCCGCCATCGTAGCTATATTCAATGCGATAAGTCTGATCCCCAGCCACATACTCATCTGGATCGCCAATTTTAATGCTCATTTCAGAACCAGATTGACTGCTTTCAAAAGGAATAGCTTTCCTCGTCACTGGATCATATACCCGCAAGCCTTCAATTCTATGAGAATATCCGTAGTTTCGAATGGGGATATCCCGATAGATCCCATGCCGCGCCTGATTAAAATACACATCGATGGTCTCTCGAATCGCATAGGTATTATCTTCGGCAACATCGATCTTCACGTCATAGTTTTTTATATTGTAGTATTGATCGGCAAAAGCCGCCCCTTGAAAAGCAAGGGTCAGACAGAGAATGATTAATCCGTTGACAAGCCACTTTTTCATGGTCCTGCCCTAAAACTGTACGCGAACAGTTTCGCGTTCCGCTTCTTCAATTTCAAAGAATGGTTTCTTCTCAAATCCCATCATATTTGCGATAATGACATTCGGGAATACCACAATTGCTTTGTTGAAGATCTTCACGTTGCCATTGTAGTACAATCTTGCATTAGAAATATCCTCTTCAATTTTTGTCAGTTGATTCTGCAGATTCACAAATCCTTCATTGGCTTTAAGGTCCGGATAGCTTTCAGCCAAGGCAAAGATTGATTTCAATCCCATAGCCAATTGATTGTTTGCTTCTAGTACTTCTCCGGGATCCGTCGCAGACATGGCACTGTTTCTCGCCCGAATAACTCGCTCCAGTGTTTCCTTTTCGTGAGAGGCATAGCCCTTCACCGTTTCTACCAAGTTAGGAATCAAATCATATCGTTTTTTCAAATACACATCCATGGATGAGAACGATTCTTCCACATTCACATTCAATTTCGCCAGTCGGTTATACAGCGAAATAACAAACCCAATAATGACAACAACAACACCTAAACCAATAAAAATTCCCATTATAATCCTCCTTTAATCCATTCTTTCTATTATTATATCAGGAAATGCCAAAAACATACAAAAACACAGGCAACCGCTTGTTATAGCTGTTGCCTGTGTTCCTTTTTATTATTTACTTGCATCGATCACAACGTCCAACTTCCCCGTTGCAGGATCCATCAGCAAGCCATGAACGCGTACCCCACTTGGCATCAAGGGATGGTTTACTAAGGCTTCTACACTCTCTTCAACAGCTGCTTTCTCCGACTCAAATCCATGCAACCAGGATTCCACATCGATACCCGAGTACTGAAGAGTATCGATCGTCATTTGAGTAACGCCACGTTTTTTCATCTTTTCCAACAAAAGACCACCGTCCAGATTACTCATACCACAACCATAATGGCCAACAACAAAGAGATCTTCCGCTTCAAACTCGTATACGGCAACCAGAATACTTCTGACAATGCTACCAAAGGGATGCATAATGGTTGCACCAGCATTTTTCACAATTTTAGCATCACCATTTTTTATATTCATAGCCTGAGGCAGCAGCTCTGTTAATCGAGTATCCATACATGATAAGACAACCATCTTCTTCTCAGGATGCTTGGATGTTTCATACTGCTCATATTTTTTGTTTTCTACAAATTCCTTGTTATAGAATAAAATATCGTCTAACCGTTGAATTCCTTTTTTCATAATTCCTCCAGAAGTTCTTGATATTCTCTCTATTATATAATTTTTAAAGATTCTGTCAACTCTATCCTTCCAACACTTCTTTAACGCGTCCAACAATTCCATTGTCCAGCATCACCTTGATCCCATGGGGATGCGTCTTCGATTTTGTTAAAAGACGAGCCACAAGACCCTCTGTAAGCTCTCCAGTCCGTTGATGTGGTTTTTGCACAATCTTGACTCTGCTACCTATCTTGATATTGCTTCTCTTCGTTCCATCCATTTTCATTCCTACTTTCCATATATTCTTCATAAAAAGAGACCGCAAAGACTAGTCCCTTCGATCTCTCTTTATACCATACTATGCTTTAGCCAAATAGTAAAGCGGTCTCACTGCAATGCCTGTGCCGCCTTTGGATAAAATACCTTCTTCCTTTGTCGACCAGATGGTCCCAGCAATATCGATATGCACCCATGGCAAACCACCATTAAATTCGCCAATAAACAGTCCCGCAGTTATGGTTCCTGGTTTCCCGGCTGTATTGGTCAAATCCGCCTCTTCATGCTTGATCAATTCCTTATATTCGTCAAAAATCGGCATTCGCCAAATCTGCTCTCCACTAAGAGAAAATGATTCGTTAACATCTGCGAAAAACTGATCATCTGTAGCAATGGCCACAGAGGCTGCGCTCCCCGTACAATGCAAGGCTGCTCCCGTCAGGGTCGCAATATCCAACACCTTGGTTACCTTCTCTTCATTTACGATATAATGCATGGCATCAATTAATGTAAGACGCCCCTCTGCATCTGTATTGCCGATAAAGATCGACTTGCCACCCATGGATCCAATAATATCTCCAGGTCGATAAGAAGAGCCGGAAATCATATTCTCACATGCCGCTACAACAGCTACAACATTACGTTTAAGCTTTGCCTCTGCAATTGCGCACATAGCTCCAATAACAGCAGCCGAACCACCCATGTCATCTTTCATGGTCACCATGCTAGCTGTCGGTTTAATGGACAGCCCGCCGGCATCATAGGTCAATCCCTTTCCCACATATCCAAGGATCTCATCGCTTGCAGGATCTCCCATATAACGCATGATGATCAATCGAGGTTCGATATCCGATGCCCGAGCAACTGAAAGAAAGGCTTCCATCTGCAGGGCTTGAATTTCTTCTAGTTCTTTAATCTCGACTTCAAACCCGTTTTCTTTGCCTAATTCCTCGACCCGCTGTGCCAAAGTAACAGAATTGATCACATTTGCCGGTTGATTCACCAAATCTCGGGCTACTAAATTCGCCGTTGCCAGAATCTCCGCCTCTTCAAAAACATGAACATATTGATCGGGATCTTCAACAAGGATTGAAAAATCAAGTTCTTCCGATTCTTCACCCTCTTGCTTCGATTTGAAATCATCAAAAAGGTAGTCTGCCATAATAGACGCTTCAACCGCTGCTTTTACATAGGTATCATTGGATGCAAGATTCCCACGATCAAAGACAAGGGCACCTTTTTTCACCTTTTGTTTCTTCAATGTTCGAAATCCATCGCCCAAAACATTCAGCAATTTTCGATATCCGATCTCACCACGTTTTCCCAGACCCAACAACACAATATTTACAAAGAGCCCATCTTGCAATTTCGTTATGGTATAATGCGATCCAACCTTACCTTCAAAGCGCTTCGTTTCCATCAATTGCTCGAAGGGAACCTCAAGGCCTTCAAAAGCCAATTCTTCTTCAAACATAGGTATCAGCAACCCATCAAATGCAGATTTCTTCCAGTCTTTTTTCATAGATAAATTCATTGTACGCCTCCAATTTTACTTTCAATATTATTATAATTCTACTTCTTATCGAGGAACAGCGAAAATGGAAATTGTCGATTTCTCATCCTCATTCTCACTCCTAGCAAGCCTTGAATGAGTCCCAAAATGAAATACAGAACATGTAAAACAACAACGTCCCCCAGGACCCAGCATTGAACCATAATCCAAATCATAAGCCCACATCCAAAGAATCCTGAGATAATACCCGTCGCCTTAGATCCCCGCCAGGCTAAGATACCCGAGAAGCAATTCCCCAATCCAATAAAACCGAAAAGAATCAGCCCAGGAATCATGAAATTATTAAATGGAGATCCCTTCAGCACATCTGTCGATATCCCAAGAGGTCCATTCACCTTCTTTCTACTAGCCAAATTATACCATAAAAAGATCTCGGAATTGATCCGAGACCCTGATTGTTAATTCAACTCCTTCTTTGATTTCTAGTGCCAACAAAAAATGCACAATGGCTGAAATTGTTAAGAAAATTCCTGCATACAGACAGCTCTTAGCGAGTAAAAGTGCCTTCTTCTAAATCGTGGTATGCCTCTTCTACTTCCTTTTGTGTATTCATTACAATCGACCCTTGCCATGCCACCGGCTCTTTCAACGGCTCGGCTGCAATCAGGAAAAATCGCCCACCACGTTGCGTTTCTATACGAATTTCTTCTTCCATGGTCAACAATGCACCTCTCGTCTTAAAAATCTCACCTGCAATGGACAATTCACCATCAATTCTTAAAATAAAACATTGCTTTGATTTTTCAATTTTCCACGAAAATGTTTTGCCTGGAAATACCGTTACATCAAAATATGTAAGTTCCTTATTTTTTTTACAAATGGGTCCTTTTGTATGTCTAAAGACACCACTAATCACCTTTATATGAACTTGATCATCTTCATAAATTGCAAGGTCCTTTTCTGTAATTTCCCGATATACAGGATTTGTTAACTTCCTAGATTTTGGTAGGTTTAACCACAATTGACAGCCTAAAATCCACGGTGTTTTTTGAGGCATCTCTTGATGCAAAACACCTCTGCCAGCAGTCATCCACTGACAGCTCAAAGGTTCGATTATACCATTGTTTCCGAGACTGTCACCGTGATCAATTCGGCCGTGAATCAAATAGGTAATCGTCTCCATACCCCGATGAGGATGCCAAGGTAACCCGCGCTTATACTCATCCGGATTCTTGGAATCGAAATAATCAAGTAGCAAAAATGGATCTAGTCGTTCCGCATCGTAAAAACTAAAAACTCGTATCAGCTTCACTCCGGCACCAACTTTCGATCGCCTCCCCTTATATAGTTTTTGTATTTTTCGCATGTTTTTTCTCCTCAGCGTACATTTTTTTCATTTAAAAAGACAGCAACTATAAAAGCTACTGTCTTTATACCCATTCATCTCTTCTAAGGTTTCAACCAATCTGCCAATTTTCGCCCAAATTCCCTGCATGTCTCGCGCGCCTCTTCGTCTGGATTCCATAGCGTACCCAAAGGATCTTTCCAAACCTCAAATCCAGCTTCTGTTAATTCTTTTTGAATCTGTTTTGGAGATTCCCCACTCCATCCATAACTGCCAAAAGCAGCTGCTTTCTTATTTTTCAACTGCAATCCTTTTATAATTTCTAGATCGGCCGCCATCGCAGACAAAATTCCCTTGTTAATTGTAGACGAACCCGCAACAACCATCTTGGCTTTAAATACTTCCGCAATCACATCATTTTTATCTGTGCTCGCAACATTAAATAGTTTAATATTCAAACTAGGGTCTACAGCTTTAATCCCTGCAGCGATTTCTTCAGCCATCCTACGGGTTGCATCCCACATAGTATCATAAATAATCGTGACTTGATTTTCCTGGTAATTATCAGCCCATTCCAAATATTTTTCTACGATTTGTGTAGGATTATCTCTCCAAATAATCCCATGGGATGGACAAATCATATCGACTGGCACATTCAATCCCATAACCTCATTAATCTTTTTCGTTACAAACGAACTAAATGGAGTTAGAATATTGGCATAATATTTCGTCGCTTCTTGATATAATTCAGCTTGATTCACAAGATCATTGAACATCAATTCAGAGGCAAAATGCTGCCCAAATGCATCGTTACTGAACAGAATCTCATCCTTCGTATAGTACGTAAACATACTATCAGGCCAATGCAACATGGGGGCTTCAATAAATACCAATTTTCCTTGTCCAAGATCCAAGGTATCTCCAGTTTTAACGGTTACGAAATTCCAGTCTTCGTGATACTGCCCCTTTAGCGATTTAACTGCATTTTTCGTGCAATAGATTGGCACATCGGGAATTTCTCTCATCAGCTCAGGCAAAGCGCCACTATGATCAATTTCTCCATGATTGGCAATGATATAATCGATCTGATTCAAATCAATTGTTTTTTTCAACTCTTCAACATATTCCTTTGCAAAGGGACGCCAAACCGTATCAATCAAAACAACTTTCTCGTCTTGAATCAGGTATGAATTATATGAAGAACCACGATGCGTGGAATACTCGTCTCCATGGAATTTTCTCAATTCCCAATCGATTTTCCCAACCCATTGAACTTTTTCATTAATTTGAAACATCTTGAACCTCCTTTATAATTTTCGAAAACAACACCATGTTCATATTTCTCAAATGTTAGTTTTTTGATATTTAGGCTACTATTATTATTCATCCCCTTTTTTCGATATCTCTATCATATGGGTTTATAAATATATATACAGTGATTAGCATCACAATTTATCATAAAAAAAGAACGACTGTCTTAGCCGCTCTCGATCAAAGTATATTTTTTAGTTCTCGTATATCCATAATTTCATAAGTCGGTACTATGTTGTTGCCAGCAACAAGTTTTGAAGGGTTGATCCAGCAAGTGTCAATGCCGAAATTCACACCTCCTGCAATATCCGCACTTAAAGAGTCTCCAATCATAATTACACGCTCTTTATCTTTGTATCCAATTGCATTCATTGCATATTCAAATATTCCAGGTTCCGGTTTTGCTATTGAAATTTCATCTGAAATAATCATCTTCTCAATGAAAGGCTCCAATGTAGAACCCGCCATTCTACTATTCTGCGTTTCCTTCATCCCATTGGTTACAACCACAACTCTGTATCGTTCGCTCAAATATCGACAGATATCTTCTGCACCATCAATCAGATCTTTTCCCTGTGCGATTGCGGCCAAGTATTCTCGGCTGAATTCATCAATAGGAATCTTGAACTGAAACTCGGCAAACAGATCTTCAAACCTTTTTCGGCGAAGTTCGTCTTTTTTTATCGTCCCTTGTTCCAATCGTTCCCAAAGTAGTTCGTTAATCCTGCTGTAACGCCGATAAACACCCTCTAGATTTTCTTCAACACCATAACTTTTCAGCGTAGAAAGAAATGCCTTTTCCTCGGAACGTTTAAAATCCCACACCGTCCCATCTGCATCAAGGAACACAACTTCATATTTCATTCCCATTCCCCCTTTGTCTGATCATAACGTGAAGTCACTTATTGATCAAGACATATAAACGCTCACTCCACAATCATTCTTTATACTCTCTTAGGATTCGAATCAAGTCTTCCCCGTACTTATCGCATTTAACGCGACCAAATCCCTTTATCTTCATTATTTCATTAGTCGTTTTTGGTTTCGCAACCATCAGCGCTTCCATCTGCGCATTGCTGTAAATATAATACGCTTTCACACCTTCTTCTTTACTTTTATTATATCGATATGCTTTCAACACCTCACGGATCCCTTGCGTATTCGCATAAACTTCTTTGCTTTCTTTCAGTTCTTCAGTCTTACCCTTTTTTGTATCCAAACTCTTATGGTTATCTTCTCTTGCGCTATATTTTTTTGTATAGTCTTTCCGATTCGGCTGATGTAAGTCCAAATATCGCGAAGCTATTTTAAACATTTCTTCGCCAGAGCTTTTTGGTACCTTGCTGTCAGACGCCATCTTCTTTAAATATGCATTTAATTGATCGCAGCGAATAATCTGATCCTTTACTTCCTTTTTTGCTACGCGTAGATTAACAATAGTTTTGGGATTAGCTAATACTATGATCGACTTATGCGCCTCTTCAAAAAAGTAATTAACGCCTTTCCTCATAACAATATTGCTTTGACGATCAATAGCTATTTTTTTCAATAATTGAAGATGCCTTTGATTTTGAGTAATCGGGCTATAAATGCCTTCCCTTTTCTTACTTCCATTAAAATTGGTTGTTCTTATAAAATCGCCTTTTGCATTCACTTCAATGTTGCCGATCAAATTTTTACACTCGATCACAATGTCCTCGTATTGAGTTACTATTAAGTAATCGATCTGAGCCTCTAATCCCTTGTATACGATATGTAAATCATGCAAAATAATGATCGGTAGAAAACAATTCCTTAATTCATAAGCAACCTGAGATTCTCCATAAATGCCATAGGATAGAAACTTGATGTCTCGATCGACCTCTTTTTGTACAGACTTTGGACAAGTCTGTCGATACGATCTCAGCATCTCTAGCTGTTTCTTCGCATCACTCGTTTCTTTTAAAAACATCGGTCCATTTATCTTTGCTGGTTTCCCTGTAATTTTTTCTTTAATAAAGTCTGATAATGGCATTTTCACACCTCCAATAATTTCTTATACTATTATATTAAACTTTATTTTGATAATAATCAAATAGTCTTATTTCATATAAAAAAAGACTACTTAATCACTCAAGTAGTCTAGCGTTGTTTTCACTTATTGATCTACGCAATAGAACCTTTATGTTAGCTTTCATAAGTTCCATTTACGAGAATTTCTTTATTTTTCATCATCATTCTTCCTTTTGCAAAAACAGTATCAACTTGATACTGTTTGTCCAGCAAAACAAGATCAGCGTCAGAACCAACTTGTAAAGTCCCCTTCTGAGGATAAATGCTAAGAACCTTTGCTACATTGGTGGTGACAAACCGAACTGCTTTCTCAACAGAAAATTCATTTTCACAAACCAAGGTCTTAACTTGATAGGGCATCGTATCAACCGACATAGCAGAAATTCGAAGCAAGTTTCCATGGTCGTCATAGCTTGAAGTACTACCATTCCCATCAGAACTGAACGTAATCCTTTCAAACGGAAAATCATCCTCCAATTTCGACACAATAGTTGCAGGAGAAGAGACTGGATTTTTAGTTGCACTGAGATCAATAAAACCGCCACTTCTTGCATAATCAAGCCCCTCGGCTAAAAGACGTGAGTTTCGATTAATATGAGTAGGAAGGAAATGCTTCATGGGAATATCGGTTTCTTCGACAATGCGTCGAATCGGCTCTAGTCCTTCCTTCCCATCCCCCAAGTGCAAGGTAACAAGTCCGGCGTTTCCTCCAATCAACCCACCCACCCTTGCTTCTGTGGCTAAGCGAGAAAGTTCCTGAATGGTGATTCTGGAATCCCGATGATCAGAAATTGCAATTTTCACACCGATAATTTCTTGGATCATGGAAATGTCTTTCTTAACACTTCCGGTTATCGTTGGAGAAGGAAACTCATATGCACCCGTCAGCATATAGGCTGTGATGCCTTCCTCATTCAAGGCTTTCGTTTTAGCAAGAAGAGATTCTACATTCCGGGTAACCGAATCGGTTCCAAGCAATCCAACGACCGTAGTAATCCCATTTTTTACGAGATCAGAAAGCATAACTTCAGGAACACGAGTATGCATACCGCCTTCGCCACCTCCACCGGTAATGTGAACATGCTGATCGATATATCCCGGTACGGCAATCAGGTTGCTTCCATCAATGATTTCAAAGTCTTCCAACTCAAGCGAGATATTTTTATCGATTTTCATAATCTTATCAAAACAAATAAGAATATCCTTTATGCCTTCATCTTCAGGTGTAAATATATGCACATTTTTAATGAGCTTCATCATAAGAATCCCCTTTATTCCTTTTCATATACATTCTCACTTGTTAAAAAGTATCCAACCATTACGACTAGTCCTCGTTTACAAGATACTCTTCATTTTCCATAAAAGTAATCAGTTCACACATTTTTTCTTCAAGCATATCAAAAATCTTCTCGCCTTTTTCTCTACTGGCTTCCGTCGGATCACCTGTAACTGCATGCTTCAAATCAATAAGTCCCGAATTTGGAAAGTAAACACGATATTTAGACTTGTGAAGATTCGTAAACAGCGTGCTCATATCAACCAAGTCCTCATTATAGTACATCATGGCAGAAGTTTCATCTTCTCCAGCATGACCTCTAGTTTTTGTTATGGTCAGTATATCATCTAAATAATCCATCCACCAATTCACTACAACTGCCGCTGCTCCAATGCGAGAAAGTTTTTCTGCAGCCAATCGCAAAGCCACAACATTTCCACCATGCCCGTTCATCAGAATAATTTTCTTTACGCCTTGGTCATAAAAACTCTTTCCAACATAAAAAACATACTCTGCCATTACTTCTGATGGAATGGTTATTGTCCCCGGATAGACCGACAAGGAATCACTTTGACCATACGAAATTCCAGGTGCAATCCATGCACGATCCCCCATCCGTTTCTCAATGCGGTCGCAGATCAATCCTGGTGCGAAAATATCTGTTCCTAAAGGAAGATGCTGGCCATGCGCCTCTAAAGAACCTACTGGAATCACAACAATATCAACACACTCTCTTTTATCCTCAAACTCTTTTGATGTAATATCACTTAATCTCATGACTTATTCTCCTTTTCTTTCCTTTTGTCCCAATGGAAAATGGCAAGCAACAAAACGACCAGATTCGATCTCTCGATATACAGGATCGTCTGTTTTACAGATTTCTTGGCACCACTTGCAACGCTTATGAAATTTGCATCCCGAAGGCAAATTAATCGGACTCGGAATTTCACCCTCGATAATTTGCTCACGTTTTCGATCTGTTGGATCCAACGATGGCGCCGCTTTGGTTAAAGCATAGGAATAAGGATGATAGGGTTTATTAAAGATTTTTTCCGTTTCACCCAATTCTACAACAGAACCTAAATACATAACCGCTACTCGATCTGTTACATACCGAACAACACCCAAGTCATGCGATATGAAAATAACCGTTAAGCCCAATTTCTTTTGCAAGTCATCGAGCAAGTTTATGATCTGCGCTTGAATGGAGACATCCAACGCTGACACCGGTTCATCAGCGATAATCAATTCCGGTTCCAAGGCCAAAGCTCGTGCAATGCCAATACGCTGCCTCTGACCACCCGAAAACTCTCCAGGAAAACGGTCTGCGATTTCCATGGACAAACCACTCATTTCAAGCAATTCTTTTACTCGATTGGGTATCTCTTGTTTTTCAACCATTTTATGAACAGTTAAAATTTCGGATAGCACTTCGTATACAGTCATTCTAGGGTTTAATGATGAATATGGATCTTGGAAAATCATTTGCATCATAGGACGTATTTCCCGCAATTTACGTCCTTTCATTTTTGTAATATCCACCCCATTAATCAATACGTTTCCATCTGTCGGTTCATATAATCTGATAATATTTCTTGCTAACGTGCTTTTCCCGCACCCAGACTCCCCAACAACGCCCAAGTTCTCTCCCTTAAAAACCGCAAGGGTGACATCATTAACTGCTTTTACATATTTTCTTTGCTTTCGCATCAATTTATCCGCAATTCCATACTTCAGCGGAAACCATTTTACGAGATTTTTTACCTCAACTATTTTCTCCATCACGACCTCCTAGCTTCTTATTAGGCGTGAATGTCCCTTTAAATCCTATTGTTTTATTCAAAAAATGACAACGTACTTGATGTGTGTTTGTTAGGTCTGTCAGCTCTGGTCGACTCGTTCTACAAATCTCTTCAGCAAACTTGCAACGTGGATGAAATGGACACCCAGTTGGTAAATCGGCTAAATTTGGAGGTGCACCATGAATGGGCTCGAGTCGTTCTTTTGTCCCTTTTTGATTTGGTAAAGACTGGATTAATGCATTGGTATAGGGATGTCGAGGTGTTGAAAACAAGGTATAGGTATCAGTCATCTCAACAATCATACCAGCATACATAACGGCTACTCGATCACACATTTGCGCAACGACAGCTAAGTCATGTGTAATTAAGAGAATACTCATTCCCAATTCTTCTTTTAACTGATTCAACAATTGCATGATTTGATCCTGAATCGTAACGTCAAGTGCCGTTGTTGGTTCATCTGCAATCAGCAAACTTGGTTCCGAAGCAAGTGCAATTGCAATCATAGCACGCTGTCTCATACCCCCGCTAAATTGATGCGTGTATTCTTCCATTCTCGTTTCTGGTGAAGGAATTCCAACAAGTTTCAAGAGCTCAATTGACTTCTTCCGTTTCTCTTCTTTTGTCATATTCGTTCGATCAAAGGCCTCAAAAATTTGTTTTCTTATTTTTAATACCGGATTCAAAGAAGTCATCGGCTCTTGAAAGATAATACTAATTTCATGGCCGCGAATTTTTCTCAATTGATCTTTAGACATTTTTACGACGTCTTCTTTTTTATATAGGATTTCACCACCGACTACTTTCCCTGGCTTTTTCACTAAGCCTAAAATTGATCGACAAGTTTGACTCTTGCCTGAACCCGACTCTCCAACCAAGCCAAACGTCTCTTTCTCATTAATGGAAAAGCTTACTCCGTCCACAGCCTTTACCACTTCTTTTTTCATAATAAAATGAGTCTGTAAGTCTTTCACTTCCAGTAGTTTATTCATATGCGCAACCTCCTATTTCCCTTTTGTCCTTAGAAAATCAGTCAATCCATCACCGAGAAGACTGAATCCAATTCCTGTGATTGCCATAAATAGTCCAGGGAAAAATGTAATCCACCAAGCATTCATTATATAGGCTCTACCTTCATTTAAGATCGCACCCCATTCAGGTGTCGGTGGTTGAACACCCAAGCCCAAGAAGCTCATGCTGGCTCCTGTCAACATACACAAAACCACGTCGGAAGCCGCAAATACGACCGCTGAACTTACCACATTCGGCAACATATGCCGCAATAAAATCCGCTTGTCTGAAAATCCTGTGACGCGAGCCGCTTCAATAAATTCCGCATTTTTCAATACCAATACTTCTCCACGCACCAATTTTGCATAGGCCATCCAACCGACAAGCCATATTGCAATATATATGTTTTTCATTCCCTGACCCAAAATTGTCATGATCACAATCACGAGGATTGTGAATGGAAATGTCATCAATATATCAATAATTCGCATCAAAATATTATCGACGATTCCACCATAATATCCAGCAATCAATCCCATCATACTTCCGAAAATTAAAGGAACAATGGTCGCAAAAACACCAATTTGCAAGTCAATTCTTGCCGCCCAAATAACACGAGAGAACACATCTCGACCAAAATTATCGGTTCCAAAAAAATGTTCTGCGCTTGGTGCAACTAAAATCGCTTTCGAATTCACTTCAATTGGATCATAAGGCGCGATAAATTGGGGAAAGAATGATATCAAAATTGCAGTCAATACAATTATGATTCCCACAACAAATGCAGGTTTTTTTGCCCAAATAGGAATTTCTCTTTTTTTTGTATGTCTCATCATCGTATTCCTCTCTATCGCACTCATCAGAACTTCACCCTTGGGTCAAGGAATGAATAGATAATATCCGTTAACAAATTGATTAGCAAGATGATCATCGCAAACAACATCACCAAGGCTTGTACCACTGCATAATCTCGTCCAAAAATAGAGTCAACCATCAGTTTTCCTATACCAGGCAATGAAAAAACTGTCTCAATAATCACGCTGCCACCTAGCATGTAGGCCATCCGCATCAACAATAAGGTAACTGTAGAAATCAATGCATTTCGTAGGATATGTCTATTCTTGACGGCTCGTTCTGATATTCCTTTGCTGCGTGCAAAATCCACATAATCCATATTGCTGATGTCAACAACAGAATTCCGAATATTACGAATCAGCAAGGCACTGGTCAGCAATGACATGGTCAGTCCTGGAAGGATTAAAGATCGAATTTGTTCAAAAAATGTATCTCCCCAACCACCGACAGGCAGCCATCTCAACTTTACACCAAACAAAATCATTAATAATAAACCAATCCAGAATGATGGCATGGATACAGCAGCCAAGGCACCAGATTTAATAATTTGATCAAATACACTATCCTTATACTTGCCAGCATAGTATCCCAAGGGAAAACTGATTAAAAGTGAAAAAAATGTGGAAATCAAGGTAAGCATCAAAGTTATTTTTACTCTTGATTGAAGTAGCTCAATGACTGGTCTCTGATAGGTGAGCGAGGTTCCTAAATCTAAGGAAACTATCCCTTTGATAAATTTACCATACTGTACCACGTAGGATTCATTAAGACCTAGTTTTTCTCGCATGGCATCAATCGATTCAATCGTCGCCTTCTCACCTAAAACAAGTCTCGCTGGGTCGCCGGGAATTGCTCTAAGCATAAGAAAAATCAAAATTGAAATAATAAAAATTACAGGGATTATTTGTAAAATTCTTTTTAGTATATAATTAAGTCCGTTCATGTCATTTCCTTCCTCGTTCAAAATAAAGGCAATGAAATAGGAGCCTAGATTCAGAACTCTAGACTCCTATCCAACCCGTTCAACCTATTTTTTCATTTTAAGGTTATCCGTAATCTGAACATAGAAAGGAGTTACCTTCAAATTCTCAACCTTGTCTGACGATGCCCAAACAAAAGCATTACTGAATAGTGGAATTACATTCGCATTGTCATAAATGCGTTGTTGAATCTCGTCGTACATTTCCATACGTTTTTCAAGATCCAGTTCTACATTTGCCGCAGCATTAAACTGATCTAAATCCTCATCATTCAATCCTGTATACCATGCATGACATTGATCATAATCAATTGTCCATCCCATAATTCCTGAAGGATCTGGAAAATCATCAACCCATTGTAAAATTGTTGCTTCATGCGATAAGGTTTGATATTTTTCAGAGAGTGACGCACGCTCAAGCATTTCAAGCTCAACATTAATTCCAGCCTTGGCCAATTGAGATTTCAACATGACTGCAACCTGCTCGTATACTTGAGATCCAGAGCGGACAGAAATGGTAAACTCGACTCCATCTGGATAGCCAGCTTCATCCAACAATGCTTTTGCAGCATCCACATCGTACTCGTTGTACGCCAAGTCATCAAAGAACCATTGAATTTGTGTGTCAGACAATAATGATTCTGCTGGCTTTCCAAACCCTGAAGTAACGATATCCGCTAATTCCTGCTTGTCAATTGCCATGCCAATCGCTTGTCGAACTTTTTGATTATCCAAAGGGGCTTGAGTTGTATTCAGAATGAAATAACGAATTTGAGTTGATGGGAATGTATGGATCTTTACATTTTGGCTTGTTTCTATTTGACTAACCATAGAAAATGGAACATCCATCATGATATCAATGTCGCCTGATTGCAATTGAAGCGATCTTGTGTTGTCATCACCAACGACTTTGTAGTTCAACTCTTCTGTGAACGGAATACCCTCTCTCCAATAATAAGGATTTTTCACAAGCAGAATATTCTCTTCTTTATTCCATTCTTTTAGCATATAAGGTCCTGTGCCCAAAGGTTGTTGTGCATAGGTTTGTTCTCCTACTGCATCCCAATGTGCTTTTGATCCCAATGTCAAGTTGAACATACACAAGTTACCCAAGAATGATGCAGAAGGTTCTTTCAGTGTAATAACAACTGTTTTACCATCCGACTCAACGCTTTCAATTGGCTCCGCTGCAAAACGATAGCCAGAAGTTTCGGCGTCCCGCGCTCGTATCAAAGACCATTCCCAGTCTGCACCCGTCACTGCTGATCCATCTGAAAACTTGATATCTGGACGAAGATTGAATGTGTATACCAATGCGTCCTTACTAATGGTCCAGTCACTTGCTAACGCAGGAACGATAGACTTACAATCTTCACTTGCTTTTACAAGTCCTTCGTAAATTTGTTGCGTGATTGTGATTTCTGCAACCCCGACTGCCTGATTCGGATCCAAATATGCGGCATCCCCCAGACGACCAATGGTAATTCTTTTTGCATACTCTGATTCAACACTTGCTTCACCAGAGTCATTCGACTCTTGAGCTGCAGATTCTGCTGGTGCACAAGCTGTTAGTAGCAGAATCAAACATAGCATAAGTAACGAAATTGCTTTTACTTTCTTTGACATTTGCTTTCCTCCTAAAATTATGTATTTTCTATATAATGAGAATCCATTAATCATTTAACAACTCTACCGATAAAGCCTTTCTAACTTCTTCCAACTCATCAAGCGATACCAACAACTGATCCTTCATCTTATAACTAAGCGTATCCAATAGAATTTCCGCTAAAAACAAAGGCGTTGAAATTGAATTTTGAAAGACCAAGGCTTTGCTATTGCATAACAAAACACTTGATGCATTTATTGCAATGGGTGATTCGTTTGTATCAGTAATTGCAATGTATGGCAACTTTCTTTTATGCAAAAATCTTGAAAGACCAACTACATTTTGTGAGTATACAGGAAATGCTACCAATATGAAGCAATCCTCTTGTGTGATGGTTCCGAGTTCCATACTTGTACCAATGATGTCTCCGATTTCTAAAACCCGTGCATTAAGACTAAGTAAACGGATTCTCGCATTTAAATACTCAGCAACGATCTTTGATACTCCAAGGCCACAGATCAGGATTCTACGAGCATTTTTTATCAGCTCCGCTGCCTGATCAATGTTCTCTAGCTTATTTGCTTTAATTGTTTGCTCTGTATTATCTCGATGCATATTAATACTATTTTCATATGCTTCTTGGTTACTGATTAATTCATCAAGTGATGATCGAATTTCATTTGGTATATGCAAACGTTCTTTAATTGTATTTTGAAAATCCTTTTTTAGTTGCGTAAAGGAATCTACACCTATGCTTTTACAGAAATTCAAAATTGTCACTTCAGAAACTCCAATTTCAGAACTCATCTCTTTTAAACTCATAAAACTAACACTATTTTTATTATCCACCACAAATTGTGCAATTATTTGCTGTTTTTTACTAAGATTATTTTTCTTTTCTTCAATAACCTCTAATATGTTCAAAATTCCCCTCCTAACGCACTTTTTATTACAGCTTGTTATTAAAGATGTTACTATACTATTACAATCAAGTCAAGATTAATTCATATATTTTAAAGCAAACACTTCACTTTTATGAAATTATCTAGTATATTAATATATATACATGTCAAGTCAGAGAGGAAATGAAAATGATGAATACACTCAAAATGATTGAAGATCTATCGAACTGCTATGGCGCACCTGGGTTTGAAGAGAATATGTTAAAAACGGTACAGTCTTATAAAGGAGACCTCTCCTATCAACGAGATTCCATGATGAATTGTTATTTAAACCTCGAAAACAAACAGGGAAAAAATATGACAATTCTGCTTGACGGACATCTCGATGAAGTTGCCTTTATGGTACAAAACATCGACGAAAAGGGCTTGCTTCATTTTATCAAGCTTGGTGGATGGGTTGACCACAATATCCCAGCTCATCTCGTCATGGTTCGAAATGATGACGGAGAGTATATCCAGGGGATCGTCACCTCAAAACCCCCACACTTCATGACAGAGGAAGAACGAGCAAAAAAAATCACGTATCAAGATTTACAAATCGATGTTGGCGCCACTTCTAGAGAAGAGGTGATTAATGACTTTAAAATCTCCGTCTCGGCTCCCATTGTTCCCTTTGTAGAATTTCGTTACAACGAACGAAATCAAATCATGATGGGAAAAGCATTTGATAATCGTCTTGGATGCGCCGCTGTCATTGAAACCCTTAAACGACTTCAGAACGAAGACAGTGTTCTTCATGTTGTAGGTGCTCTAGCTGCACAAGAAGAGGTGGGAACGCGAGGCGCGCAAATAACCGCCCATCGAGTGAAGCCTGATCTTGCCATTGTGTTTGAAGGGTCCCCCGCCGATGACGTATACCGAGATCAATACGCAACACAAGGTGCTCTCCACGGCGGTCCGCAAATTCGCCACCGAGACAACTCCTATGTCTCTCATCAAGGATTTATACGATTTGCAAAATCGATAGCAAAAAAGAATGATATTATTTGCCAAGATGCTGTGCGACTTTCTGGAAGCACCAATGCCGGCAGGATTCACTTATCCAATGATGGGGTTCCAACCTTGGTATTGGGCATTGCAACCCGTTATGTCCACTCACATTATTGCTACGCTTCTTATCGAGATTTTGAAGATACCGTTCAACTTGCAGTAGAAATCATTAAAGAGATCACAGAAGAAATAATTACCGAATTCTAAGAAGAGAAAGGAATTGCCATAAAGGTGATTCCTTTTTTTTATTTGCGAAACTTTCATCACTTTCCATCTTTTCTTGATTTCTCGAATCCGCTATAATACGAATAAGACCATAAGGAGGAATTTTATGCATCGTAAAAAGAAAATCATAATCGTATCCCATTGCATACTCAATCAAAACAGTGTTGTACATCCCTTGGCTCGTGCCAAAGGTGCCTATACCGCCATTGTTAAACGAATATTAGATAAAGAGATTGGTCTAATTCAATTGCCCTGCCCCGAATTATTGCACTTGGGAGAAGATCGTCCTCCTACTACAAGGGAAGAATACGACACCCCCGAATTCCGAGCACTTTGCAAAGACCTACTCCATAACCCCATGATGCAAATTAAGGAATATCAACATCATGGATATGAAATTTTAGGCATTCTAGGGATCAATGAAAGCCCAACCTGCTCCCTTTTAGAAGAACGCGGCATTTTAATGGATGAATTTAAATCAGCCTTGGACGACTTAGAAATTGTATTGCCAGTCTTAGGTGTTCCAACCGATTATCTGGAAGGAATCGATCATGAATCTTTTTTTGCAGCGCTAGATGACTTTTTACAAGTCTAAGGACCGAGTGTATATGAACGATCATTAAAAAGAACCGTCCAATGGACGGTTCTTGCTTTTTCAAATAATTATTCAAACGTTTGAACAACACTCTTCATCATTTTTCGGATCGGTAAATCATATGGACATCGTTCTTCGCAAATTCCGCATTCCACACAATCCGAGGCATTCTTCGCTAGGCTTCCATAACGACCAACCGCCCAGTCCTTCATATCATAACGCTTATAGTACCCTTCAAATAGAAACTGAGTTGGAATGTCAATTCCCTGTGGACAAGGCAAACAGTATCCGCATCGGCGACAAAATTCTGACCCTAAGCGATCAATGATTTCTTGAATCTCTTCTTTTTCTAATTCTGTAAGCAGATTTTCATCTTCTCCAATCCTTGCATTGCTAGCAACCTGTTCAACACTATCCATACCAGGAATCGCTAGAGTAATATTTTCATTCTGCATGATATATTTAAGACTCAAATCACCTCGTTCAAAGGCGCCACCCGCGATAGGCTTCATTACGATCACGCCCATATCATTGGCATGAGCGCGTTCAAACAAGGCCTGTCCTTGATTTTCAATCGGGTTATATGGAAATTGAATGGTATCGAATTTCTCAGGGTCTAGTATTTTTTCCAAAAGGCTAGCCGTATGACCTGTAATACCAATCGCGCCAATCTTACCAGCCTCTTTAGCTTCCAGCAAGGCACGGTATCCGCCTTTAATAAATTGCTGATACTGCTCTTCCGTTTTAATCAAATGGGCTTGATAAAGATCGATGTAGTCCGTACGTAAATTTCGAAAGCTAGTTTCAAGTTCTTTCTTCATTCCCTCGTAGTCACGCACCATGGTTTTAGTTGCCAAATGCACGCGATCACGCAATTGATACTTTTCTAGAGCAGCACCAATATATTCTTCGCTTACCGTATAGCCGCGTGCCGTGTCGATAAAATTAATTCCAGCATCAACAGCTGCCTTCACCACTTCACCTGCCTGTATTTCGGTTAGGCGTTGTAAAGGAATTCCCCCCAAACCAATAACTGAAACCTCGATATTTGTTTTTCCCAGTCTGTTTTTTCTCATTCTTCCCCCTCCTTTTATTCTTATACCGATATTCTAACACAAAAGGAAACGACCCTGTAGGTCGTTTCCTTTTGTTTCCTTTGTTTTCCTTATTTCTTTGTCTGATAGAGATGATTCAAAGGTCCGCTGCCCTGCCCCAGGTCCAACATATCCTCCAAGGCACCTGTAATATAAGCCTTACTATTACGAATACTCTCCGTGACCGTACAGCCTTTCGCTAGATTACTAGCGATGGCAGAAGAAAGGGTACATCCGGTTCCGTGAGTATTGGGATTCGCTATGCGCTTTCCTTCAAACCAAGTTACTTGACCATTGGCAAACAAACAATCATTGGCGCAATCATCGAGATGACCGCCCTTAATTAATATATTCCCCGAATAAAAGGATGCGATCTTCTTCGCAGCCTCAATCATATCTTCCGATGAAGAGATCTTCATGTCTGCCAGCAACTCCGCCTCATAGAGATTGGGTGTGATCACCGTAGCCAAGGGAATCAATTCCTTCTTCAATGCTTCCATCGCCTCTTCCGCCAATAGCTTGCTCCCGCTTGTCGCCACCATAACTGGATCAACTACAACAAATGCTGGCTGATAGACTTTCAGTTTCTGCGCTACGCTGTGAATAATCTCCGCAGAAGATACCATACCGATTTTGACAGCATCAGGTCGAATATCTTCAAAAATGCAATCAATTTGATTTTCTACAAACTCTGGATCGCAATTAACAACCCCGTAAACACCTCTTGTATTTTGTGCGGTCAAAGCGGTAATTGCACTCATGCCATAACAGCCATGGGCCGCCATCGTTTTTAGGTCCGCTTGAATCCCTGCACCACCACTGCAATCCGAACCAGCGATGGTCAGAACCTTAGGCATTTCCTCAGTGGTCATTTTTTGACTTAGCCCTTTCAATTCGACGGTCGCTTGATCAATCTTGGCTTGCGCTAAAATTGCGGAGATCACAGCCACACCATCTACCCCTGAACCTTTCAACTTCATTACGTTGTCTCTTGAAATTCCACCTATGGCCACAACCGGAATCGAGACTGTGCGACAAATCGCCTTCAGGGTTTCATGGCTCACTTCACTGGCATCAGATTTTGTTGCTGTTGGAAACACTGCCCCAACACCCAAATAATCAGCCCCCTCTTTTTCAGCGCGAATCGCTTGATCGAGGGTTTGCGTAGAAACACCAAGGATTTTATCTTGACCAATCATTTTGCGGGTTTCTAATACGGACCGATCCGATTGTCCGATATGAACCCCATCTGCATTGACTGCTATTGCAACCTCTACATCGTCATTGATGATATACGGCACCTGGTATTGTGCCGCCAATCCCTTCAACTCTTCCGCTCTCTTGATAAACAATTCTCTGTCTACCTGTTTTTCTCTGACTTGCAGGATACTAACCCCATTTTTCAGTGCCACTTCCACATGCCCAACAAACTGTTCGCCCTGGCTCCAACTGCGATCTGTTACTAAGTAAAGAGATAAATCACTCGGCTTGATTTTCAATTTTTGCCCCCTCTTTCCAAACTCCTTCATCGATTCGCATGATTTGATCGATTAAATATCGTTTCATGCTTGCTGTTCCCTCTTGCCGCTCACTTGCCATTGCCGCTGCTTTTTCACCCGCTAATCCCATCATGGAAACGGCAATCGTCGCCGCATCATAAACACGATTTGCATCCACAGCTGCATAAGTACCAATCAAACTCCCCGTCATACATCCCGTTCCCGTGATCTTTGACATCATGGCATGACCATTAGTGATGGTTCGTACTCGCTCTCCATCCGTAACGATATCCGTGGCTCCAGTAATAACAACAACCGATGAAAACCGCTTTGCAAGGCCCCGTGCAAGCGAAATCGCATCCTTTAGGGTATCGCTGGTAATTTGATCTTCAGACTCTACATCCACACCATTACGAGTGCGACAATTTTGATCAATTGCGCGAATTTCCGTCATATTACCTTTGATCACAGAAAATTGGATGGTTTCTAATAAGGCATTTACAGAATCGTTTCTCAAACGTGACGCGCCCATTCCCACGGGATCCAGAATAACTGGTATACCCATTTCATTGGCTCGTTTTCCCGCAATCTTCATGGACTCAATCGTTCTACGGTTTAGGGTACCCACATTGATATACAAGGCCTTGCTGATAGAAACAATATCTGCAACTTCTTCTTGGTCATCAGCCATCAGCGGTGAACCACCGGCTGCTAAAATCACATTAGCGCAATCGTTTACGGTTACATAGTTCATAATACTATGCACCAATGGGGATTGTAATTGAACTTGCTCAAATAATACTTTCATTTTTGCCTCCTAAATTTCATTCGGAATCAAAGAAAAACTCATATCCCAAAATTTCATTTCATACTCGCAAGCCGTCAAAAATATTTGGATCAAAGACTCTTCTTCTTCTTTGGAAATTCCTTGGCAATAGCGATCAATCAGCCAGCAGGAATCCACACTGAATTTTTCAAATTCCGGTCCTGCATAAGTATCAATCCAAGGATCATAGTAATGGCGTTTTGTTGCATTTTTTCTTTCCTTTTTCAATTCTTTGCCAATATACTCGTAAGTCAACGTGCATGGAAAAGCAGCTGTAAAAATTTTCTTCATATTTTCCTCAGGCGCGAAACTCAACATAAAGTCCAAATAATTTCGATTGGCACGTTCTACCGGCATTGCCTCAATAGAGAACACATCCAAATTAAAATCCTTTAAATATTGAATATGCATATTGGTTTCTTCTGCCATCACTACACCAATGCAGGTATGTAAGAATTGTAATTCTTGCACACCCTCTCCCAAAAGATAGGCATAGGCATAGACCTTGGAATAATCCTTTAAATAATGGGTGTCCTGAATTAAATATTTCCGAAATTGATCTTTTGACAAACTCCCATCAGACAAACCTCGAATAAAAGGATGCGCCATATACGCTTTATAATAAGCCTGCACCCTGGCATCTTCTATCAGTCGCTTGGAAAAGCTCATTCTGTTACCCCCCTCAATTGCACCTTACGTGATGTAATCATGAGTAGTGCAACTATACTCATTGCCGCTTCCACACCGAATCCAGACAGATTATAAATGATTGAATAGACCCACACATTCACTCCTTCAGGCGCAAACTGCCCAAAGAAAATAATTCCGGATAGAATGCTGAACCAAGCAGACAATAGTGTCGCAAAAATACCACCAGCGATTAATTTCATCTTGCTGTCAGTTCCAAAAATTGGGGTAAATGCGATTGCCAACATAGCCGCAATATAGTCCAGAGGGATTTGAAGCGGAAAGTAGGGTGGTGCAATCACAATTTTTGTGAGACCGACTACAAGGGCACAAATCAAAGCCTCTTCCATGCCATAAAGAACAGCCAATACCATAATCGGTAAGACTGACATTAATGTACATCCACCGCCTTGCGGAAAGGGCACAATCTTAATCATATATAAGGCAAGTGACAAGGCGGTTACGACTCCGATTCGAGCAAGCATTTTCGTATCAAATTTTACCCCCCTTAGCTTCCATCCTGTAAAGACGAATATGATCGTACAGAAACCAATTGCTAAAACATTTGCTACCATTTTATTCCCTCGCTTTTCATATTTTTGAACATGGCAACAAAAAAAACACCCCTCACGAGATGAGAAGTGTCCATTATCACAAAAGAATTCCTAAGAATTCACTCTATGTCCCTACGCTGGCATTATCCAGATCAGGTAGATGGTCAGAAGATCACTCTTCACTCTCAGCCGCTTTCACAGCTCCCATGTTCGTTTTCTATTATACGTCGATTCATTATAAATCGCAAGATCTTTCCATCGGTGTCGCAGATTTTCTTAGGAAGGACCATTTGGTTTCCGCTGTGATAATCCCAGCAAAAATAATCACACAACCGACAACCATTTGAGGAGTAAAGGGATCACTCAGCAAAATCACTGACATAATCACACCAAAAACCGCCTCCAAGCTCATCAGTATGGCAGCATGGGTTTCAGTTGTATGTTTTTGGGCTACATTCTGAGCCAAGAATGCGATAATCGTACTAAAAATTACCAAGAATACAAGCGAAACAATCGCAGTCAAATCAATGGGCTGTTTGATTCCAAATTCTTTAAAGACAAAAACCATCGATAGGGAAAGCACAAAAGAAAATGCAAATTGATAAACCGTAAGAATAATCGGATCAATTCCTTTTTCCTTTACGTAATAGCCCACGGCTATAATCTGCGAAGCAAAGAAAACGGCACATACCAAAACCAAGGCATCCCCATTATTAAAACTTAAAATATCAGCGCCCTTTGACGTTGTAAATAGATAGATCCCGCCTAGGGTCATAAACGCTGCCAGTACATTAAATTTATCTGGTCTCCGTTTAGAAAATGCCCAATAGAGGAAGGGTACCAAGACCACATATACACCCGTCAAAAACGATGCCTTTGATGCAGTTGTATACTGAATTCCAATTGTCTGTGTTGTGAATCCTGCCCAAAATAAAATACTCGATATGGCTGCTGCTTTTAAGTCAACAGCCGTTGTCGTTTTTAGTTTCTTGCGAAAGACCAAACCCAGTATCAATGCAGCAAATCCAAATCGAATGCTTAAAAGTTGATTCGGTCCAATTGTTAGCATAGCAATATCCGTAACGGGAAATCCCGTCCCCCATACGATTGCAACCACTAATAACGATAAGTCTGCAACCAGACTCCTTTTTTTCTTATCCATACGATCCACTCCTATTGTCTGTAATTATTCCTAAAATTAACAAGTCTGCTTATTCTACTTTAAACCACAAGATCAATATTGTGTGGATTGACCTTGCAAGATTGCCATTGCATTTTTATACTCCGGATATAGCTTACCCAACAATCGCCAAAAGGAGCGATCATGGTTCATATGCTTCAAATGACACAATTCATGAACAACGACATAGTCAATTGCTTCAATGGGATAAAGAATCAGTCGCCAATGAAAGGTTAAATGGCGATCCGAACTGCAAGATCCCCATTGCTTCACTCGATCGTTGATCTTGAAAGACCGATACTTTATGCGGATTTGTGGTTGATACATCCGCAGACGCTCTTCAATGATTTTTCGGCTTGCTCTTTTATAAAATGATTGCAGCGCGGACGTGAGCGCTGCTTCTTCTTCCCTTGCAGTTGTATACAAAAATTCTGTGCCGTCAAAAGTAATCAAGGGCTTCTTTTGAGCGCGATCAATTTGTATGAACAACGGATAGCGCTGTCCCAAATAGATGCAAGATCCGCCCGATATTTTTTCCATCCTAATTTCCATCCCGGTTCCGTCTTTCTTCAGATTCTGCTGTAATAACGGCTCTTACTTCCGGGATCTGCAACAAGATCTTCCATCCCGCAAAAATCCCTTTTTCAAACGCTGGATTCCAGCGTTCTCGTTGTGATAGTAGCGGACATTGATGTACCTGCTCTTTCTCGATAGTCAATTGAAGTTTCCCGTTCTCAAGATGAGGTTCAAAAGGATATGTTCGGCACTGCACCGGGCGCAATTCTCGATCACAGCGGGTTATATCACGACAAAATCCGTACACCAACTGCTCAATCCCATCCGGCAATTCAAAGTCGTCGTTTTTATGGATTTCAAGTGTACTTGGATCAATCAAATTCTTTCCTGCTTGTACAACTTCATACTCAAAAGGAAGAAAGTAAATTCCCAAAGGTTCTCCATTTTCCATGGTTCTTCGACAACAATGTCCTTTGCAAAGTTCTCCGCAATTCCCATCAATGATAGTCTCGCTCATCGCTTGATACGCCTCGCTATATATCTCTCTATAATCCATTTAATCATCCATCCTCTATTCTTTCCCTATCATACCACACCTCTAGTCTTATTTCAGTCCTAAGAAAAACCGAAGCAAAATTCAATTGCTCCGGCTTTTCTACTCTCTTTTTTCACTCCTACCGCTTCATATAATGCGTATGCAGAAGCCGATGGGCTTTTTCGCCATTAGGCTCACCTAAAAACTCTTCATACAGCTTAATAATAGCTGGATTTTTATGTGATTTTCGGATTTCCCGTTTCTGATCCGTGGCGTAAATTCCAGTCATTCTCTCTTCTAAAATGTTATCGACATCAGAAATTGGCTGACCGCCTCCTCCTATACACCCTCCCGGACAAGTCATAATCTCAATAAAATGATACTTTTCTTTGTGCTTCAGCATTTGTACCGCATTTTCCAGCCCGTTCGCCACCGCTACACGAATTTTTTCTCCATCAATATCAACTACCGCTTCCTTAATACCTTTCAATCCTCGAATATCAACAAACTCTAATTCCTCTAATTCTTTTCCAGAAATCAACTCATATCCGGTTCGTAAAGCTGCTTCCATGACACCACCCGAAACCCCGAAAATCGCTGCTGCACCCGTCGAAATACCAAATGGCTGATCATATTCCCCATCTGGAAGATTCATAAATTCCAGCCCATAAGCACGAATCAATTTTGCCAATTCCCGAGTTGTTAAGACATAATCGACATCATCTTTCAACTCGTCTCGTGCCAATTCATATTTTTTCGCCGTACATGGCATGATCGAAACGGAAACAATTTTATCTGGTGAGAGTTTTTCTTTTTCGGCATAGTAAGTCTTAGCAAGCGTTCCGAACATTTGCTGAGGTGACTTACAGGTTGAAATATTAGGCAATAAATCTGGATAGTTATGCTCCGCAAACTTAATCCAGCCTGGCGAACAAGAAGTAATAATCGGCAATACACCTTGATGATTAATTCGATTGATAAACTCCGTTCCCTCTTCAATAATCGTCAAGTCTGCGGTGAAATTTGTATCAAAGACCTTATCTGCACCCATCTTCCGTAAAGCAGTGACAATCTTCTTTTCAAGATTCATCCCTAATGGCGCGCCAAACTCTTCACCAATCGCCACACGTACAGCAGGAGCTGTTTGTATGACGACATGAGTATCCGGGTCATTAATCGCTTGAATAACTTGATTCACATGATAAACCTCATGGATTGCTCCCGTTGGACATGCCAAAATACATTGCCCACAATTAGTGCAATCCACATTTCCAAGCCCTTTGGCCATAAACGTGTCCACTTTTGTTGCAAGGCCTCTTTCAGACATGGTTAGAATACCACCATGTTGTATTTCATTGCATGTTCGAACGCACCGCCCACAGGAAATGCATTTCGATGTTTCAATCACCACACTTCGTGAACTGGTATCCATGGTCCAAGGTTTATGAAGTGCCTCATATTTCAATTGCCCTACCCCGATCTCTTCCGCCAGTTTTCTCAACTCACAAGAAGAACTTTTCAAACAGGTTAGGCAGTTCAACTGACAATCGAAAGGATGATTTGCGATAAGTAGCTGAAAAATATTCCTTCTCGTTTCCAATACAAGATCAGAATGTGTAAAAACCTCCATTCCCTCTTGCACCTCTTCGGCGCAAGCGATAGGAAGATTACTTCGCCCCTTCACTTCTACAACACAGAGCCGACACCCCCCATATATACTGAGTCCTTCCTTATAGCATAAGGTAGGAATTCTATAATGAAGTTTTTTCGCGGCTTCCAGAATTGTTGTACCCGCTTCCACCTTAATCGGTTGACTATTTATATGTAAAGTAATCATTTCTTCACCTCATCTCGATCCAGATCTATTTCTGGCAAATAATAGGTAAAGTCCCCTGGAATTTTCTCAATCGCGCTAACAAGCAAATTCCCAGCTGATTGACCCAAACCACATCGTGCTGCACGACTAGTGGTTTCAGAGATTTCGCGTATCAATTTCAAGTATTCTCTTTTCCCCTCAAATACATATATTTTGTTGAGCATATTATGAATCTGTCGATTCCCTTCTTTGCATGGAAAACAGATTCCACAAGTTTCTTTTGAAAAGAAGTCAGCAGCATTCTTCGCCATTTCTACGGCATTAACCGTTTCATCTGCAACAATTATCGCTCCCGAACCAAGGGCGCTCCCCGCCTGCTTAAGGCTGCAGTAATCTACCATCACGTCGATCTCATTTTCTACAAACAACTGTGTTGAAATCCCGCCAGGAATCACAAATTTTAATTCGTGATCGCCTTTGATTCCACCGCCTAATTCCTCAATAATTTCACGTAGGGAAACCTTGCCCATTTCAATTTCATAAACCCCTGGATTTTTGATCTTTCCACTTAGGGAGATTAACTTTGTACCCCGACTGCCTTCCACACCTAAAGAGGAAAAAAAATCTCCACCATCTCGAATAATTAACGACAGGTTACATAAGGTTTCGACATTATTTACGATCGTCGGAGCATCAAACAAGCCCTTTTGAGTTGGATATGGTGGTTTGATTCTCGAATTTGGCCGTACCCCTTCAATTGAATTGATCAACGAAGTTTCATCACCACAAACATAGGCGCCTTGACCAACAACGACCTCAACTTCTAGTTTCACGCCAGTTTTCTCTCTATACGCATCAAGTACCACATCCGCCTGGTCAATTTCCTTTTTCATCAAGGAAATTGCTTGTGTGTACTCGCCTCGAATATAGATATACAATGCCCTGGCATTAACAATGAATGCGGAAAGCAACATACTCTCCAAGAGAAAGGCTGGATTGTTTTCCATGATATAACGATCCTTAAAGGTACCCGGTTCCCCTTCGTCGGCATTGCAAATCAGCACGACATTTTCAGTATCCCATACGCTTCCCCATTTTTTTGAGGTGGGAAAAGCAGCTCCACCGCGTCCAACCAAGCCGGATTTTTCAAGTTCCCGAAAGCATCGCTCTCTCCCCATTTCCAACCCTTGATGGAAGAAACGGTACGGCCATTCCACGGTACCCTTTTCAATAATTTCCTTTATATATTTGCATTCTTTCATCATAGCCTCTCCTTAGTCAAATGAATCAATGATTTCAATTGCCTTTTCAGCCGTTAAATTTTCATATACGGCATCATTAATCGTCATCACCGGTGCTACATTGCAGAGTCCCAAACATTCAACCAATTCTAGAGTAAATCGTTCATCCTCTGTGGTCATAGAATCTCCAATCTTCAAATGTGCAATCACCGCCTCTCGAATGCTTTGACTGCCGTTCATCCCACAGGTAACAGATTTACAAATACGGATGATGTTTCTTCCTTTTTTTTCTGTGTATAATCTGGAATAAAAGGAGATCACTCCATATAATTGTGCCTTCTGCATATTCATATCGATTGCTAGTCGTTTAATCTCACTTTCCGGTATATAGCCAAATTCTTTTTGAATTTCCGCCAATGCATTAATTAATATACGCATTCACATCACTCTCCTTACCTTTCTTCTACCCGGTAGTGCTTATAATCTCTACTTGATTAATACAAATTTAACAAGTACAGTAGGCTGGCATGTTCCTAATTTTACACAAAAACACACAACGCCTTTTCAGGCGTTGTGTGTTTTTAAGCTAACTTCATCATGATAACCACATAATTTTTCCCATAATGAGTCGCACACTTCGGACAAGTGGTATAGAAAGCATAGATCTCTTTACCAGTCTCTCCGATTTTTTTGACATAGGTTTCCATCTCCCCCATCCATTTTGCTTGTTCCTTGAACTCGCCTTCGAATACTTTCGATGCAAACCGACCGGATAAATGCGTCATTTCCATACCCTTTACCTCTTTTGACACCAGAAATAAATGCTCCCCTTTCCAGGATGAAAGATCCCTCGACAAAATCAAATATTGATCATTCACTTCAGCATCAGATTCTGCAATGGCCTCCATAGTATGTTTCATAACACTGCCAAAATTCAATGGAATATGCATCAAACTTTTCGATTGAGCTTTCGCAAAAAGCAAATTATCAAACTCAATGATTTTCTCATTCCACTCATCCGGGTGGAATCTTGGACAACATCCCGTTTCATTATCATCCATATTTATCTTTGGTAAAGAATTCATTGATTCCTCCTTTCTCTTCTCCTATTTCTTACCCGCTAATACACGCTCCTATTCCACACCCCTTTTGCGATGCCCGTATCATCCACTTAATGATACAATTTTTCCTGATTCACACGATTAATTCACAGAAATTCCCTTTCATTAAAATATAAATTCATTAGAAGTTTGATTTGAAAAAGGAGTAGGTATGAAAATAGCCCCGCATTTGCGGGGCCACCAGTCGCTTTGACTCTTATAGCAAGTTCTCTATTCTTCTACTACAGAAGCTTCCGGTGCATTCTTACGAATACTCTCAATTCCATTCATACAACTTGTTTTCGCTTTATATCCTTCTGAAGCAAGTATGTTTTCTCCATTACGCGCGTTCAGTCTAAAACGATACTCACCTGCTTTGTCTGTATAAACTTCAAATTTAGGATTAGTCACCTTTTCAGGTGCTTCAACCGTTTGATCATCCAATTTTGCGGCAACAGCATTCTTTTTCACACTTTCGATCCCATTTAAGCATGCTTTTTTCGAAGAGTACACTTCTGAAGTGCCAATCACCTGACCGTTTGATGCTTTTAAATCAAACTTGATCCCCGTCTTTGTTTCTTTTACTAAAAATTTACCCATACTTTCTCCCTCCAAATTTTATTAAGAATTTTGATTAAAATTCCCTCTAAATGGAATATACCTATTTCATAATGATTTCAATCTGGTTTTTTCACAAAATTCAATATTTTGTGTATTCTTGTTATATCGCAAAAAAAAGAATCCGATATGATTCGGATTCTCATTTCATCTATTTGCTTTTTCCTTTTGCCTTACCATTATTCGATTTCACTCTATTGGTTGCTCCAGACTTAGCTTCAGACTTTGTTTCTGTACGTTTCGCATTCGCCAGCCCTTGAATATCTTTCACATCCCATGTTGCCAATTCCGCATAATCAATCTCTTCATCAGACTGAGCTGCCAGCTTTTCAAGCAAATTCATTTTACCTGGTGTAATGCGATAGATTGCTGCATTTATAAAACGATCTGCATGTGGGTTGTCGCTATCCAAGGCAATTGCCCGAAGTACCAACTCATCTGTATACACATCATTAATCAATGCCTTCAATTCGACAGCAGTATCACCATTCGCAAAGATATCGAGTGCAATTGGATATTCTACTTCCGTTCCAGCTAACAGCAATTCAACGCCTTCGGCTACAGGTAAACCGAGATACGCCACAAATGGATCTGCAGGATCATCTACTGGTGCCGCAGGATCTTCTGCTGTTGCCGCAGGGTCTTCTGCTGGTGCCGCAGGGTCTTCTGCTGGTGCCGCAGGGTCTTCTGCTGGTGCCGCTGGATCTTCTGCTGGTGCCTCATTAAAATTCAACTCTGTTGTAACCTCAACAATAACCCCATCTTCAACAATGAATATCAGATCTTCCCCAAGATCAAATCGCAGATACCCAACTTCTAATTCTGACGATTCTATCGGATCTGCTGGTTCTGTAGAATCTGCTGGTTCTGTTGGTTCTGCTTGCTCGATCACTGGTGTTTGATCACCCGCAGTTGGGAGTTCTTCATCAGCAAAAGCTGATACACCACTCAAAGAAACTAACAACATGACCACTAGTACACTTGCCAACAATTTACTTCTTTTCATCATAAACCTCCTACAACAAAATTTGGAGATCCGAAATGAAAGCCAAAAAAATTCCCCTACAGCAAGTGTAGAAGAATTCAAATCGCTTTGACTCTTCGGCAACTGGCTACCAACTCAACGAGTAAGGCCCTGTAGTTTTGCGTCCTTGTCTTTCGACAAGTTTGCCATTATCGGATACAAATAAATTATATCACGGAAAGTTTAGTTTTTCAATTTATTTCATAATACAAACCTCTGTTTTGTTATATTTTTCCCATCTTTCGCCTTAGCCATGAAACATTCAAGATTATCGATCATATATGACCTTAACTAAACTTTAGTTCTAATTCTTTAGTCGCATAATAAAAAGAATGAGTTCCACAAAGTACAGAACTCATTCTCAATATTTAACTAGCAGACTCATTCATTCTAGATTTCCTCTATGCTAGGATCTTTGAATTTTCTTAAATTCTTCCGTTTGCGCCTTGATCGATTTTTCAGCTGCAAATCGTTCAATACTGGACGCACCAAAGAATCCATCAATTTCTGGAATTCTTTCAATCACATATTGTGCATCTTCTGGCTCCGCTATCGGTCCACCATGACAAATTACCATAATATCTGGATTTACTTCCTTGCCGGCCTTCATAATTGCTTTGATTTTTACGATGCAATCATCTAGAGTTAATGCCGTCACAGCACCGATCGTTCCTTTTGTTGTTAAGCCCATATGCGCAACCAAAATATCAGCTCCAGCTTCTGCCATCGCTCTTGCTTGATCCTCATCAAATACATAGGGTGTCGTCAGCAGATCCAATTTATGAGCCTGGCGAATCATCTCAACTTCAAGGCCATATCCCATTCCTGTTTCTTCTAAGTTCTGACGGAAAACACCATCGATCAACCCAACAGTTGGGAAGTTCTGAACTCCGCTGAATCCCATATCCTTTAACTCTTTTAAAAATACTTCCATTAGACGAAATGGATCTGTCCCGCATACCCCAGCCAAAACAGGCGTATCCTTAACAACTGGTAATACTTCTGCAGCCATCTCTACAACGATTTTATTCGCATCACCGTAGGACATCAATCCTGCCAATGAGCCCCGGCCTGCCATTCTGTAACGACCTGAATTATAAATAATCAACATATTCGCTCCACCAGCCTCACTGCTCTTTGCAGTAATTCCAGTACCCGCTCCTACGCCTACCAAAATATCGCCCTTCGCTACAATTTTGCGATACCGATCCAAAATTTCTTTCCGTGTCATTTTAAACATGGTGAACCCTCCTATTAAATATTCTATTTTTTATTCAACATATCGAGTAAACGTTGCGCTGCTGCTTCAGCAAATGCTTGATCATTGATATGATTTTGCATTTCAATGATTTCAACAGCTTCTTGATCAAGTCCATTTCGCAAAACATCAAACAACACTTGATCTTCTTCCGGGCCATAGAACGGCTGTCCCTCTGCATCAATCATGGATACGCCTTTCAAAGGAATAAAAAATGCTGTCGGCCCTGTTGTCATATTCAACTTTTCTACAATCTTTTCACCAATTTTTTTATTTTCATCAACAGATGTACGCATCAATGTAATCATCGGATTATGCTTGTATAAATTTCTTCCCGCATATTCTTTTGGCACCGTTTCATATGCGCCATAGTTTACCATATCTAATGCGCCTACGGATACAACCTGTGGAATTCCTTTTCGCCCTGCCGCTTCCAAACGATTGGGCCCGCCAGCCAAAACACCACCAACGACTTCATCACACCACTCAGTCGTTGTAAGATCCAAAACCCCTTCAATATACCCAGCATCAATCAAGGATTCCATTGCTCTTCCACCAACACCGGTCGCGTGGAATGTTAACACTTCGTAACCCGCCTTTTCCAAATAAGCTCGCGCATAGTCCACACATGGCGTCGTCACGCCAAACATGGTTGCCGCAAGTAAAGGCTTATGTTCCACATCTTCCGTCGATTCATAATTCAACATTCCCGCCATTGCAGCGGCTGCATTCGTAAAGATCTTTGTTGAAATGGAATTCAATCCTGCCACGTCAACGATAGAAGGCATCATCATAATATCACTGGTCCCTACGATTTCTGCTGTATTTCCAACAGCGATCGTTGAAACCATAATTTTTGGAACACCGACCGGAATTTCTTGCATCGCAGGTGTTGCCAAAGATGTGCCACCACTGCCACCCAAGGAAATAACACCATCAAATTTTCCCTCTTTATAAAGCTTTGGCAACAATTCTACCATTCCTTTTGACAACACTTCCGTCGCCCATCCCCTGTCTTTTTTTGCTACAATGGCTTCAATCTTCACGCCTGCAGCAGCTGCAACTTCAGCATTTGAAACATCTGGCTCGAATGCCGACTCAAATGCTCCTGAATGAATCGTCAGTGTTTGAAGACCAAATTTCTCTAGGATACTTTTTAAAAACAAAAACTCTTTTCCCTTCGAATCAAAAGTACCAATAATCGCTACCGTTTTCATTCAATCCCTCCTCCTAATTTTACTACCACCTCCATGATAACGTTTACATGCTTCTTTTTACATGTTATATTTTGATCTTTCTTTGTCTTTTTACGTTCTTTTTCTGAATATACTGATATTTTGCAAGAAAAAAAGCTCACCTTTTGTGAGCTTCACTCGTTTTCAAATGCCTTTGATATTCTCTAGGACTCATGCCTATCACTTTTTTAAATATTTTACTGAATTGAAAATAGTCCTCGTAGCCAACCAACTTTGCAACTTCCGCACACTTAAAGGGCTTTTCTCGAAAAAACTTTGTTGCTTGATGCATGCGATACTCCATTAAATAAGTTCGAAAATTAATTCCAACCTCTTTCTTAAAAAGACGACTCAAATGAGACGGTGAGACATGGGCGATTTCGGCCATCTCGGCTAAGGATACAGGGTATTGATAATGTTTTGCAATATACTTCTTAATGAAATCCACATATTCATAATGCTTTGTAATCCCATCTAACATCTTGACCATTAGATCCTCTGATTCTATCAAATCTAATTCTTTAAATGCATGTGTGATATTGGTTATTACTTTTTCAGATTGTATCCGTTCGAAAGTGGAACCCCCGATATATCCGTCCATCTCCGTATGCTGATGTATAAATAAAAGATCTAACGGTGTTTGTATGGGTCCCCCATAGATCATTTTAAATACCTTTCTTTCAGACTGATCACAGACTGCAAACAAATCATTGATTCGTTTCACAGCATTAACTAAAGACAAGACCTTTTTTGCCCCTAATATTCCACCACTAGTCAATCCAAGATGAACACAAATTACATCCGCACCCGCATTTAGCATTTGTTTCGTCTGTGCTTCATCAAATACAAATGCAACCGTAAATAGTCCTTTTTCACTAGCAATGCGGATCGCTTCCACTTCACGATCAAAAGAAATCTCGTTTTTCTCAAGGATCTGCCGATACGTCCCATCAACCAATCCAATCGTTGGATAATTATTGATTCCATTGAACCCCGCTTTTTTTATTTGTCCTACATACCATTCCAAATCAATTAGCGGGTCAGTTGCATTGAGGCCGAATATCACAGGAATCTCTTTCACTAATGGTTTAATTTCCCGTAGACCGATTTCCATTACCATCTCATTGCTATTAACGAAAGGAAGATACGCCGCCAATGATCCAACGCCCATTTGACGAAATTTCCCCGAGCTTAGGACGAAGATCATATCGGCACCACCACGCACTGCATATTTTGCTGTGATGCCAGCACCAACAGCTACCCCGATAATCTGACGCTGTGCTTTACACTCCCGATTTAATCGTTTTAGGATGAATTTGCGCTCCATATGTACCGCCTCCCTGCCTATCTTTTATTGTAGGCGGTTTTATCAATCACTGTCAAACGGATTCATAAAAAAAGCAAGCTATTCAGCCTGCTTCTGATTCAATCATATTCAATTTCAAGCCAAAGCGAATCATTTTCTAATGCAGCTTCACGAAACACCTCGATCAATTGTTCTCCATAGGCCCCTAAATTTTCAATGATTACATCACGATGATCAATCCGAATTGTGGTTGCTACTGAAATCGTTGAGAGTAAGTCCCACAAAGCATCCAGATTTTGTCCATAGTGCGAAGGAAAACCCATCACTTTCTTAATGTAGCAATGGGTGTTAAGCTTTATTTTCATCTCTCGTCCATCTAATTCAACTATCTTCATCATCAGTCCTCCTAATCTCAGTAAAACTTTCGTAATGATCTTCCGTATAATAGACCAAGCCGTCATTGGAGAAAACCACGCGTTCTGCTCCCCTATATCCTCCGGCATAATTCACATCGCATTCAAACCATTTTCTACCATCTGCCTTCGGCAACAATCCTTCTCGATTTCCAAATCGATCGCCGCCGATACTCATTTGATCCGTAACCTCCCACAGATTTCCATCTTCACTGACCCAACCCAAATCCCGCGCTTCCGATTTCGTCAAATAGTTGCCCGGCAATTGTCCATAGAGATGAAGATACTCCCCAACGTCCTCTGGACTGATATAATAGCCGTCCTCTACGATTATAGATTCCTCAATAATAGGTTCTGTATTCGACGTTTCTTCCGGTGTTTCAGCCACACAACTGCTGATCCCCAGTACAATTAAAAATATAATCAAGAATCCGATCCAACGTTTCTTCATCATGCTTTCCTCCCTCATTTCCAATCTTCTCTATATGTACCCAAAAGGAATCAATCACGCTCACTTGCTTTTTGTGTTACAATGAATTGCGAATAAAAATAATTTCCTTCAGGAGGAATCCATGAATATTGTAAAAATCACAAACCCATCCGAAATATTAGCGAATCATGAAATAGCCGAACTTGTCGGAATGTCACTTTTTAAATCAACAATAGGTGCTGTTCAAAATGTCGCTCAAGGTATCTATGCCCAACAACAAGGACGTTTCTATATCGCAAAAGAAGATGAGAAAATTATTGGTATCATCGGCATGCGGAAAATTGCCAACAAACGACTTGTAATTCAACATCTCGCCTTTTTAGAAGAATATCGCGGCAAAGGATATGTAAAAATCATGATGAAAGAGGTCTGCGAACTGGAGTACATCAAAGAAATCGCTGCCGAAGTCAATCACACACAAAAGAATTACTTTAAAAAATCTGGCTTCAAGGTGAATTTAATTGAGAATCACATCACGGGGCAAGACCTGTATTGGTGTAAAAAATCATTCTAATCAAAACATAAAGTCCACTTGGATATCATGATATCCAAGTGGACTTTTCGTTATATATGATTTTTCTATGATTCCATTGGCACCGCACATTCACTCGCTTCTTCATTTAAAATATCCAATCCGTGCTTAAGGGCTTGTAAGGCAACCTCTAAGTTTTCCTTGACCGCCTTTGGACTTCCTGGAAGATTGATAATCAAGGTTCGTTTGCGAATCCCCGCTCTCCCCCTAGAAAGCATCGCTTTTGGTGTGATTTTCAGGGAAGCCTGTCGCATCGCTTCGGGGATTCCCGGTGTTTCACGCTCGATCACTGCTAGGGTTGCTTCTGGAGTTACATCCCGCGGAGAAAACCCAGTTCCACCTGTTGAAAGAATCAAATGAATCTTTTTTTCGTCACTCATTTCAATCATTGCATCCCTTAACTTCTCAAATTCATCAGGAACAATCATCTTTTCAACAACGTTGTACCCCTGCACTGTCATCATTTGGCGAATCACTTCACCACTTTGATCCACGCGTTCCCCGCGCGACCCTTTATCGCTAGCAACAAGTATTCCTACTGTATAGGTCATAAGTCCCTCCCCTTTTCTTTCGCATTCTAAGCGAATACCTCTGATGGCTTCAAAATCTTAATCGAGTCCCCAATTTTAATTTTCCCACCTTGAAGTACATTGGCAAAAACAACCTGGTTCAACATGATGCAAGACCCTTCCTGTTCCCTCACTGGACAACCTCGGAAGCACTCTTTACCAACCTTGGTTACTCGCATGATTGTCTCGCCGATTTTCAACTCGGTACCCACTGTAAGATTCCATAACTCTATATTTTCTGTCGTAATATTTTCCACAAATTTATTCGTGCAATATCCTTTGACCTCAGATTTTTGAATCACTCGAAAGGTCTCAATTCCCATAAAACTCACTTGTCGTCCATCCTTGCCAGCATGCAAATCGCCTTCCAATCCAAAACCTTGAATGAAATTAGCAACTTTAAGTTTCTTTTTTGGTGATCCCTTTTTTACACTGCACCGAATTTCAACAACCTTGCCCATCTTCATACTTATTCTTCCCCTCGAATAAAATGACCACTTTTTCCACCCATTTTTTCTACGAGTCGAATGTTTTGAATGGTCATGCTTCGATCGACAGCCTTGCACATGTCATAAATCGTTAAAGCAGCCGTAGAAACAGCTGTCAACGCTTCCATCTCAATACCCGTCTTTCCGACTGTTTTTGTGGTGGCAGTAATATGAATAGATGAAGTCTCTTCATCTGCAGAAAATTCAATATCCGCTCCACTGATAAAAATCGGGTGACACATGGGAATTAAATCGCTTGTTTTCTTGGCACCCATAATCCCAGCGACCTGTGCAACGGAAAGTACATCTCCCTTTTTGTGGGTTTGATCTACGACCATTTGAAACGTTTTGGGATTCATCGTAATGGTTCCCTTGGCAATTGCAACTCGTTTGGTGTCTTCCTTTTCACCGACAGATACCATTTTCGCTTTCCCATATTCATTAAAATGAGTAAATTCCATTACTTATCCTCCAATCCGATTCATATCCCGAATAATCGGTACAAATCCCTGATCATTCATATGATGGCGCTCGGGCTTCGTCATAATATACGACTGTAAGGATTCTTGAATGGTTGCAGAATCCAGACCAAGAAGAGGTTTTAAATCGAACTCTTCATTCGTATGCAGACATAATTTCAACTTTCCGTCGGCCGTTAATCGAACCCGATTGCAGGTTGCGCAAAAATGGCTGGAAATTGCATTAATGAATCCGACCCGCCCATGACCGTCTTTTTTCTCATAATACTTTGCAGGACCATATTGTTCTTCAGGTTCCGTCATAAATCGCTCGCGATGTCGATTGAAGATCACTTCATTTGAAATGAACTTATCCTTGCTCCAATTTGCTACTTGCCCAAATGGCATCAACTCAATAAAACGTACATCCATGTCGTCATCCGCCAACTTGATAAAGTCCTCTACCTCATCGGTGTTAAAACCATTGATGAGTACAACATTTAATTTAATCGGCAAAAGTCCAACGCTTCGTGCTTCTTCAATTCCGCCCAAAACATCTTCGATGTTCCCACCTCGAGTAATTTCTCGATACTTGTTCGGATCAAGTGTATCGATACTAATGTTGACACGTGTCAATCCAGCATCTTTTAAGTCTTTCGCATATTTCTTCAATAAAACGCCATTGGTTGTAATTGCCAGATCTTTGACTCCGTCCATCTTGCCTATTCCCTTAACAAGATCCACGATGCCTCTTCGAACCAATGGCTCTCCTCCAGTTAAACGAACCTTGTCAACACCCAATTCAACCATTTCCTCGATCAATTGCAAATACTCTTCAATTCGTAAAATATCCTGATGATCCTTTTTTGCAATTCCATCTTCTGGCATGCAATATTGACATTTTAAATTACAAAGATCAGTTACAGAAACCCGTAAATAATGAATATGACGTTCAAACTGATCAACCATGTGACACATCCTCCTTTGCCGGGTCTACAAAATAAAAATCACCAATTTCATATCCGCCCAGTTCTTCCAACTTTTCACGGAATGTTGGACTCTTCAAACATTGAATAAAATAACGAACCCGATCTTCTTCAAGAAATTGCTTTGGAATCAGAAAATCATATTCTTCCAGTGCTAAAGGGATAAATTCCAACCCCATCAAGTCAGCGACCGATTGAATTCCCATACCAACGTGAGAATTTCCCGATAAAACAGATAAGGCAACTCCAGTATGGGTTGTTAATTCATTTTGATAACCCGAAATCGAAGCTCCAGTAATTTCTTCTTTTTTTAAATAATAATCTAACAAAGTACGAGTGCCTGACCCCTTTTGCCGGTTGGCAAAAATTAAATCTGGATTCATCAAATCACGAATGCCTGTTAGTTTCTTTGGATTACCCTTCTCTACATACAAGCCTTGCCAACGTTTGATTCCCTTTAGTAAAGTTACCTCGTTCGGATTGACATACTTTCGAACAAAAGCGAGATTATAGGTCCCTGTTTTTTCATCTAAAAGATGGGTTGGCGCTATATGCGTTTCACCTCTACGAATAGCCATAATCCCACCAAGACTACCCACATGAGCGGATGAAACCGAATATCCCTCTTTTTGTTTGGCCATCAGGTCATTTAAATGATCCATCAAAATGTCATGGCTGCCGATCGAAACCAAAGCACGATTAATTTGTTCCATGCTGTGCAAACGTTCAATGATCACACTTGTTCCCGCCTCAATTCCTTCTACAGCTTTCGGTATCGCAAGCAAACCATCAGCCTTTACCAAAGACATGGTTACGCCCGCACCCCGACTCAAGGGGGTTGCAATCAATTGCTTGCCTACCTTGCCAAGCTTGACGCGCACATATTCCTTATGTTTTAAAGCCGAAACGATCCTCTTAGACAAGGTTGCCTCCACTTGATTATCCTTTTTCTCCGGTTCCCCTTGTTCAATCAGAGGAATCACAAATTCCTTAAATGAAATGAACGCAGAAACTGGATACCCTGGAATGCCAACAACCGGCTTCCCATCAATTTTCCCCATAATAGTGGGTTTACCTGGCTTAATTGCTATACCATGAACAAAAACTTCCCCAAGCTCTCGTATCAACCCGACGGTGTAATCCTCAGAACCAGCAGATGACCCCGCGTTGATCACAACCACATCATTTTCAGAAACGAGTTGCAAAATGGCTTGTCTCAATAACTCCTTGTCATCAATCACCGGTTCGTACCGTTTTGCTAGACCACCCGCTTCCACGACCATGTTTTCAAAAACTCGAGAGTTTGAATCAATAATCTTTCCAGGTGATAAGGGGGTGCCAGGGTTAACAATCTCTGTCCCCGTAGGAAGAATGCCAACCTGGACTTTTTTTAATACCTCGATCTCTGTCAGCCCGCCACACAAGAGCGCGCCAATATCGACAGGAGAAATCCGATGGTGAGTCGGCAAGATCATATCCCCAATCGCGATATCCTCTCCAACCACTCGAATATGTTCCCAAGGATGAGATGACTTAATAATTGAGATTTTCCCATCCTCTTCTGGATAAACATCTTCGATCATGACTACTGCATTATATTTCGATTCGATATAATCTCCTGTATCTACATAGATAAAATCTTTTCCTTCTTCTATAATTAAAGCATTTCTCTCGTGAGCACCATAGGTACAGCTCGCATCCAACGCAATCCCGTCCATAGCAGCTGCATTGTAATGCGGATTCGAGATCTTTGCAAATACCGGGTCTGCAGTGGTTCTCGATAGCGCATCAAATACAGAAATGCTTTCGGATCGATTGCCTCTGTTATTTAAAAATTCAGATTGGATCACCGCTTTTGCTGCATCCATGTCGATAGTTTCAAGATAAATATTACGTTTCATATGTCTGCCTCCTAGAATCGATGAACGGAGACAATTTCGCCCCGTTGTATGCCTTCTTTCTCCATTGGAATTTCAATATACCCATCTGCTTTCGATAACAAAGAAACCATCCCCGATTTTCCATGGACGGGTTTTGCTATCCATCGTCCTTCATTTTCTTGAATCTGTACCATGTAAAAAACATCACGACCCGATGAAACATGAATTTGAAAATCTGCAACTGCAGTCAATGGAAATGATTTGATCCTTTCAGCCAAAAGCGTTTTTTGAATAAAAGGTTCTACGATCGTCTTGTAGGCAATCAAGCACGAAGCGGGGTGTCCCGGCAATCCAAATACCGCCTTATTTTGCACCTTTGCCACCATGGTTGGTTTTCCTGGTTTGATGGCTATGCCATGAACCAAAATTCCCGGTTTTCCCAAACTATTGATGATATCCGGCGTCATGTCAAGAGTGCCGACTGAACTTCCTCCTGAGATTAAGACCAAGTCGCTTTCGCTTATGGCTTTTTGTAAGCCAGATTGCAACGCATCAAACTGATCCAAAATTCGATCTGCTATCACAACTTCACAGCCAAGCGCGATGACCATAGCCCTGAGTGCATCTGTATTACTGTCTCTAATTTGCCCTAATTTTAAAGGCTTGCCAGGTCCAATAAGCTCGTCTCCAGTTGAAAGAATCGCAACTCTTATTCGCTTTTTCACAAGGACTCGATTTCGCCCTAAAGCCGCAACTGCTCCAATATGTTGAGTCTGAATCCGACTTCCTTTTTGCAAAACGCATTCCCCAATCGAGACGTCATCCCCAATTTCAACCAAATTTTCTAACTGGCTCATTGGACGTTGAATGGCAATTTCATTTTGAAAATTTTCAGTATACTCTATCATACAGACTGCATCAGCACCCCTAGGAACAATCCCTCCTGTTGGCACATAAACAGCTTGCTCGGCTTGAACCTCAAGATCGGTTCCTTGGCCCATTCGGGTTTCTCCAAGCATTTGAAGAAATGCCGGTAAAGAATCCGAACATCCTGTCGTATCCGCCGCACGCACTGCATAGCCATCCACGGTTGATCGTCGAAACGGAGGAATGTTCTCTTCAGAAACAAGATCGGCCGCCAGTACTCGCCCCAACGCATCTTCGATCGAAACCCATTCCTGCTCTTGTTGCCACTTTAAAAATTCACTTTCTAATAAAGTCGCCACTTCTTGTCTTCGCATCACTGTAAATAAATCCATCGCTACCCCTCTACTTCCTCGTGATCATTCAATACCCGGTCCAATTTTCGCATGGAGTCCAGGCTTGCTTGTAACCTGTGTTTTGATATGTTTTGCAATCGATCTTTCTTCATCACAATCACTTGATCGCAAATGCGAAATGCTTGCTCCAAGTTATGTGTGACCCAGATGATTGTTGCTTTCGTTTTTAATTGATAATTGGACAAAATCTGTTCCAATATTTTCACGCTTTCCGGATCGATATTCGCCGTTGGCTCATCTAGTAATACGAGTTCTGGCTGATAAATCAATCCCCTGGCTAGGGCAACCTTTTGCTGTTCTCCCGCCGATAATACGATCGCCTTTCGATCCGCCAAATCTGTCAACCCTAGCATATCGAGCCAAACCTCAACTTCTCTGTCCACTGATTTGCGATTCCACTTTCGAATCAATAATGGATATGCGATATTTTCTCGCACAGATCGATTGAGCATATAAGGCTTTTGGCTAATATAACTTATTTTTTTTGTTGTTTGGTCAGTATAGGGTCGCCCGTCAAAGTATACGGTCCCCTCATATTTAGTATCAAACCCGCTAATAATTCTCAACAAGGTCGTTTTCCCAATACCATTATTTCCGATCATCCCATATGCTTGTCCAGTCTGAAATTTGTATTCTTGAATAAAAAACAAATTATTGCCATCGAAACTTTTATGTAGACCTATTATATCAATTCTCATAATTCTTCACCTGTTAAGCGATGAATCACGCTATTGGTCACAATTGCAATTCCAATTAGTACGAGTCCCATCGCAATCGATTGCTCATAGTTACCCATTGAGTTGTTCATCGCGATAAAAGTTGTCATGACACGTGTATGACCCTTAATATTCCCGCCAACAATCATCACGGCGCCTACTTCAGATATTCCTCGTCCAAAACCGGTCGTAATAGCGACCGCAATCGACTTCTTTAACTCAAAAAATACCAAAACCATACGATTCCACCAGGTTCCACCTAAGCTCATGCATACTTCGCTGATCTGATTGCCATAAGTACGCGTTGCATTATAAACCAGCCCACTGATAATCGGAGTAATCAATAATGTTTGCGCCACCACCATAGCAGTTGGAGTAAACATCAATTGAAGGGATCCTAAGGGACCACGTCGCGAGATGAATATCGCAACAAATAGTCCCACAACCACTGGGGGTAAAGCCATGAAAGAGTACATGCACCGAACAATAATGTTTTTACCCTTAAAGTCGTTCAACCCCAGCAGAATCCCAAATATGATTCCAAAGATTGCAGATATCAGGGTCGAAGTGAAAGAGACAAAAATAGACAGCCCAATGATTGAGTAAATTTCCTGATCGAAAGAACTCAATATTTTAAACGCACCGATGAATCCATCGACGATATATGTCATGCTTTCCATCCTCTCTTCCACCCATAATCAAGTACTGATACTATTTTGCGTTAGGTACAAACAAGGGTTGACCAAATTCTTCAACACCAAATCCGCTAATCATTTCCTGTGTCTCCGCAGATAACAACCACTCGATAAATGCGTTTGCACCCGCGTTATTGATAAGTTCATTTTTATCTGGATTGACTGCTATCACCCCATATTGATTAAAAAGAATAGGATCGCCTTCAACAAGAATTTCCAAATCAAGCTTATCTGACATGCTTAAGTAAGTGGCACGATCCGACATGGTGTAGGCTTGCATTTCATCAGCCATTTGAATCACGTCTCCCATCCCTTTACCAGCAGATACATATGAATCGCCCTCTGGTGTTAATCCAGCTGCTGTCCAAAGAGATTTCTCTTTCTTATGCGTTCCAGAGTCGTCCCCTCGTGAAACAAATGGTGCTTGACTTTCGAATATTTTTTTGAACGAAGGGACAATTTCTGCACCTGTCGCACGCAAGTCCGCAGGATCTGCATCAGGTCCAATAATCACAAAGTCATTGTACATCACATCAAATCGTTCAACGCCATGTCCATCAGCAACAAAAGTTTCTTCTGAAGGCTTTGCATGCACCAAAAGTACATCAGCTTCTCCATCCATTCCCATTTGTAAGGCTTTACCCGTTCCAACTGCTACGACTTTTACCTCTATGCCAGTTTTTTCTGTGAAATCTGGCAAGATATATGCCAATAAGCCACTATTTTCTGTAGAAGTTGTGGTCGACAAAATAATAGAATCAGTGGCAACTAGTGTTGCTTCACTACTCTCAGCATCAGCTTCCTCTACAACACTCTCTGTCGTTTCTACTTGGGCACTAGGCTCAACCTCTGCTGCCTCTTGACCACTTGCACCCGTACACCCAACCAGTAAACCGATTACCATTAACACCATTAACCATACACTTACTTTTCGTTTCATTCTTTTCTCCTCCTTATGATATATTTCATTTTATGAAAAAAGAAAAACGTTCTTCCCCGTAGGAAAGAACGCAAATAGAACTTGTTTTCTTCTTCCTTTCCAAACACGGGAGGCAATGGTATTTCTCCCATTACCCATAGGTCAATCGATCTTAGTTTCCCTTAGAATCGTCGACTCGGAATAAATATTAAATTGTTAAAATTTGAAATTCATTATCCAACAAATCAATCATTAAAATCCGATTTCGCAAAATCTCTTCTTTACCCAACAACACTTTTAGTGTTTCAGATACCTGGATCGATGCGATCATAGCCGGAGTAAATGATGGATTTCCCAAATCCTTTTCAATTCCAGTTTCTTGCGAACTTTTATACAATCGGTCTAGCGTTCGATCTCCTGGCAAAATTGTTGTTACTTGACCATACCATCCAGCAATCGCGCCATGAATCAAAGGAATTTGTAATTTCTCACAGGCCATTTGCGTGACTAATCGTGCAGGCACATTATCTAAACCATCAACAACAAGATCAGCACTTTCAAAAATCGATATAGCGTTATTCTCATCTAGCAATGTATGTATCGCATGAATAGTCGTTTCCGGATTGATCTGTGCTATCCGTTTCTCTGCTTCAAACACCTTGATTCTGCCAAGATTTTCACTCGTAGAGAATAGCTGTCGATTTAAATTGCTTTCATCGAAAACATCACCGTCGACAATAGTGATTTCTCCTATGCCAACTCGAGCCAGCATCTCAATAATATATCCGCCCAATCCACCGCTCCCGATTACGCAAACATGAGCTGTGTGAATCTGCTTCATATCTTCGCTTGAAAAAATGCCATTTCGATCATACCGTCCCATCATCCGCCTCCAACTGGGGGAAAGATCGATAGGTAATCGCCTTCAATCAGTACCTGATCGAAGTGGCCGTCTTGCCCATTTACGAGCAAGATAGCTACTTCTTCATTGGTAATGTTGATCGATTGAAGTACGTCTTCAACGGTTGGTTGATCCATTTCTACAAACACTTTTTTTCCCCGTCCGTTTCGGAAGGTTGCAAATAGTCGAACCTCAATCTTTATCATTCTTCACCTCAATTATTTTAATCCCAACTCTGCCAATCGTTCATCTGTCGGAATTCCACCTTTTGTCCAGCCACGTAGTTCATAGTACTCTGGCAACAATTTATCCAACTGATGCACTTGACCCTTTGAAGGTCCATCTGGAATCGCATCTTCCAACAATCGTCTTGGTAATTTATCTTCTGATGGTGCAACGCCAGATTCCAAGTTAAACATTTTCTCAATATTCCAAATACGCTCTCCTGCTGCGAAAATCGTATCTCCTGTATGATCCGTACCACAGACCGCATTGATCAAGGCCGCATAATCGTCTGCACCGAGTGCAAATGAAGTAAATAGGCACAATCCAGCCGAGTCGATGGAAGCAGTCAAGTCTTGGAATGCTTTTGCCCAGAATGCTTTTCCGTCTAGTGCATTCTTGTCAATTTTTTCAGGTAATCCTAAGATCTCTGGTGAAATCAAGTAGCCTCGCACATGGCAACCGCCACGATTAGATGTTGCATACTGCAAACCTTGACCTTGAATACCACGTGGATCATAAGCGGGAAGTTCTTGCTTCTTAACACTCATGGAAAGATCAGGACGTCCATACATGTCGCATAATCGATAAGACCCTTCTGCCAGCTTGTCACCAAATCCTTCTCGGTAAGCCATCTTCTTTGTCCATTCAACAATCGCATTCACATTTCCAAATTCCAATGGTTGTCCTTCAATTTCTTCCGCTTTTACCAAATCCAATTCACGGAGCTCCATTGCTGCAGCTAATGTGGTACCGGCTGAAATGGTATCAAGACCCAGTTCATTACACCAATCATTTGCCAAAAGTACTTCTTTCAAATCCCTGATGCCACAGTCAGAACCAAAGGCCCAGAGTGTCTCATACTCAGGTCCTGCCATCTGCTTACCATCCACTTCAACCCAGCGTCCACAAGCAATTGGACAACGGTAACATGGATTCTTCCGAACCAAATAATCCTCTTTCATGCTCTCACCGCTAATTTTATCGGCTTCGGGATCATAAGATTCTTGGAAATTATTTACAGGATATGCACCATTTTCATTAATGATATTGACAAGAACCGCCGTACCATATGTCGGTAAGCCTTCACCGGTAACGCCATTTTCTCTAATTTTTTTCAAGCTATCCTTAAACACAGCCTTCAACGCTTCTGGATCATGAATACCTACTTTATTGGAACCTTTCACAACGATCGCTTTCAAGTTTTTTGATCCCATAACGGCACCAACACCAGAACGGCCTGCTGCACGATCTTTTTCATTCATAATGGCTGCGAGCAAGGAAAGATTCTCACCTGCCGGACCAATAGTCATGACTCTTGCTTTTGCACCATGGGCTTCTTGCAATTCATCTGTTACTTCTCCGACTAACTTGCCCCAAAGATGCTTCGCTGATTTAAATTCAATTTTATCATCTACAATATTTAAGTAAATTGGTTCTTCAGACTTGTCTTCCAAGATGATCATATCATAGCCGCAGAATTTCAGTTCTGCACCCCAGAATCCACCTGAATTTGAACTTGCAATGGTTCCTGTCAATGGCGATTTTGTTACCACCATATAACGTCCACCCGTTGGCGTCGCAGTTCCTGTTAATGGTCCAGTAACAACCATCAACTTATTTTCTGGGCTCAATGCATCCACTTTAGGATCAACTTCATCCATCATGAATTTTGTTCCGAGTCCTCGTCCACCAATAAATTTTTTGGCTGTATCAAGATCCAAGGTTTCCACCTTTACCTCTTGAGTCTTTAGGTTAATCCGTAAAATTTTACCATGATATCCATACATATAAAAAGCCTCCTTTAGTTTATTACTACTATCCTTTGCAAGTATCGTGCCAAACTTGCAAAACCTGATGCTTAGGAGGTTTTTAATGATAAGGTTTTCACAGCTTGATAACTTGTCTCAAAATGGAACGCTGAAATCGATTTCCGTGTTCCATTTTGAGACATTGTTCCATTGTAGAACACCTACTCTTCAACCATAGGAATCCCATATTTTTCTACTTTTCGATATAAAGTATTTCGCCCGATACCCAACAATTTCGCCGCATTGCTCATATTATAATGCTCTTTTTGAAGAATTCGTTGAATATGCAACCTTTCCATTTCTTCCAAGGAAATGCTCTCTGTCTCAATTTGTTGCATTGAACATTCACTGCTTTCTGCTAAAATTTGTACAATGGGCAGCCTTTCCTTATTGATTGCCAGTTCAATAAAATTTTCCAACTCACGTACATTGCCAGGCCATGAATAATTTTTCATTTCCGTCATTTGTGAATCTGTAATTTCAATCGGTCTTTTATTAATTCGATGGGAAATTCTTCTCATAAAATAATTAGATAATAAAGGAATATCGGCTTGCCGTTCCCGTAAAGCTGGAATATTCAAAGGAATCACATTTAATCGATAATAAAGGTCATGACGAAAATTCCCCTTTTTCACTTCTGCTTTCAAGGTTTTGTTCGTAGCTGCTATAATACGAACATCCACCGGAATCTCTTTATTGCCGCCAACCCGAACAATCGAGCCCTCTTCAATGGTACGCAGCAATTTGGTCTGCATTTCTAATGGCATTTCACCAATTTCATCTAAAAAGATCGTTCCTCCATCGGCCAATTCAAATTTCCCGATTTGTCCACCTTGTTTGGCACCAGTAAATGCTCCTTCTTCATATCCAAACAATTCTGATTCTATTAAATTTCTTGGGATAGCACCGCAATTGATAGCAACGAAAGGTTCTTTTGACCGAGGGCTATAATTTTGAATGGCTTGAGCAAACACTTCTTTCCCGCATCCGCTTTCCCCAGAAATTAAGATAGTCGACTTACTATCGGCAATTTTTTTTGCGAATCGAATGACTTCAATCATCTTTGGTGACTCGCCAATGATCTTCTCAAAGGTATAAATCGCCTTTCTTCCCATGATGCGATTCGCTAATCTCCGAGTTTTCTTAACATCGCTAAACATTAAAATGATGCCATGAATTTCACCATGCTGATGTACCTTATAAGCGTTTAAATGAAAATGCACTTTATTGGCTCTAGCATGAACCAACACTTCATCATTGAAATAGTCTTCTAAGGTCAAGCAATTTGCCAAAACACTCCGCCAATCATCAATCAAATCACGCAAATCCAAGTGTTCAAAGGTTGTTTTTCTATAACCAAACATCCGGCTAGCTTGCTCATTGGAACTTAAAATATTGCCTTCCAAATCCGCATATACAATGCCTTCCTTAATGGAGTCAAAAAGCGATTCGATCAGAACCTTGCTCTTATCTAATTGACGATGCTTTTGCTTCAATTTCATAATCGATTCTATGGCACTCACCGCTGCAACAACCATACCCAGGGTATGAGAATGAACCGCATCGCTGTTGCCTGTCAAATCCAATGATCCAATGATGTTGCCATCCTCGTCATGAATAGGAGCACCCGAACATGTCCATCGGTGATAAGCTTTGATAAAATGCTCTTCCCCGGATATTTGTACTGGTTGATTTTCTGCAATTGCAGTTCCCATAGCGTTGGTCCCAATGCACTCTTCTGACATATAGGCCCCGGGAATCATTTTCAAATCCCTTGCCTTTTCTACAAATTCCGGATCACCTGCTACACCCAATATGCATCCATCGTTATCCGTCAATACAACAAAAAAATTCGACCCACGGACAAAATCACAAAGGTTTTCGATAAAAGGTCTTGCCGTCATCATTAATTCTCGATTTTCAATCAGCCTTAGATTCAATTCCGAATTGGCAATTATTTTTTTGCTAACGATCGTATCACGATCCAAATCATATTTCAGGCAACGTTTATTTGCATTTTTCACATAGGCTTTTTCTGTGTCAATCTGATTTTCGATTGTTTTCATAGGCAACATGACATTCCCTCCATCTATTTTCTCATTGAATCATTAATTCCAGTTATGCTCCACCCCGCATAAACGCCCTTCGGTAGGAGTGAATCAACGCTTCACATTCCTTTTTCCCACCTCGAAATTGAATCAATGTTCTAGGCATTATAATCGAACAATGGATGGCATCCGGCATCGCAAACAGCCGGACTTCCCATCCATCTCCATAAAATACTTGTTCATTTTTATTGCATCGTAAAGCCGCCTCTGAAAAATATGAAAAAATCTCTGTTTTTGGAATTCCGCTGGTAATTTCATATTCGAACATTGCGCTCCCTCGTCTCATGGTAAAATCTTACTTCTATTCTATCGCTAACTCTTCAACGACACAACAATCGTTTTCATTTTACCTGTGATAACTCGGAATCAAATTTTTTTTCACAGAAAATGCCATCCATTCCTGTACACTCTTGCTCCCTTTACTGATAAATCGTCGCAGCAACATTTTCCATGCCTAATTCCTCAAACTTCTCTTTTGTCGGTATGGCAGTTTCCTTGTCATAGTGACACGCTTCATAGTATTTATCCAAGGCTGCATCCATATCGATGGTCCTGCCTTTCGCCGGACCGCCAAAAGCTGGTTCCTTCATAAAACGTTTTGGCAGATGATCATCTTTTCTTCGGAATCCGCGTTCATAATTCAATGCACGTTCCAAAGCAATGGTACGCTCGGCTTTTCTAAGCAATTCAGCTTTGTCGCAAGGAATCCCAGTTGTTTTCACATAGAGTTCTGCCATGGTCGATGGTTGAATCTCCATGTTGATTACATTGAAATCGCAAAGCCCGATCAGGTTGGTGACGACGAAGTATTCCTTTAGCGCTTTCAACCATACTTTAGACTCAGTTTCACTGAAAGGATCTTTTGCTTCCTCAATACCTAAATCAGGGAAAAGATAACCAAAAGCATCGATCGTTGCTGAGTAAGGACGCATGTGGCAAGCACCACGCTCACTCGTTCCAAAAGAAATTGCCATAGATGCCGCTCCTCGTGGATCACAAGCTGAAATTTCCATCTTTTTCACCGTCATCACATAAGGCTTCGCTTTTTCTCCAATTCTTTCTCCTGCCCAATAAGACCCATCTGCAAACAATTCTCCACAGCCTTCACGCAGGCACATTTTTCTAATCAATTCCACCATGGCTTCGCCATTGCCAAATTTCAGATCGAGTCCATCTAAATCATCTTTTGTTAGAATGCCTTTCTCATACCATTCCATGGCTGCAGAAACCGTAGCACCAGCTGAAATCGTATCAATCCCATAGATTGATGCATAATAATTTGCCATGGAAATATCTTTATAGTTATACACTCCGCATCGTGGGCCAAAAGCAGCAATGGTTTCATATTCCAATTCACCGACTTCAACATCCCCCATCATCACAAATTTATGACAACCCAATTGGCATGCATAGCAAGTTCTGCGTTTCACATCAAATTTCTCTCGATTATTCCAAAGTTCAGACGGTAAAATTGGATCCAGTTTATCCGTATGATTTCTCTTGAAATTATCAACTGGTAGCAAACCGCAGTCGTTAGACCCATCCAGCCATGTAGGCGTTCCGTACCCATGAACTGGACCCCAGGTATATTCCTCACTTCTCAATTCTTGTATCGCCTTCTTTTGCATCTTCATAAAGCCTTCTGGATCCGCGACTTCCACACTGCCGTTTCCCCGAACTACAATGGCTTTCAACTTTTTCTGACCCATCACCGCACCGGCTCCGCCGCGTCCAGCAAAACAATCGTCAGAAAAAATCGCAGCCAGCTTATTTTGTTTTTCTCCCGAAGGACCAATACAAACGACTTTATGATTCTCGCCATGAATTTTTATCAATTCTTCCGTCGTTTTTCTCGTATCTAGACCCCATAGTTCTTTTGCATCATGAATGGATACTTGGTCTTCTTCAATCAATATGTAAACAGGCTCTTTCGAAGCCTCTTCTAGAACTATTGAATCGTATCCTGCAAATTTTAACTCAGCACCCCAATGACTACCCATGTTTGATGCCCCAATCGTTCCGGTCAGTGGCGAAATAAATACAACGCTGGTACGGGATGCGCTGGGTGCAGGTGTCCCCGTCAAAGGCCCGGTGTTGAAGCTTAATAGATTTCGATCATCAAATGGGTCAATTTTATGAGGCATTTCGTCCCATAACAAAGCAATCCCATAGCCTTCTCCACCCATATATTTCTCAATATATTCCGAATTTAATGCCTTCTTCTCAATCGACTTCTCTTTTAAATTGATTCGCAATTCACAGTCTCGATAGCCTTTCATCGTCTCCTCCTTACCAGCTCAATGCTTGTCTAGGACAAGCCTCCACACATTTCGGCGATCCTCCGCAAAGATCACATTTGACTGCCGTATCATTCCACATTTGAATCGCATTGATGGGACAAGCCTCTTGGCAAGCACCACAGCCAATACATCCATCACCAATCACAACCGCACCCGAATATCGGTCTCGAGTGATAACGTTTTCCGGACATGCACTAGCACAAGGCATATCGATGCATTGCTGGCAAACGGTTTGCTTGAATTTTCCGAGAATTTTTGTTTCTGTGATCTTGATTCCTGTCTGATTCGGATTCACTGCCCCGATATGACTCAGGCTACAGACACTTTCACAAACGCGACAACCCTGACACACGCTTGCATTCACTTGAATCTTAATTCTTCCTGGCTTCATAGATTTCCTCCTTGTTTGCCACCTTAATTGACAATCTTATTGATCACCTTTATTCAATACAGCACGATGAACCTTCCCTTTACCTCCGCACCCCTCCCTTACATGCAGCCCTTTGAGTACAAAAAAGAAGCTCAATCCACCATAATAAATCACAGTAGACTGAACTCCTTTGCAAACGGCAGGCTAATCCATTACTGGTTTAACCCTTACGGTTCTATTCCCCATTACTGGCCAATAGAACTCGGAGTCGTTCTCCAATTCTATCTTCAGTATAAACTCTATTCTAAGAATAGAGTCAAGCGTGTTTAACAGGAATTTGTAATTTTATGAATAATCTTCTCTCATCTTCAAAAATTGGCAGCTCCGTAACCACCTCGCAAATATAATCCCCGATAATCTCATAATCATGCTCTTGAGCATAATCCAAAAGGCGATTTCCAAATTCCTGCTCTCGATAAAAATCATCACAATGAACAGTCAAGTAGACTCCCCCGGGCAATACCTCTGTCGTTTCATTGGGTTCATTGACAAAAATAAAGATTTCCGTTGAATAGTATTTTCGCTCTGCTAAGTGACTTTTTCTGAGAATTGAGCCTACATTGCAGAACTTCACCATGGGCAGATGTGCTATCGTTATTTGATTTTTCAACCCACGAATCATATATTCCCAGGTATCCATGCCACTTTCATAAAAATTCACGCCTGCATCATATGAAAAAATCCGTCTTTCATTCATATGCTCGAGTTGAATGACCCCATTCTCAGGCGCATTCACATAACGTCCAATATTTTCTTGATACTGCTTTGCAGCCGCCTTCATCGTGGTCAATTCCTCAATCTTCGTGTTAATCCAAGCTTCATGTTCTTCAAGCATAACTGAAAATTCCTGAATGTCCCGTTGATCAAAATGATGTTTTATACTTTCCAAAGACATACCCAAACATTTCATATACTGAATCATATCCAGACGTGCACATTGATTAATATGATAATATCGATAGCCTGTTTCGCTATCTACAAGGTCCGGAGCTAGCAAACCAATCTTCTCATAATACCTCAAGGTTTGTACGGTTACTTGATTCAATTTCGCCATCTTGCCAATACTCAGTTTTGTCATCTTTCACCTCCCATGAATAAAGTTAACACGAAAATCCATCTGAATTCATTATAGCATTACTTTTAGAATCTTCTGAAACATTTTATGGAATTCCTTTTCAATAAAAAAAACCCGTTACGTAACGGGCTCTTCGAGTTAAACCTGATTCAATTGATCAATCGATTTCTTAAACATGTCGATAATTTTCTCGTGATCTGACTCAAATAGTACCTTGACGTTTTTATTCGGATTCATTTCCCCAAAATCCACGACCGTTCGGCCGTAAGTGAATTCACCATGACATTCCACATCCACATGATACTCTTTTGCATGACAAACACTTGGATCAATGACATAAGCAACAGGCACCATATCGTGAATTGCAGGTCCCTTAAATTTTCCACCTAACGTTTGATAGAAATCAAAGTATCGTTCCAGTACTTGGGATACAAAAACACCCGTCTTTCCCATAGATCGATAGTCAGAAAAGGTTTCCGGCATAATTTGAAAGGCATTGGTTACATCCAGCCCTGCCATAACAACTGGAATCCCGGATTCAAAGACGATTCTAGCCGCTTCAGCATCCGCATAGATATTAAACTCGGCCGAGGCCGTTCGATTCCCTTCCCTCGCTGCGCCACCCATAATGACGATCTCTTGGATTCTTTTGCTCATTTCAGGATATTGACTAACAAACAATGCAATATTCGTCAACGGACCGATTGCTATGATCGTAACCTTCTCATCCGATTCTTCCAATACCGATTGAATCACTTCAATGGCATTTTCTTTCTTCGGCATCGAGACCTCTTCTGGAATGGTTACACCGCCAAGTCCGCTCGGACTGTGGACCATTTCTCCACATTCCAGATCCCTCACCAAGGGTTTTACTGCACCCGAACCAATCCGAACTTTCTTGTCAAAATACTGACAGATGCGAACCACATTCTTATAGGTTCTCTCCAAGGGCACATTACCCGCAACCGCTGTTATCGCTCTTACATCCAAGGCCTCATTCCCCAAGGCTAGCACCAAGGCCAACGCGTCATCATAACCAGGATCACAATCAATAATTACTGGTGTTTTCTTCATACCACTCCACCCTTTCAATACTTAATATTTGTTCTATCTACATTATGCCTAGTTTGACTATATATAAAAAGGTCATTTGACCCAAATGTAAAAAATGCATACAATAAGACCATATCAAATGGATCATCAGGAGGTCGATCATGAACTTGGAAAGCATTTTACAGAATGCCCCTCAACCGATTAAGAAAACATGGATCACCGGCACCTATGAGGAAGGTAGCCACATCCTCTTTTCTGGAGAAAAAAACGACCACCTATACTTTTTGACAAAAGGACAAGCATCCGTCTATATGCAAAACCAAGAAGGGGTTATGATGAACGTTAACACCTACTATGCAAGCAGTATTTTCGGCGAATATGAAGTCTTTAATCCTCAAGAGACTAGCCAGAGCGTGATCGCAAATACTGATTGTCAAATCATCCGTCTCCACAAAAAGCACCTGCATCAATGGATGCAGGCTGACTTTGATTTGACGATGTATATTTTAGAAAACTTTGCCAAAGATGTTGTCCATAGCCATCAAACAACGAGCCAACTTGCATTTCTGACCATTAAGGAACGCTTGATCGTCAGTATCTATTCGCATGATCAAGTTGGAGATCTCGACACACTAACAAAAGAAATCGTACAGCAGGAAGTTTACGCTCCCATACGAAGCCTGAATAGATCTCTGGCTGCATGCCAAGAGGAAGGACTTTTCTCCTACAGGAAAAAAACCTTCTCTGTTGTCGATCCCGTTCGACTGCGCAAGATAGCAGAAGCAATCTCTCCCACCTGATTCACCCTGTCTGCCAAACGTTATACTTCTACAAACATTCATTTTACTCATCGTTAATTAATTGAATGTCTTAATCCATATCTTCAATTTTTTTCAACATCAATAAATAAAAAACTGGCAATTTTTCAGCCAGTTTTCCTTGTTTAACATACCTTCCCCGGATTTAAGAGGTTCTTTGGATCAAAAGCAAGTTTAATATTCTTTAATAATTCCATACCGGCTCCGCCTTTAGATTCCTGTAAGTATGGTTTTTTAGCGTATCCAATACCATGTTCACCAGATACCTTGCCGCCCAATTCACGTGATTTCGCATACATGATTTCAAACACTTCTTTCAATTTTTGCTCCCATGCGTCTGCTTCCATTCCATCCCGCAACACATAGATATGGAGATTTCCATCCCCAGCATGACCAAATCCCTTGATTCTAACATTACATCGTTCCTGCAAGTCATCCGCAAATTTCACAAACTCAGCGATTCGATTTCTGGGTACCACCACATCGCATTCATCCATTTCGGTCGTTGTCGCTTTAATGGCTTCCAAAAATGCACCACGTGCCTTCCAAATCGACTCTTGTCGTTCCTGCGTATTGGAGATCAATACATCCAACGCTCCAGCCTCCAAACAGATATGGGCGACTTGATCATAGGCTTGCTCGATTTCCTCTGTACTATTTCCGTCGAAGGTCAATAAGAGATAGGCATCTGCCGAACTATCAGGAAAGGTCATACCCAGAAATTCCTCTGCAGCCAAGATGACATCCCGGACCATATACTCGATGGCTGTTGGAATCACCTTTGATTTAATAATCTTTGGAACCGTTTCAATGGCCATCTCCAAACTAGGAAAAGGAACCAATAAACTTATTGCTTTTTTAGGAAGTGGCAGCAGTCTTAGAATCGCTTTTGTCACAAGGGCCAGGGTCCCTTCAGAACCGACGATCAAATCCTTCAGGCTGTATCCTGAACTGTTCTTGACCACCTTGCCGCCGATTTCCATGATTTCACCATTGGGCAATACGACCTCAAGCCCACGTATATAATCCCGTGTCACGCCATATTTTACCGCACGCATCCCGCCAGCATTGGTATTGATATTCCCCGCTATCGTCGCACTCTTTTCGCCTGGATCCGGCGGGTAGAAGAGATCATGTTCTTCCACAAATTTCGAGATTTCCATTAACAAAACTCCCGGCTCAACTGTCAAGGTTAGGTTCTCCTCGTCCAACTCCAAAATTTGGTTCATCTTGCAGAAATTCAACATGATCCCACCATACATGGCAACAGCTGCACCAACTAGACCCGTTCCCTGGCCACGAGGAGTGACTGGAATATTTTTATCGTAGGCGTATTTCATAATAGATGCCACTTCATCCGTACTTATAACCTCAACCATCACCTCGGGATACTGATGAATACCGCCTAATTCATCATGGCTGAAATCTTCGTTAATCTCCTCTTCTCCCACAAACACCCGCTCACTACCGCACAACGAGATGAGAAAATTCACATCATTTTGATTCATTCTCTTGTATTCCATCATTCTCCCCCTATTCGTTCACAGCCGGTTTCAAATCACTTATAGACATCTCGCCAGACTTTATCTTTTCGATTAAAGTCGGCACAATTTCATAAATGTCCCCAACAATCCCATAATGTGCAGATTGAAAAATGGTCGCCTTTTCATCTTGATTGATCGCAATGATACATTCAGAATTGTTCATGCCTGCTACAAATTGAATGGCACCCGATACACCGCAAGTAATGATTAGTTTTGGCTTCACAGTCCGACCACTTAAGCCGACCTGCTTTCTTGCATCAATCCATCCCGCCTCAATCAGCGGTCTTGTACAGGCTACCTGTCCGCCCAAAAGGTCAGCTAACTCATCAATCATCTGCAAATCTTCCTGCTTCTGAATGGCGCGTCCCGCTACAATAATCACTTCTGCTTCTTCAATCGATTGCACTTTTTCTTTCGGTTTTACCTCAAGAACAGATATATTGGATGCGAGTTTTTCTTGAGCGATCTCACATTTTGTTACAAAACCCTTCTTTTTATCACTGCGCTCTAGCGCTGTAAAAATCTTATAGCGCACGGTTGCAAATTGCGGTCGATGATGGGGTGTATAGATATGCGCCATTATATTTCCGCCAAAAGCAGGACGAATTTGATCCAAATCGGTGTTGTCTTGAACATCAAGAATCGTACAATCCGCGGTCAACCCCGTCTTGAAACGCGCTGCCACCCGAGGGGCAATAGAGCGTCCAACTGTAGTCCCTCCCACCAAGGCAATCGACGGTTTCTTCAAATTGATGAAATCCTCAAAGACTGCCGTATAGGGTTCAATTCGAAAATCTTTCAGGGCTTCTTCATCATAGACAAAGACCTCATCTACACCGTAGTGCAGCAATTCATTGGCTTGTTCCCTTATTCCCGAACCCATAAAAAGCGCATAGACCGGATGCTCAATTTTGTCTGCCATCTCTCTCGCTTTACCAATCAATTCATATGTAACAGGATGAATCTTTCCATCTACATGATCGACGTAGACGACAATGCCCTTCCACTCCTCTTTATTGATTGTTCGAATTTGATCTTCTATTAATTCAAAGGCGCCTTTTGGTCCGTTTTTGACGCAAATTTTACACATCTTACATCCTGCATTGATATCCAATATCCCATCAATCTCTTCAATGGCTCCAAAGGGACATAAAGCCTTAGCCTGATCCAGGTCATAAATTTGATTGTGATGAATGATTATTTTTGCCATCCTTATTTCCTCCCCCGATTAAACAAATTTTAATTCTTTTAATTTGTCGAATAATTGTTCTGATAAGTCTGCAGCCGATCCACTCCAAATTTCATGATCCAGATTTCCTTCAGGCGGAAAAATTCGTTTCACTTGAGTTGGCGATCCATTCAATCCATAATTCATTTCATTGCTATCATCAAAGTCTTTCAGACTGTAAAAAGGAATTTTCTTATCCTTTGTTGCCATTTTTAACTTGAATGATGGCAATCTTGGTTGGAAAATCCCCTTTTCAACAGTAATCAAACACGGGAAGGTGATTTCAGCTAGTTCTATGGTACTTGGCATATCCATCTCCACAACAATCGATTTGTCTTTGACTTCCATAATCCGTAAAACATTAGCAATATGTGGGATTCCCAGAAACTCAGCCATCTCAGGACCCACTTGCGCCGTATCGCCATCAGTAGTCATTTTGCCGCAAATAACCAAATCTGGCTTCCCTGTTTTTTTCACACCTTGTGCCAATGTGTAGGATGTCGCCAGTACATCGGCGCCTGCAAATTTTCGATCTGTCAACAAGGCTCCTTCATCGACGCCCATCATAAAGGCTTCTTTAATCACATCTGCCGCTTGAGGCGGTCCCATGCTGATGGCAGTTATATGCGCCCCATGAACCTCCTTCAACTGAACGGCTGTTTCAATGGCATACAAGTCGTACGGATTCAGCTTCGAATCAATTCCATCTCGTTTCAATACACCAGTCTTTTCATCTACTTCCACTTCTGACGTACCGGGTACTTGCTTGATACAAACTACAATCTTCATTCGAAACCTCCCATTTCAATTCTATTACGGTCTACTGGTCTGACCAGTTAATCTGTTTCTATCTTATGGCGAAACGTTTCCTCATGCAAGAATTGTTTATTTATTAACAAAAAAGACGATAAAAAAAGCTACCTTTCGGCAGCTTGTGTATTTTGTAGTTTCCTCATCGTCATCGTAATCGTTTCCAAATGCACTTTCATCGCTTCAATGGCACGGTTCGAATCCTTTGCAATAATTCCATCACAGATCTCCTGATGCTGAGCCAACAGCAAATCACGATTGTCCTCTTCCCTTAAGATCATGCCTCGAGCATCCCGAATAAAAGTTTCCAGTAAAGACGAGATCGTACTCAAAAGGATTAAAATCAAATAGTTACCGCCAATTTCAGCAATCTTGTCATGAACCGCCTTATCAATCTGTACCCGCTCAGTCTCATCTGTAGCCGTTCGGAATTGATCCATCAACTGCTGCAACTCAAGACTTTGTTCCTCCGTGATTTTCTCAGCAGCCAATGCAACCGCTTCCACCTCAATGACACGACGCAATTCCAAAATTTCTTCCGAACGACCACCATTTAACATAAACATAACGGACAAGGGTTCAAAAAAACTACTATTGATGTCACCACCGATAAAATTGCCTTCTCCTTGACGACTCTCTACCAATCCGATCATTTCCAAGGCTCGGATGGCTTCACGGATTGAAGCTCGACTAACCCCTAATTGCTCAACAAGATCTCGTTCCGAAGGCAATTTATCCCCTTTTTTCAAGGTTCCTGTCATCACCATATTCTGTATTTGCTCAATCACATGCTGATACACTTTTTTATTTTTCACTTGAACAAACATAAGATCCATCCTTTCATCACATTTGATCGCTTGAATTAATTTTTACTATATCATACCTCGATTTGAAAGTATATTCATGACAAGTCTCGATTGACTAAGCAGAGAATGGATTGAGCTTATTCAGCAGAACTCAGTTGCTATCACAAAGAATCATTTCATTCAATTAACCACTCAAAAGATCGTAGTATGGTATGATCATATACAACGTTACTTGGAGGTGTAAATATGAAACTAATGAAACCTAGTCGATTACAAAAAGGCGACAAAGTCGCAACAATCAGTCTGTCCTGGGGCGGTGCTGGCGATGAAGAAATCCTTTGGCGTTATCAACAAGGAAAAGAACGTCTGGAAACCATCTTTGGTCTTGAGGTTGTTGAAATGGAGCATACCCTAAAAGGGAGCGATTTCATCTATGCCCATCCAGAAAAGCGAGCTGAAGATCTGATGAATGCTTTTAAGGATCCATCTATCAAAGCTATTATTGCTTGTATCGGTGGCATCGAAAGTATTCGCATGCTTCCCTATATCGACTATGATACCATTCGACAAAACCCCAAGATCTTTATGGGGTATTCGGACTCCACAACGACCCATATGATTTGTAGAAAAGCAGGTATTTCTAGCATCTATGGCCCAACCCTCTTGGTTGATTTTGCCGAGAATCTTCACATGCATGACTATACCATTGAACACATCAAACGAACCTGGTTTTCCGATTCTCCTATTGGAGATATTTCACCCGCAAAAGAATGGACCAGTGAGTTTCTCCCATGGGTAGAGACAAACAAAAATACTGCTAGAGCATACCAGCCCAATCAAGGATATGACCTCCTTCAGGGGACTGGTATCGTTCATGGCTATCTGCTTGGTGGATGTTTGGAAGTATTCGATTCACTTCGAGGGACCGCTCTCTTCCCTCAAGCTGAAGCCTTTAACGATGCGATTCTCTTTTTTGAAACCTCGGAAGATAAACCGCCCGTGTGGTATGTAGAATGTGCTCTACGCACCTACGGTATGATGGGCATCTTCGATCGCATTAATGGCATGATCTGGGGAAAACCCATGGACCAAGCCCACTATGAAGATTATAAAGAAGTGATTCAAAAAGTACTTGCAGAGTTTGACCATACAAGCTTACCCGTTCTGACCAATATGAACTTCGGTCATACAGAACCTAAAATCTGCCTCCCCTACGGCGCGATGGCAGAAATTAATTGCAATTCCATCTCATTTTCTATTTTAGACTCTGCCGTTCGATAATCAATTTCAACAAGCAAATCAAATCGAGTCCTATGGAGGTGGTCGACTCCCTCTCCTTAGGACTCTTCTTATTCCATCATAATTATAACTTCCCCAGATACATCACTATCTTTCAGTCTATTTCTTCAAGAAACTGAATTATTGTTTTCACTGCAATGATTTGCTGTTCTTGGCGTGAGATCAATGCAAGGCCATCACCTTCCTGCTCACCGTAATTGCCGAAATATGCATGATTCCCGCCATCAATAACAAACTCTTCTGCCAATCTCATTTTTTCTATATCTAGCTGAATATCTTCCGTTCCATAAATAGCTATAGTCGGGAGATCAGCGTCATTTATGGGATATGCCCCCAGTAAAATTAATCCATCCAACTTTTCAACATTTTTCTCTGCATAGCTACTGGCCATAGCACCACCCAAAGAATGACCCGCTAAAAACCAATGATCGATTTCAGGATATAAGGGATAAACTTGATCAGCGGCATCCGTATTGAATACGGCAAGATTAAAAGGCATTTCGCTTAAAACACAGGTGATTCCCTCATCAGAGAGTTGCTTTAACAGAGGCAAATATGCACGTGCTTCAACCTTACCCCCAGGATAAAATATCAAGCCAATCTTTTTGTTTTCCTCGATATTCGGATACACAGAAGTAAAATCTCCATCGCTTTGAATCCGATCATTTTCACGACTCATCAGCATTTGAACTTCTGGATCCGCCCGATAGTAATCCATGGTATAAAAAATAAATCCGCCCATAATCAATGCGATAACCACGAGTAGACCGATCACAAACTTTCGAAGAGCATGCTTCTGTAATCTTTGTCTTGGTTTCATCACTTTCTCCTTTCTGTCAGTTGTGTCTCTTTTATCCTACCATCTATTTCTATAAAAACAAAAGAATGGGCTACGCCCATTCTTTATCCTTACACCCCTAAGTCTACACATTGATGCAATTCAATTCTACATCCATCTATTTCATAATGCGGATGCCCCTTAAGCATGGCTGCCGCTTCCTCTAGATCAGCTGCTTCAAACAAGGTATAGCCAGATACATGGCCATTTCCCTGCTTTATTTTACCCTCTGCATTAACTTCAGTTGCCATCATAAGTGGTGCGCCAAAATCGATCATCTTTTTACCGACTTTTTCCGCCCATCCCATCCACTTTTGCATCGTTGCGGCATTTTGTTCTGGTGTGTCTTCCGACATTTTCGATTGCGCTTCAGCTGTCGCATAATAAATCACTAAAAACTTCATTTAGCCCTCCTTTTCTTTGCATAATAGATACATGTTTTTCATACCCCTTTCATCTGCCTTTATCCCTTCTACTCAACAACTGTTTCATTCTCTCAATTATGGTATAATTTGATTACCCATTATATATAAAGCGAGGCAGTTCAGATGAAATATCCGGTCACAAAAAGACAATTTCTACACTCATTTCTAATAGGAAGTGTTGTGAGTATCATTTTGATGAGTCTTTCACTGTTCCTTCTCCAGTCAGCCACGGAGAATAGTCAAAAACAGGAACGCTTAGATTTGATGAATCAAATTATACAATTTCAAGCGAATGCCGAAATATCCATACAAGAAAGCATCTATCTCTTAGAAGGCTATATGGCTTATGTAGAAACAAATCCGCAATTAACCGATCGGGAATCCGAGGCATTCTTGGGTTATCTACTAAAGAATAAAAAAACCTTAATCCGTAATATCGGTGTTCTTCAAAATACAACCATTATTTGGAATTATCCCCAAGAAGGAAACGAAGAATCAATCGGTGTTGATTTAACAGAAATAGACGATCAAAAAGTGGATGTTCTGCTGGTTAAAGAAAATGGAGAGTCCACCTTCCGCGGTCCTGTCAAGCTCTTACAAGGTGGACTTGGATTTATTGCGCGTCTCCCATTATCTCGATTTGGTGAATATTGGGGACAAATTAGTATTGTTATGGATGCTGACCAATACAAAACAAACTTGGAACAAATTGCCAAAGAAGCTGGATTGAATATTGCTGTGTACAATGCTGAACAATTCCCAACCAATCCTTTTTATGGTGATCCAGCAATTTACGAGCGCAACAGCCTCCTTCTAAACTTTAATATTCTAAATAGCCACTGGCTTGTCGCAGCGGAACCAATCGATGGATGGCAGTCTAGTATTCCGTTTTTTAAAGAAATGCGTTTGATCTTTATGATTATTAGCCTGATGATCGGACTTATGGTTTTTATAATCATGCATACCCGTCATCAACTTAAATATCAGGCTTTGACCGACCCTCTCACCCATTTGGGAAATCGACATGCCTTGAATATGCAAATGGACAAAATCTCAAACGCAACGAAACAATTACCTGTAACTGTCTTTATGTTTGATATCAATTCATTCAAACAAATCAATGATCGCTATGGACATGATGTTGGTGACCAAGTTCTTGTGACATTTGCTGATCAACTTAATCAGTTACCTTGCAAGCAAAAGAAAGTTTATCGACTGGGTGGCGATGAGTTCTTGGTAATTCTGATCGAGTCTCTTAAAAACTGCAAATTATCACTGGATACTACAAGCATTCGTGAGCTGCTTTCTTTTACTCTAGAGACGATACATCCACCAACACAAATCGTTCCTAGTATAGGCATTGTTCAGTTGCCAGATGAAGAAAATTCCCTTAAAAAAGCAATTGAAATGGCCGATCGTCGCATGTATGAAGATAAAGATGCCATGCGAATTGAGACAAAATAAAATCCAGCCCACTGGGCTGGATTTTTCTATTTGATCACTCTACGTGCTTGTACTTGTGCTGGATAAGACTCCATAATTTCATCTGCATATACAATTATAAAATCCCCTGGTTGAACTTCAGAGTAATTCAACTCCGTTACGGTCCCCCCACCAATTGACACATGATAATCTATCTTTTCACTTTCCCTATCGGAAGTATACAAGATTAACTCACCATTATTCGTTCGATGAACTTCTCGAACGATCATTTCCATTTTACTTGCCTCACCATAAATAGCAATTATAGAGTCTTCAGATCCTTCTCCAAAATTCATATAATGAACTTCTACAAATTCACCAATTGAAACAAGAGGTGTTTGGTATGTTACAAATGTCTTTTCTAGTCCCTCAGTAAGAAGGGTCATAGATTCATTGCCGACCTCAACCACTTGGCCTTCCTGTACATTTATAAGTTGTCCCATATTGGTATGGCGAACACTAAAATCTTCCACCAGAAATGGTTCTAAATAATTTTCATGGTCCCCCTTAATCAATTGTACCTTTTGACCCAAATAGAACTCGCCTTCTTGGTTTATGTCATAGCTGAATACTTCAATCAAATCACCTGCGATAATGTGGATATACGAACCTTCAAAAGCTACAATATCTCCAATCGTAATCACATCACCAGTTTCATAATCCAAAGTCGGAGAGATATAATACCCCTCATCAGTTCTCCCGTCATTTTCATGGCTTACCGTCCCATTTTCTATTTCTAGAGATACGAACAAATTTTCAAGATTTTCCACATTTATCAATTCAACAAGATCCATCGGATATGTTAAGGCTTGAATTGTCATCATGTCTGGTCCAGGTTCTGATGTCTCAGCACTTACCACCAGTTCAGACTCTGACTGTAGAATTTCAATAATCTCTATGCCATAGCCACCAGTATTTCGTTCACCGGCAAATGCCACCAGATAATTCTTACCATTGTCGGTAAAAACATAAGCACCTTCCGAACCTTTTCGATCTTCCAAATCTTTTTGTGCTTGCGCCGATAAATTTTTAGGATCAACTCTTTCCATCTCAACCCCATCTGACTCTGATAATTCAGTCTTAGTAGGCATTGTTGTTAGCGGACTCGGCTCAGTTTTTTCACCATTTGAACACCCTGTTACCAAGAGTAGCACGAGTAATGCAAATCCCATTATACTTTTCTTTTTCATCTGAAATCCTCCTATATTATCTTGTGATAGTCATACAGACGCCTTCAAATAGAAAAAGTTTCATCTCTATAAAAAAAGGAAAGCTTTCGCTTCCCTCATATAAATCATACTATACAATCCATCTCTCTTCATCCAACACTCCGTTTTCACTGGTCTGGCTTACCGAAACGCCGACCTTAAGGTTTAGATTTTGAAAATAACTCTTGGTTTCCGAAACCACAATACTACTCAAGCCTAACAAACCAATCAAATTGGGTATCGCCATCAAGCCATTGACGATATCGGCAAGTACCCAGATAGCTTCTAGTTGTAAGAAGACACCAAAGCCGATCATGAAAATATAAAACACCTTAAAAAACTTGATACCTTTTACACCAAAAAGAAACTCCGTGCATCGTTCTCCATAGTATCCCCAGCCAAGAATGGTTGTAAAGGCAAAGAAAATCAGTCCAATGGTCACGATTAACTGGCCAATGTTACCCAAACCTCCAGCAAAAGCTGATGTTGTCATGGCCGCCCCACTTAATTCTCCGGACCATTCCCCTGTAAGAATCAAAACCAAACCCGTCATTGTGCAAATAAGAATTGTGTCAATAAAAGTACCCGTCATGGAAACCAACCCCTGTCTTACACAGGAATTTGTTTTCGCTGCAGCCGCTGCAATTGGAGAACTGCCTAATCCAGATTCATTGGAAAAGACTCCTCTAGCAATCCCACTTTGTACAGCCATCATCATTGACGCTCCCAAAAATCCACCGGATGCTGCCACAGGAGTAAAAGCGCTCTTTAAAACAAGGTCAATGGAAGCAGGGATGGCTTCTACATGCAAAACCAATATAAGCAAAGCGCCAGCAAAGTAAAAAACTGCCATAAAGGGAACAATCGTTTCAGATACCTTTGAAATTTTCTTGATTCCTCCAACGATAACCATGGCTGCCAAAGCCGTAAGCACAACTGCTGTTACAACCACCGGAACATGAAAGGTTGTTTCTACAACTGAGGTAATCGCATTGACCTGCGGAAAGGTACCAATTCCAAAACAAGCAACAAAGATGCCAAATAGGGCAAACATTTTCGCCAAGAACTTGTTATTCAATCCATTCTGCAAATAATACATGGGGCCACCAGACATATTTCCGTTGTCATCGACCACTCGATATTTAACCGCCAACAATCCTTCTGCATATTTCGTTGCCATACCGAAGAATGCTGCGATCCACATCCAAAACAAAGCCCCTGGCCCCCCTAGCTTAATGGCTGTCGCTACCCCAACAATATTCCCTGTACCAATCGTTGCCGCCAATGCCGTACATAAAGCTCCAAAACTGGAAACATCGCCTTTTGCGGAATCCTCATCCTTTGAAAACAAATATTTGATTGCCAAGGGCAATTTGAATATCTGCAACAGGCCCAGGCGCAAAGTTAAATACATCCCAGTCCCCACCAATAAAATCAAGAGTGGTGGTCCCCATACCATTGAATCGATTCTCAATAATAATTCCATAGTTCCTCCAAAACGTATAATAAATTGAATCGTAACACGTTTTGCTGATGGATGCAATTGTCCGTATCAGGCGTACGTTCTAACGAAAGACGTTTCTTTCATTATTTCCTACCTGTTTCCAACAAATTATAGAATCAGGCAAAAAACTCATGAAAATTTACACCTTTCGTTGAAGGATCATGCGAAAATTTTGGAAATTATTTCAATAAAAAAATCACCTGCATGCAGATGACTTTTCTCATTCCATATAATTTCGATCATACGAGTTTCTCAATCGTTTCATTCACTTGCATCATCTTTGAAACTACTCATTTACATAGCTCAAGAATCGATCAAGTCTAATAATTCTTGCCACTGTTTCAACTTCTTGTCATAAGCAATCGCATTGGCGGGGCTCGTTGAATAATATGGAGTCATCTCAATTTGAGGCAAGACCTTACGAAACTGCCTGTTATATACATCCCTTGCCTTGCTGCCATTTGCAATTACGACCTTGATACTTGGATGTTTTTCGATTAATTCAGCAATGTCATTATAAACCGCATTCTTGATATCTTTGTCCAGGCTGCCTTTGCGCTCACAAGATTGCATGACATCCCAAACGGCAATTCCATGCTTGATCAAGCAAGCCTTTCGAAATTCATAGGGATCATTCCGATCAAATCCAAATAGATCTCCCATAATTCGCCAAAATTGATTGCGCCCAAAGCCATAATACTCCTCAACCTCCAAGGACTTAACGCTAGGCATGGTGCCCAGAATTAAAACTGTGGGCTTATTCCCAATGATGGGTTCAAATGAATCGATTCTTCCCATTCGTGTGAACCTCCATTCTTTTATCGTTCAACTGTAACAATGAATTTTCTGATTGCGACAGCAATCCCATCTTCATCGTTGGAAGCAGTTACAAATTGTACCTTCTCTTTTACAAAATCCGGCGCATTCCCCATGGCAACTCCCAGTCCTGCATATTCAAGCATGGGTAGATCATTGTCGCCATCTCCAATCGCCATCATCTCGTTTCGGCTGATTCCATAGATCTCGCCAATCTGTTTTAAGGCCTCGCCTTTTGAAACCTTTTTATCGACAAACTCCAAATAATGCGGTTTTGAAATAACGACGTTGACAGTTTCCTGTAATTGAGTATGCATGTCAGCTTTATAGGTTCGAATCTTCTCTACGTCATCAATCCAAAGAAGTTTTGTAATCCCCTGTTGAATAATCTCTTCATAATCCTGAATTTTTATCGGCTGAACATCTGACAACTGTTTGTATTCATTAACATGATCATTCAGTTCATTTACATACAATTGGTTGTTTGACCAAATAATGATCGTTGTCTCTCGTTCTTGGCCCAAAGCGATGATTCGTCTTGCATCTTCTCCACTTACATCCTGTTCATAAAGAACTTCCATCGTTTTTGAATCGACAATCATCCCACCATTATAAGCAATAATCGGCGATTGCAATCCAAACATTTTTACAAAAGGTACAGCACCTTGAACCGGTCTTCCGGTGCAAATCGTAACCAAGACATCCTTTTCTTGGGCTTCTTTGATCATCTCAATAGTCGATTCACATACTTCCCGTTTGCTGTTTAATAAAGTCCCATCTACATCTAATGCTAAAAATTTGATCATCTATTCCCCTCCAAAGCTTAAAATTGATAACATTACCATATCATGAATTGTGGGGCATATGTTGTGATCAAACAATCTTAAATCTATTTTTACATTTGTTCAAAAAAAAGGAGCTTTCGCCCCTTCTTATATGCTATCTATTCTCTATCTTCCTTCTAAAAAGAATTTTTTCCATCTCTCCCTCAACTGATTCCCAGAAAAATAACAAAGAACGATTCGTCATTTGAAGTATGATGTCCATTACAGCACCAACCACCGATAACTTGAAATTTGTTTTTTCTGGCTTATAGAGAAGATAGAAGGCAATCATTCGATGAATTTCAGCAACCCGATCACCTAAGCAACATCCCTCAAAATCAATTCCAACGACATACTGCTCAGTCCATATGAAATTTCGAAGATTAATATCTCCCCTAATCCCTTGATTATTCTCTGTCTTTTGATCCTTGTAAAACACCTGCATCCAATCAAGTAGTCGTGTGAAAATCACGACCGCCCTCTCTTGATCCATTTCTTCTTCAGCCTTTTCAAGTGCTTCCAAAACCGTGACGCCAGGAATATACTCCAAAATCATTTCTCTTCCCACATCGTCAAAGTCAATTACATCCGGACATAATTGAGGCGATACTTGCAACAAGTGCCGATAGACTCTTTTCTCCTGTAAATAGTCCACTTGTGCAGCAAAGCATTTTCTTATCCTATCTTTACCATCCCATTGGCAATGCCACACATCATTTCGCCTCGATTCAATGGGAATACATTCTTGCATCATTTTCATTTTTGCTGCCATGACGGACCAATTTCAATCGTAATCTTTGCATCGTCTTGAGATCCTTCCAATTCCTTTACAACGCCAAGCACTGCATTTCTAAGAATATTTTGTACAAAAGGAACCATGGGAATCTGTTGATCATTTACAGACAATCGTACTTGCGCTTGATCGAGAACACAATCTTTCCGCTCTCTTTCCCCTCTTAGAATTGCCGCGCATAGTTCCCTGCAAGTCCCCCCGCAAGCGGTACAGCAAGTCGCCGGAAAATCAGGCAACAAATCAAAAGCAGTTTCTTCAATTCGATCAACCAGTGCCATCGGATCTTGTAACACACTAATGGCAGGCATTCCCCTGTATTCATCAATCTCATCAGCAATCTTACCAGAAACCATAAATACATGGTCACTCCAGCGTTGGTCCAAATCTTCAATCTTGTCTGCTGTTAAAATAATCGGTGTATTGGCTTCCCGAATCCCTTCAACAATTAAAAAATCCACATCATAGAATCGCGCCATGGCGTATAGGTCCAATCGATCCGAAAACAATACATCGGTCTCATGCAGCCCTCTTGCCGTCACCAATTCTGATCCCGCTTTTCGATGGCGATCCGTATTGGTTCCGTCCGTGTCGATTTGAAACCCCTCGTAATGAATATCCTTAATGCTCCCCACTCGATAGTTTCGTTTACGCAACTCTCGAATAATCGTCTCAATCGTAGTTGTTTTGCCAGATTTCGAATAGCCAACAACGGATATAACTTTCATATGATTCCTCCTATACTCTCGTCAAAAGCATGACCATCGGTACAATCATCATGCAAATCAAATCTTGTCGTCTCAGCTTCAGTTTCCGATAATGCGATCGCTTGGCTCCAGTCCGGAATCCGCGGCTCTCAATGGTAGCCGCCAATCTTTCTGCCTTATCCAAAGTCGATAGAATCAATGGAATGAACAGATAAGCGATCACCTGAATTCTTTTTCTTAGCTTTAAATGCTTCACATCAATTCCCCTGAGTTGCATGGCAACAAAAGCATCTTGTACCTCAGCAACAAAGATCGGCAGAAATTTGACACCAATGGCCGTCATCAGTCCAATCACATAGGGCAGTTTCAACTGCTGCAAAGCCTGCAAGAGATCCCGCATACTCGATGTAGCCAGAATAGAGCCAGACAAGAGGATGATGACCACCCGAAATAAGTAGGCCAATCCCCGTTCCAAGCCAACTGTTGTCAAAATGGGAACTCTGGCAATCTGAAGAATCGCTTCCCCTTGATGGGTAAAGAGACTCTGCACAAGGATCAAGCCGAAAAACAAAGTCAGAATTCTTGAAAACCGCCTTAATAAACTGCCAAATGGAACAGAAAATACCCATCCAAAACCAATACCAACCAAGGTCACTCTAAGTAAATTTTGCCATTCTGGAAAAGCAACAGCAGCCGTTGACAAACATAAGACAACAAATAACTTCGTTCTTGGATCAAAAGAGATTTTCTTCATGCAATCCCTCCTCATCCATTCTCAAAATCCGCTGGCTCATTTCTTTAACAAAACCATGGTCATGACTGATCATCAAGATCCCCACGCCCGATTGATGGATTTCCTTCAAGTATTTGCCCAGCTCTGCCTTTCGGACTTGATCAAGTCCAGTCGTTGGCTCATCTAGAATTAAATACTCTGGCTGGCTCATCATGATCGTTGCCAAAGCCAATCTCTGCTTTTCACCATGGCTCAAGGCATGAACCGGACTGTCCTTCGCCTCATGAAGGGAAAAACGGTCAATCATTTCCTTAGCCCGCGCCTCTCCCTCAGGCGTCTCTCCACCCTGAAATCGTTGAGCAAAGAGCAATTCTTCCTGAATGGTCGCGCAAAAGATCTGACTCGTAGGATTTTGAAAGAGATATCCAATCTTACGGCCTACCTCGTAAAGAGCGAGCTTGGACATCGGTTTTCCATCCAAACGAATTTGGCCAGCCTCTGGCGTCAGAATACCCATCATTAATTTGGCCAATGTGGTTTTCCCAATTCCATTAGCTCCTACTAGTGATACAAATTCCGCTTGATTCAATTGACAACTAATATGATTGAATATGCTTCGCCCACGAACCCCGTAAGAAATACCATCCACTTCAAAATATGCCATGCCTATAACCCCTTCACAAGTTCATCTGTCAATTTCTGATCCTGCAATCGATACACCCGATCCGCAATCTGTAAATGTTCTTCTTCATGTTCAACCAAAATCAAAGTCTTCCCTGCCGCTTTTAATCGCTTTAAGGCTGCAAAAATCAATTGTCGCCCTTCCACATCAACCTGAGTCATACATTCGTCCAAAATGAAAATTTCAGCCTCCAAACAAAGAATTGATGCCAAAATCACCAATTGCTTTTCGCCACCTGACAATTCATTGGGATTGCGATGGCGCAAATGATGAATCTGTAAAAGCTCACAGACATTCTCCATACGCATATCCATTTCTTCCGGTGACAATTGATAATTCTCCATACCGAATACCCATTCGTCTTCTACATGAGAAAATAGAATTTGGCAATCTGGATCCTGATACACGGTTCCCATCTTCTGGATCAGTTCATCTTGATTCCAAACTTCACGATTCTTTCCCTCAATCAGAATTTTTCCTGAGGCCTCCGGCCACTTATCCATTCTCAAATTTCCATTAATCAAGCGAAGCAAGGTTGATTTTCCACAACCGCTCAATCCAACGATACCGGTGATCTGACCGCGATAAAACACCGCTCTTGTATCTCGAAACAGTGGTTTTTCCTTTTGATAACAGAAATTCAAGCCTTGGATTTGAACCATCGCTTCTTTCATTATTTCTGAACATCCGCGGACAAGGCATATTTACACCAATATTGACTGAAAGCATCCTTGCTGATAATCATCTGATAGGGTCCTTTTCCGCCTTCTTCACGAGTTCCAATCAATTCACCATCCCGCTTATAGGCAAGATATACATTGTCGTCGGCTAAAATTTTCTCCATGGTAAGGGAGACCGCATACCCGTCAACCGCCGAAACCACAACGCCTTTTGCATCCGACAAATCCACCCCTGCATCTTCCAAAATAGCTTTTAGCAGAACACCAGAATACGTATATGGAATCGGATCTTTACCACTGGTCTTCAAGTTGGCCTCAAAATCCACTTCCCCATAGGCTTGAATTTCCACCATATTTTTACTAGCAATCTCTTCGCCATTAACCAACACCTTGAAAACCGCGTTTTCATTGAGTGCAGACTTCTCTGCAGTTGCTCCGCGATTTAAATATCCTGTCACACCCAAAATCACAACGAGTACGACGATAATTCCAAGGATTGATTTGTTTTGCTTATTCATTTGCTTTTCCTCCTTGCAACGTCAAATAGGGAATCGTCAGGTCTTCCGCGCGGAAGTCCCAGTGATTGCCGCCTTCACCTTCCTGATGCATGCCGTGATCCGCAGTGATAATGACGCGTCCATCCCAAGCTGCCACCAAAGCCCTCACATACTCATCTACTTCTTTTATTCGCTGCCAAGTCAAGTCTCCTAAAGGACCCGATTGATGTCCAGCATCATCGATGCTGTGAAAGTGCACCATGGTATATCCGTATTTCTCTGAATCTAATTTTTCCATTGCCGATTCGAAGATCTCATCATCGCTTGTTCCATTTTCATTTCGATCGAGATTTAGAATGGTCTCACCTGGTAGGTTCAAAATTTTAATTTCGCCTTCCACCAATAAGCTTTCGACATTGTTTTTTTCTGCTTCGTAAAAGATACTTGAACAAGTTAATTCACGCCCGCTGCGATCATGAATCCCGTTGACACTCGGTGGCTGTCCAGTCACCATAGCAGCAAAACCCGCATTGGTTACCGGCCGATAGACACTTGTTGCCCGATCAAATTCTGGCAAATTCGTCATAAAGAAATCTGGATGGTTTTTACAAAGCGCTCTATACTCTTCATAGGAAAACCCATCCAAAAAGAGCACCAAAACAGGTTCTTCGTGTTCCATATAATATTTTGCATCATAGTAGGCATCCATATTGGATCCTGCTGGCGGATCTAACATAATGCCAACCAGATCCCGAATAACTTCCGACGAATTTTGTCTTCGATAGTTTATGGCTCCATTTTCCAATTCCAGCATACCGCCTTCAGCGGCTTCATAGATCATCTCACCGCTCCGAGTAACAATAAGTGCTTGTTGGTTAGGAATCTCAATCAGACCATTCAGTGGAATCACGCGTTTTTGCTTCATTACTTCAATAGCGATCTCACCGGATCGGCTGATCCCATCAGTCTGCATAATCACTTGATGATCCCGCACCAGCAATTCTCCCATGGAGAAGTGATGATTTTCTTCCCCCAACACCAAATTGATTCCTGAATCGTAAACAACCTGTTGTGCCTCATCTTTTACAACAATAATTTCCTTAATATGTTTCACACGGCTATTAACTGGATGTTTGTCGGACATATAAAACCACTGACGTTCCGAGTCGTAAGCCATAAAAGTATCAGATATGGTCTCACCATCAAGACGTACCATAAATCCATCTTCAGCAAGCAGAATCCAGTCATTTTTTTCATAAAGAAAACCTTCACCCACTAGCGCTTGCAAAGCCACGCCCTTAACGTTTTCTCCATTCCACTCAATCGTTGATTTTTCCATGCTTGACCAAATTGTTTGAACTGCAATATTCTCTGCCACATCACCCCGAATGATTAAGGGGCTTGTCATTTCAGTGTCCTGGCAAGCTGTGAATCCACTTAGAACACAGAAGACAAGAAAGAGAAGCACAAGAAGCTTCTCAACTTTTTTCTTCATATTTTCCCCTCCTCGTTACCTGAATCCGTCGATAAATTTGATAGGCAATCACACCACCTATTCCACCGGACAACAAGGCACTCGCCAATGTCATCACAAGCGGCAGCCAAGGCAAACGAAAGAATACCAAATTGGTCAAATAGGTACCCGTTAGATTGGCAATCATGCCAGCAAAAAAGAAATCAAAGGGTGTTTCCCATTTTCGACGAATCAAAAAGAAGAAGAGATCAATCATCAGACCAGGTAAGGTATAGGTCACGATGCTGATTAATCCATGACTTCCAAAACTGCCCGTCACCACAATAATCATCGCCTGAATCAAGGCTGTCATGGTCGGTACACCACGTTTCCCGATCAATCCACCAGCCAAAACCAACCAGAGCATATAAAATCCACCAGCAAAGGCCCCCCCTGGTATAAAGAGGGGACCTGTTATCATATGTGCCAGCGGTACAACAATAGGCTTGGTAGCAATCCCAAGGGATGCCATCAGCGCCATCAATACCCATTCAAAAATACTCAATCCTCGCAACTCTTTCATAAGAATACCTCCGGGTTACTTCACCGTGATCTTTGCGACCCCTTTCACCCACGTGGTTGAAAACTCAGTGTTTTGAACCAATTGAACCCTGTTATCCGGTTCGCTCATAACTTGACCATCTTGAACAACTGCAAGAAGGGTTTCATCATCGACTTGATTCGCCATCAATACAACCTCATATCCGTCAAGTGAAGCAATCGTCAACTCGGTATAATTTTCAACATGCAAGAAATCTAAAATATCAATCAGTTTGTAGCCTTCCCAATCATTCGCTTTAACAACATCGTTTTTCATACGTTCTGTATGCAAAGCAACACGTGTCAACTTGCGTTCCGCCTTGTCGCTAGTAAAGGTAAATGCTCCATCTGACAAGCCATCAAATTCGATTGCCCACTCACCTGATTCAACAACCGCTTCTGAAGCTTCTGGCGCAGTTTCCGATTCTGCAGTCTCAATAACAATCGCGTTTGCACCATCGCTTGAAACGATAGACAACAAGTTCTTTATTTTTGTATTTTTTGGATAATCACCATTGAATTTCACTGTGTTGGTGCCATCATTATTCACATAGACAACGCCGTCTTTAATGGCTTCTTTCGGTACTTCAACCCCATACCCATCATTGGCAGTCAGTGTAAAGAAGTCACCTTCCAATCCGGATTTTTCTATAATCTGACCCAAGGATACACCCAGGTCGTCACCCACTGTCGCTTGGCCCAACAAAACCATCGCTTGTTGAGCAGAGACGAAAGTTACATTAGCAACATCCATAAAGGCAATGCTTTTCACATTCATGCCCTTTGGAAGATCAATGCCCGTAAACAAGGGGGCGTCTTCTCCGGTTACTTTCAAGTATGCCTGATCGGCAACATCAGCACTTTCCGTTTTTTCAAATCCATCAGAAGCAACGAATTCAACTTTTGAATAGTCCGCATCCACATGGGCTGTCAGAAGATCCTTCACCATAATGGCTTGATCTTCATTTTCATAATATGTATAGATTTCTTGTTCCAGCCCTTGGCTTGCTGTTTCAATCCATACAATTTTACGGTCACTTGACTCAACAACAGCTTCTTCAGTCGAATCAGAGAATAGCTCTATCGATGCCAAATTCGAAACATAGTACATGGAACGAACATCGTCAATGGCAACACGCAAAGGCATTTTTTTCTCTGACAATGCTTGGCCGTCAAATTCATAGGCTAAAATAATTTCTTTCTCTGCTAATATTTCTGCAGGTACATCAATGGCATATCCGTCAGCTGCGGTAAAACGCATACTCGAATAATCACCTAGTGACAATCCTTGCTCTTGCAGCAAATCGCCCAATACAACGCCCTTCACCTGATTAACACTTTCTTCTCCGCTGGAAGAAACATTCTTTACCTCGCGGCTAACGGCAACTCTTTCGTAGAGGTCGTTATAGGCGATAGAAAATGATACCCCCTCACCGGTAAACATCAACTCTCCATCATATTGATAACCGGCTGTTTCTATCACTTCAGGCGCTTCGCTTGCTTCCGTTGAAGAACATCCTCCCAAAACCACCAATCCCATCAATACAACCAACAATAAACTTAATTTTGATTTTAACTGCTTACTCATATTCTGTCTCCTCCTTCATCTTTATGCATGAATTAATCGCGTCGACAACACCCTGACTGGTCATTGTCGCCCCCGTTATTGCCACAACTTCATTGGATGATTCTTTTCGATACTTAACCAGTTCAAGAGCCGGATCAAGTTTGAGCAAGGTGCGTTCTAAAAACCACTCCTCCTCAACATAAGAACCATATCCATCCGACTCCTTGCTATAAACCACTCCAACCTCAACAACTTCTTCCTTGTCAATCACCACATTTAACAAGATCCAGTCTTCATATCCCTGGCCAGCAGCAAGAAATCTTT